>SKMO01000108.1 GCA_007121025.1 Bacillota bacterium | reverse complement strand
GGGTCACGAATCAGTCTGGCCTGCCAGAGCGCCACCCGGTCAGCAAGCACCCTGCATGCCGACCGGGCGTAGGAATCCATCGGCGATCGGGCCGTGGCCCCCGCGTGGGGAACAAGCATCCGGACAACCGCCTTGTCTTCCGGAGGGGACAGGAGAAACATCCCCAGCCGGA
Source organism: Bacillota bacterium (assembly GCA_007121025.1). GTDB lineage: Bacteria > Bacillota > TC1 > TC1 > UBA5767 > SKMO01. The sequence continues at coordinate 35,553 of SKMO01000108.1, read as the reverse complement.
CCGGGTCCATTGGCAGATCATGCGCCCGCAGAGCCACCCGCCGGCCAGCCTGGACGAACACCGTGGTTTCCCGCCTGGGGACCCACTGGCCGATGCGGACGTACTGGATGACGCGTCCATCAAACCGGTCTGCTGATGGGACGGGACCCCGCAATACACCGGTCAGTCCCTGTTCTCCGGACAGACGATAAACCCCTTGCAGACCCGTCAGCCTGACCGGACGCCGAAAAGCCGAGCGGATAAAACGGACCGGTCGCCCCTGGAACATCTGCAGTCCACACCAATACCCCTGCCGCAAAAAACAACCGTCACTGCGGTCTGCCCAGCAGCGCACCCGGACATTCCGGCGGACCATCCACCGGCGGGTGGTGGACCAGACAACGGGATCATCCGTCGTGTTCATCTCCTGACCTCCCCTCTTGCCCTCATTGTAATGAGTACTTCCATTCCCTCCGTGCTAAACCCTGCTTTCCTGACACAACTTCTGCCTGGAATACCGCATGTTCGCTCAAGAAAAAGAGAACCACCATCATCCGGGCGGTTCCCTCACTGTTTCGATGATTAAGCGCCTTTTTCAAGAATCCCAGGCTCCTGCCGAACCGGTTCTGCCTGTCCGGTCGCCGTTTGTCTCACAAACATTCCCGGCCGGCAATCCGGTATGTTGCCCCGTTTCCAACTGACCGTTCGGGGCAGAAGCGGCCGGGGACCCCAAAAACTCATGTCCCCTTTCGCGATGTTGATCAGCTGTGGCAGGCGGTCGAGTCTCCGGCGCCGCAACACCCGTCCCACCCGGGTGATTCTGGGATCGTTGGGAATCGTGTCCATCCCGGTGCCCTTGGTGACAGCACCGTCGATCATGGTTCGAAATTTATACATCATAAAGATCCTGCCGTCTTTGCCTACCCGCGCCTGTAAAAAATAGCCTGGTCCATCCGAGTCCAGTCGGATTAATACGGGGAATATCAAAAACAAAGGGGACGTCAGGACCAGGCCAAGCACCGCCAAAAGTCGTTCAATCAAATGGTTCATCATCTTCGCCATGGTCGTTCACTCCTTCAAAAAAAAGAAGTCCCCGCCTTTGACCGGTTTCCCGGAAAGATAGGCGCAAACTTCAATCACATTTTCACTTCCATGACACATATTATAGCACAGTTCCAGTAAATTGGAACAAAAATGGAACTAAATTGAAACAAATATTTTCGTCCTTTTCTCCGATCGATCCACAGTCGCAGCACTGCCCGCGGCATTTCATGATTTCCCCTTATTTCCCCTTCGCACACAACCACCGGTGAAATCAGGATGCGCTTTGTTCCCAGTATGACCGGAAAAAAGCGGCGAAGACACCAACCATCAGTCCCAGGACCAGACCAATGGCCAGGTTGAGTCCTCGACGGGGCCCCACAGGAACATCACTGACGACCGGACGGTTCAGCACAGAAACACCGGCCGCGGTCAGTTCCAACGTCCCTGCGGTCAAAAGATTGTCGTCCAGGGTTTCCCGGTAATCACGCAGTGCCGTCTGTTCGACTGCCAGTTCAACCAGATCGTTGCGGGTCCGGGCCAGTGATCCGGACAAATCGTTCTTCAACAGTTTGATTTCAAAAAGTTCCTGCTGTACCCGCTCATACGCCGGGTTGACCACCTGGGTGAGAATCGTCTCTCCCGACAGTTCCGAGAGATCCGATTCAGCAATCCCGGAGTACAAAATGGCCTGGTCCGCCTCACCAATGAGCGCGTTCTGCAGGGTAATGGTTGGAGAAATGGTCTCCAGCAGTTCCTGTGTGGCTGTTCTGTTGGCCCGGGCCTGTTCCAGTTCTTTTTCCAGGCGGCCTTCAGTCAGGCGTTTTTCTTCCAGAAAAGCACCGGCAGCAATGCGCCGCATGGTGATCTGGAGATAATCCAGATAATTGTCTGTGTGAATCCGGGCCAGCTGGTACGCTTGCTGCGGATCTCCATGTTGGGCAACAATCCGGAATGTGTTTCCGTTGTCGGCGTCCCGGACCGCAATGCGGTTTCGCACCTGTTGAGCGGTCATGTCCCCATCCAGGGCTTTCACGGTCAGCTGGACAGCCTCCGGTCCTTTCACCATTTCAGTGTATTCCTGCACATTTCTGGACGGATAGGCAAACGTCCCATAGGGCGTCTCGACACTTTCGGGGAAATTCACCACGATCAACGCCCTGCTTTCATAAACAGGCTGTTGAATTACAAACGAATAGACTCCCGCCAGAACCACAAACGCTGCGGTCACAAGGCCAATCATCACTTTATGCTGCAAAAGAACTTCCATCAGTTCGCGCAGGGAGATCTCCTCATCGCCACCGTAATGGAGGCGGTTTTCCTGTTGCTTCTCTTCTGTGTCGTACATGTTGTACACCATCCTTTAATCGCGGTCAACCTATGTTAGCACAACCACCGGCTGAACGAAAGTTGAGCCTGCCAGCCCCAGAATCACTGAAAAACGCACCGGTCCAACCTAGCCCAGATCCCGGTCATCCGACAGGACCGACAAAAGCACCAGGGTTTCCGGCCCGATGTTGCGGATTACCAGTTCAGTGCGGTCCGGGGTGAAGATGTAATGCCCTTTCTCCATTGAGTGGACCTGTCCGTTAAACAGTGCCCGTGCCCGTCCCTCCAGGACCACGTAGATCCGCGGGCTCCGATTGCTCTGAGGAGATAAGGCGTTGTTTGGCTCGACCTCCAAAAGCTGCATTCCCCAGTTCCCCGGGTGTTCTTCCCGCGCAACCAGCTGCCGTGCAGCCAGCGCCGGACCAAAATCAGACTTGGCCGGGGCTGCCGGCGCATCGGCCATCCGTCCAATCCGCGGCTCCAGATGACGGGCACTACGCCGCTGTTCCATCCGGCGCAGCACCCGGGAAACGAAAAAGCGTTCCCGAACAATATCCAGCGCATCATCCATCCGCCGGTAACGCAGCCGGGGAAACGCGTGAATGAAATGTCGGAACGGATTGATCCGCTCCTTCTGAAGAAGCGCTGCATAACGGTGCACAGCCATCTCCATGGATTTTCTGGGTTCTTCTGTCAGTTGGCCCAGTCTTGCTTGAATCTCCGACAGATATTCCTCCAAACGCCCCCGCCGGATCGTCGCCTCCAGCCGCAGATCGCCCAGATTGAAATCCAGAACCCGTTCACGCAAGTCATCTGCTGCTTCGGCCAGCTCCCGCAGAAAGATCTTCAGACGAAACGCCAGGTCGACACTTTTTGTGATGTCCGCCACGAAGTACGCCGACAGAAGATACGCTCCGTAAGTAAGCCCGGGACCACCACCTGTGAACCCGTCGTGAAGGCCCCTATCGACCAAAAACAGATAGGCCATTGTTCCGCCAATACCCCAGTACAGGGAAAACCGGAGACAGATATATCCCATCAGATTCCACCGGCAGTCGGAATAATCCCACCACTTCTGGTCAAACAGGATCTCCAGCAATCCACCGGCCCCCAGCTCCATCAGCGTGGTCACCAGGGTCACGATGGCAAAGACCTGCAGCAAGAACAGGACGTCTCCCGTCGGGGCCGGTCGTATCAGGCCATTGGCAATGCGCAGGAACGCCACCGTTCCCAGTCCGTATATCGGACAGAACGGCCCAAACAAAAACCCCCGGTTAACAAAGCGCCGTTCCTTCCAGGCATAATATACAACTTCCAGAAGCCAGCCAAAAAAGGAAAACGCCGCAAAGTACCAGAAATATTCCAACAGCGACCATCCACCCAACTGAATCTCCAACATGTTCCGTCTCACTCCGTCAATCTGTCAATTTTTCATTCGAAAGCATTATACCACAGCGGTCTTCCCGTCGGTAGGCCAGCCCTGAGGCAACGAAGCGCAAGACAGCGCACCTGGGGTTCCGACCTGCCACCGGGCAAGCCGTTCTCCTCATACCAGCTGGTGGTCCCGACTCATCCATAATGTCATCCCCGGTCAGCCGTGTTGCCCGATTTCTCCTGGTTTCATAGCGCAGGACCCGTCGATGGGCGTCACCGGGACATCCGCAGGCACGGAGATCTCCTCCCGCATGGCCACCCGATCGAACTCTCCCCGAAGTCCCGCCAGGGCCTTTGTGAACATCTCACTGTCCATATGGTTTCCATGGGCAGCCGATAGCATCTGGCAGACCCCGTCGTTCGAGAGATGTTCTGACTTTTCAGGATTCGTACCGGGCCAGTGGCACTCCGGCTCTCTGCTTCTCGAAACGGCTGCCCCTCTCTTCCCACACTGCCTTCTGCTTGTCTCCAAATGCACAGAACCAAAACACTGCCTTTTCCTTCAGACGGCCCTGTTTCAACCCAGGTTCCTCCTCAACCCGTTTTTTCGCTTTTTTGGGCCCTTTGGCTGCTTTCCCCTTGTCACTCCAGGGCAGATGGCGTACCCTAAGATCAGAATCACACCGAAAAATGCGTATCACGGACAGGAGGCTTCCATGAAACAGTTCGAAAAAATGATCTTCGTCCTTTTGGTCCTGATCATTCTGGTCTCGGGTCACCTGATCACAGCCAGAGGAGATCAGACGACCAACCTGACAGATGCCCTGGTTATGAGTGCGTTCAGCCACCGGACAGCTTCCTGGCGCAACCTGAACGACGGCCTGTCCCTGCTGGCCGATGCCCAGACCAGCGGGGAGAAACTGCGCGCCCGGGAACTGGCGCTCATGGCCCGTCTCATCCGCCCGGACCGTCCGGCCATCATGGACGCCACGTCTGCTGTTTCCCTCCCGGGTTACGGACCCTTTCTTCGGGACTATGATCTCCGGTACGAACACTTCATTCGGACCCTGATCCGGAATGCTTCTTCCCTCGGACCGGAAGACTGGATCACCATCGCCGGGGAATCAGACCGGCTCCACCGGCGTCTTGTTTCCGCCGCTGATTTTGGGATCCGCGATGGAACAGACGTTTCGTTCACCGTGACCCCGGATGTTCTGGCGGAAGTGCTGGACGGGCTGGACCATCTCCAGGAGCTGGCCAGCAAGCCGGACCGCCGTTCGTAATGAACAGGCAGTGCTCACCGATGAGCACTGCCTGTTTTACGTTTTGTTCTCCTGTGTTTTCTTACTGACCCCCGCCTCGAAACCCATCCAGACTGTCTTCAAATTTTGCCTGTGACAGATTCAGAGCGTCAAACACCGTGGGATCAAACACACCGTCTTCCGGCATGCCCAGCAGTTCCCCGGCATAATGGCCGGCAATGCTCACCGCACAGACCAGTTCCCAATGGAACACCCCCGGATCCAGTGGATCGTTGGCGTAAAGCGCTGCTTCCACCACCCCATGGGGGAACTCCCACCACTGGAGCAGATAGGCCCCCGCCTCCCGGTGGGTCATCCCGAACGTATTCCTCTCCAGACTCAGCAGGCTCTGCCCGGACCGGGCAGACTCGCCAATCAGATCCACGTACTCACTGCCGTAAACCCGAATCAAAAACGGAATCCCAATGCTGTGAAGCAACCCCGCCGGCTGAAACAGGTCCGGAATCTTACGGCGCAGATGATTCTTGTACAGGTGCCCCAGAAGCCGGTTGGTCATGACGGAATGGTCCCAGAACCGGTCAATGATGCGTCCTGTTTCAGCGTCCTCTTCACTCAGCGCATGGATCACCGATGTGGTCATCACCAGATTCAGGGTGTTTTCCAGACCGATAAACCCGATGGCCCGCTTCACCGAACCGGTTTTCACACCATAGAACGCCGAGTTGACGATCTGCAGAATCTTCGAAGCAATTGAAGCATCCTTTTCAATTTCCCCGGCAATCTGATTGACATCGGCCTCCTCTTCAATCAGGCTGATGATCCGCTGGTGGCTTTTCGGGATGGTGGGCACCTGGTCAACATAATTGAGCATGTCCATCAGACTGCTCTGCCGGAGTTTTTCGGCGGTCCGCAGGATCTGTTCCAAACTCCCGGCCAGCTTGTCATCTTCCCAGTTGCTCTGAAAATAATGCTTGGCAATCCCCTGGCGAAGCGCTCCAAAGATCAGGGCCTCATCCGAAGAATCCCCCCGGAGAATCCGGATCACCTTGGGATGGTGTGTCCGCACCCGTCGCAAAAAGGCAATGCCGTCCTCGGAAGCAAACCGCAGATTGCAGATCAGTGCATCCACGGATTGTCCTTCGAGAATCTCCATCGCCTGTTGGACGTCGCCAGCCGTTACCGGCTGATGCCCCCGTTTTTGCAGCGTTTCCAGCAAACTGCACTGCGTGGCGTTGTCATCATTCACAACCAAAAGTTTTGTCACTGGTGATTTCATCCTTCCCGATTGCCATCCTTGACGCTCCTCTGTTAGGGCTTAGTCTACCTGATACTGTTGACAAGATCAAAACGGCCACGATGACACCGGGCGGTCTAACGCCGACCCCGCAGTTCCTGCGCCAGCCGTTCCAGGGGAACCTCCTGCTCCGCCAGCATCACAAGCAGGTGATAAAGCAGATCCGACACCTCATAGGCCACCTCATCGGTGTCCCGGTTTTTGGCGGCAATCACGGTTTCCGTACACTCTTCGCCGACTTTTTTCAAAATCTTGTCGATCCCCTGCTCAAACAGATAGGTCGTGTAGGACCCTTCCGGCAGCTTTTCGCGCCGCTCCTGAATCACCCGGTCCACATCACCCAGAATGGTCCCCAGTTCCACCCCGCCATGGGGGGCAACATCGGGCAGACTCTTCCCGGTCCCGTCAGGATTCAGCCCGTTGTGAAAACAGGTCCGCATCCCCTCATGACAGGCCACGTCCCCCAGCTGTTCCACCAGAACCAGCAGGGTGTCCTCATCACAGTCATAGCGGATGTCCACCACTTTCTGGATGTTGCCGGATGTGTCACCCTTGTGCCACAGACAGTCCCGGGAACGGGAATAAAACCAGGTCTCCCCGGTTTCCAGGGTTTTGCCCAGGGATTCTTCGTTCATGTAGGCCAGCATCAACACATCCAGGTTCCGGGCATCCTGCACAATGGCCGGAATCAGTCCCCCCGGTCCGTAATTGAGTTCTCCGATGTTTCTGATTTGCCTGCTCATAGACGCACATGCACTCCTTTGTTGTGTAAATATTCCTTCGCTTCGCGAATCGTGTATTCTCCGTAATGAAAAATGGATGCCGCCAGCACAGCGGACGCTTCCCCGTCCACCAGGCCCTCATACAAATGGTCCAGATTCCCCGCGCCGCCCGATGCAATCACCGGAATGTTCACCGCCCGGGACACCGCCCGGGTCAGGGCAATGTCGTAACCGTCTTTCGTGCCGTCTGTATCCATGGAGGTCAGCAAGATCTCCCCGGCCCCCCGTTTTTCCGCTTCAACGGCCCACTGCACCACATCCAGTCCGGTGGCCGTCCGCCCGCCGTTGATGTAGGCTTCCCATTTGTCCGGACCGGTCCGTTTGGCGTCAATGGCCACCACGATGCACTGGTTGCCGAAACGGGTGGCCCCTTCCGTGATCAGCTGGGGGTTGTTGACCGCCGGCGTGCAGATGGACACTTTGTCTGCTCCCGCACTGAGGATCTCACGCATATCTTCAACCGACCGGATGCCTCCGCCCACTGTAAAGGGAATAAACACCTGATCGGCGGTCTTGCGCACCATATCCAGGACAATGTCCCGCTGTTCACTGGACGCCGTAATGTCCAGAAACACCAGTTCATCGGCCCCGGCTTCATCGTACAGCCGGGCCAGTTCCACTGCATCTCCTGCATCCTTCAGTTCCAGGAATTTTGTTCCCTTCACCACCCGTCCCTTGTCCACGTCCAGGCAGGGAATCACCCGTTTTGCCAACATCTCACACGCCTCCTTCCGCGGTTTTCTTCACCGCGTCTTCAAACGACAGGGCCCCGGAATAGATGGCCTTTCCGGTGATCACCCCTTCCACCCCATAGGGTTCCAGTTTCATGACATCCTCGATATCTTTCATGGAGGCCACCCCCCCGGAGGCAATCACCTTGAGCCCGGTGTCCTCTGCCAGCTGACGGGTGGATTCCAGATTCACGCCCTGCAGGGTCCCGTCCAGGGAGGTGTCCGTAAAGATCAGCCGCTGGACGCCCAGTTCCTTCATTTCGAGGGCCAGTTGCAGAGCGTCCACACCGGCATCTTCATCCCAGCCCTCGATGGCCACTTTGCCGTCTTTGGCGTCCAGGCCCAACACAATGCGCTCACCGTAGACCGCACAGGCACAGGCCACCAGGGCCGGTGTGCGGACCGCGGAGGTCCCCAGGATCACCCGGCTGACCCCCAGATCAAACATTTTCCCAATGGTTCCCATATCCCGAATTCCACCGCCCAGCTGGACAGGAATGCTCAAAGCCCGGACAATCCGCTCAATGACCTCTGTGTTCTGCGGGCTGCCGGCAAAAGCGCCATCCAGATCCACCACGTGCAGCAGCCGGGCCCCGAGGGACTGCCAGTGCAGTGCAGTGGCCACCGGGTCCTCCGAATAGACCGTCGCCTGATCCATTTTCCCCTTGTAGAGGCGGACCGCCTTTCCTTCTTTTAAATCAATGGCCGGAATCACCATCATGACGCATTCACCACCTTTGCAAAATTTGACAGGATTTTCAGTCCCATGGCGCTGGATTTCTCCGGGTGAAACTGGATGCCGTGCACCCGGTCCCGGCCGGCAATCCCCACGATTTCCTGATCGTAGTCACAGGTCGCCACGATCAGGTCCCGGTCTTCAGGCACCACGTGGTATGAGTGGACAAAATACGTAAAGGTTCCTTCCGTCACCCCGTCAATCAGATCCGACGGCCGGTGAATCTCCATCTCATTCCAGCCCATGTGAGGAATTTTCAGCCCGGTGTGCAAACGTTTGACCCCACCGGCAAAGAATCCCAGGCCCTCAGTATACCCTTTTTCCTCACTGTATTCAAAGAGGAGCTGAAGCCCCAGACAGATGCCCAAAAGCGGTTTTCCCGCGCCCACCTGCTCGCGGATCAGCGTGTCCAGTCCCTCCCGCCGGATGTTTGCCATGGCGTCGGGAAAGGCGCCCACTCCCGGCAGGACCAGTCCGTCCGCCCGGCGCAGAAGCTCCCGGTCAGCAGTGACCAGGGCATCCAGTCCCTGGGATTCAAAGCCCTTCTGCACACTGCGCAGATTGCCCATCCCGTAATCAATGATCCCAATCATATGGTTCCCCCTTCACTAAAGCATGCCCTTGGTCGACGGGATGCCCTGTTCCTCGCCACTTCTGCGGACCGCCTTGCGAAGCGACCGGCCCAGAGCCTTGAAGATCCCTTCGACAATATGGTGGGTGTTGGTTCCCTCCAGCAGGCGGACGTGCAAATTAAACCCGCCGGCAAACGCCAGCCCCCGCAGGAACTCCTCGGTCAGTTCCACATCGAAATCGCCGGCCTTCTGCGCCGGAAAGTCCACACGGAAACCCAACCAGGGCCGGCCGGAAAGATCCACGGCACACATCACCAGGGTCTCGTCCATCGGCAGGATCATGTCGCCGTACCGGTCAATCCCCCGTTTGTCCCCCAGGGCCTGTTTCAGGGCTTCCCCCAGGGCCAGGGCAATGTCCTCCACCGTGTGATGCCCATCCACGTCCAGGTCACCCACGCAGGAAAGCGTCAGGTCCAGGTTCCCGTGCCGGGCCAGAAGGTGCAGCATGTGGTCAAAAAACCCGATGCCGCTGGAACCCTCAAACAATCCTTGCCCATCCAGATTCAGGGTCAGGGCCACATCTGTTTCAGCGGTTTTTCGTTCAACAGTGGCTTTTCTCATTTTTCATTCTCCTTTTCCAGGCGCAGACGAACACTTTCCCCGTGAGCGTCCAGCCCCTCTGTGCGGGCCAGCCGTACAATCTTCTCCCCATCTCTGAGCAGGGCTTGCCTGCTCATGGACACCACACTGATTTTTTTCATATAGGTATCCACATTGAGGGGTGAGTAGAACCGCGCCGTTCCGGACGTCGGCAGGACATGGTTGGGTCCGGCCCAGTAATCGCCGACCGGCTCCGGTGTGTAGTGTCCCAAAAAAACGGCTCCCGCATTCTTCACCCGGCCCAGCCAGGAAAACGGATCCTCCAGGGCCAGTTCCAGATGCTCCGGAGCAAACCGATTGGCCAGGTCCAGCGCTTCTTCAATTGAATCCGACACCACCAGGGCCGAATGGTCTTCCAGGGCCCTGCGGGCAATGTCAGACCGGGACAACTGCCCTAGCTGAACGTCCAAAGCCCGGCGAACCTCCAGCGCCAGATCCGCCCGGTCTGTGATCAGAATGGCCGAGGCCAGCGGATCGTGTTCCGCCTGGCTGAGCATGTCGGCCGCCACATAATCGGGATCCGCACTGCCGTCGGCCACCACCAGAATCTCCGATGGCCCGGCCAGCATATCGATGTCCACATCTCCGTACACCAGCTTCTTGGCCACCGTGACATAAATGTTTCCCGGTCCCACAATTTTGTCCACCGGGGCCAGCGGACCGGCACCGTAGGCCAGTGCCCCCACGGCCTGGGCACCACCCACTTTGTAGACCGCCGTGGCACCGGCCAGATCTGCGGCCACCAACGTATATGGATTCATACGGCCGTCTTCTCCCGGAGGAGAGACCACCAGAATCTCCTTCACGCCGGCCACCGCCGCGGGAACCGCGGTCATCAGAACGGACGACGGATAGGCGGCTGTCCCTCCGGGAACGTAGCAGCCCACCCGGGCCAGCGGCCGGTTGATCTGCCCCATCAGGGACCCGTCCTCCCGGGGATCCATCCAGGAAGGGCGGAGCTGCTTCTGGTGAAACGACCGGATGTTGGCGGCCGCTTCCCGCAGAATGTCCACCACCTCCGGATCCGCCTTCCGGTAAGCCTCCCGGATTTCTTCCGCCGAAACCCGGAACGACTGTTCATCCAGCTTGGCCCCGTCAAAGCGCTCTGTGTACGCCAGCACGGCGTCCAATCCGTCTTCCCGCACCCGTTGCAGGATCTCCTCGACCTGAGTGATAATCTCCCGGTCAATGCTGTGGGCCCGGTCCAGAAGCCCGTCGAGAACCGCGGTTTCACTGCTGTTCACCAGGGCAATGTTCAGTGCTCTTGTCTCTGCTTTACAGTCTGTCATCATCATTCCTCCGCAACAGGTCGTTCATCCGGTCCACCACTTCGGTGATTTCCTCATTTTTCATCCGGTAACTGACCCGGTTGGCGATCAGCCGGGCAGTGGCCGGAAACAACTCTTCCACTTCCACCAGCCCGTTCTGCCGAAGGGTGGTCCCTGTGGACACAATGTCCACGATCATATCGGCCAGGCCCACCCGGGGCGCCAGTTCAATGTTTCCATTGAGCTTGATGATTTCCATCTGCATCCCCATGGACCGGAAAAACCGGTCGGCCACATTCACAAATTTCGTGGCCACCCGGTGGTAGCTGAAATCCTCCAGCGGAAACACCCCGTCCACCTGGTGTTTATCCCGCAGTTCCCGGGTCACAGCCACCGCAAACCGGCAATAGCCAAACCCCAGGTCTGCCAGTTCAAAAACGTCCCTTCCCTCTTCCTCAATGGTGTCTTTCCCCACGACCCCCAGGTCGGCGGCCCCGTATTCCACAAATGTGGGCACATCGGTGGGCTTGCAGATCAGATAACAGATCTCCTGGTCTGGAAAATCAAACAGCAGGGTCCGGGACGCCGTGTCCACTCCCTCAGTAGGCAGGCCGGCATCGCTGAGAAATCCCAGCACTTCGCTTCCCAGGCGGCCTTTGGGCAGGGCAATCGTCAGCCGGTTATTCATCGCCAAACCCTCCTTCCACCAGGACAATCCGCCCGATGCCAAGCTCCCGGGCCCGCTCCTGGGCCTCTTCCAGGGTTGCAGACGTCAGATCGATCTCCACGTTTTGCCCGTCCCCCCGCAGCTCTCTGGCCTTCGCCAGGATCCCTGTCATATCATCCCCCAGAATCAGCACGTCAGCCCGGGGCGAATCTCCCACCTCTGTCCCGGCCAGCATGGCCCGCTCCAATCCCATGGCAAAACCCACCGCGGGAACATCCATGCCGAAATCTCCCAGAAGAGAGTCGTAACGTCCGCCCCCGCAGACCGGATGACCCAGTCCCTGGGCATAGCCTTCAAAAACGATCCCCGTATAGTAGCGGAAATTGCGCAGAATGCTGAAATCAAAAAACACATGGTCCAGCACACCGTATTCCCCCAGCACCCGGGCCAGCTCTTTGAGTCCGCCCACAGCCACCTGATATGCTTCGGCCCGGGAATACTGCCCGATATGATCGAGAATCTCCGCTCCGCCGTTTTTCGTCACCAGGGTCATAAAGACCTCAGCCCGCTGCCGGTCGGTGCGACTCATCAGCATGGCTTTCAGGGCCACAAAATCCTTGTTCATCACCAGGCTTCGGGCTTCTTCCACGTCTTCGGCTGAGAGCATCTCCCGCAAGAACCCTTCGGTAATGTTGATTTCGCCAATTCCGATCCGGAAATCCCGGAGCCCGGCTTCCTTCAGGGCGTCAATGGCCAGCACCAAAACCTCAATGTCCGCCATCAGGTCGTCCGATCCGATCAGCTCCACCCCGGCCTGCGTAAACTCCCGCTGCCGTCCCACCTGAACCTGCTCGTACCGAAACGTCGATCCGGTATAGCACAGCCTCAGAGGCAGGGGTTTGGCTTTCAGGCGGGATGACACCATCCGGGCGATCGGCGTAGTGACATCCGGGCGCAGGGCCAGGATCCGCCCTTCCCGGTCAATCAGCTTGAACACCTGGGTGGGGTCCATCCCGTCCTTGGCCACCACATCGTAGTATTCCAGAGAGGATGTTCCCACCTCCTGATAACCCCAGCGGCCAAACAGGTCCATCAGGTCTCCTTCCAGCTGTCTTCGTCTGTAGGCTTCCCCGGGCAGCATGTCCTTCATTCCCGGAGGTATGCTCAATTTTTTCATCGGTCTCCTCCTGCACTTTATCTCGCTAAAGCATTAAACAGATAAAGAAATGGTATCATCCTCTTTCCCGTCTGTCAAGGCCTCTTCTCCTTGTCCCGTTTGTCACCGGAAATCCGGTGCCGGGGTGACGGACTCTTTTCAAACGCCAGCTGATACCCGCCCGCTCCGTACTGAAGGCTTTTGTTCACCCGGCTGATGGTTGCTGAACTGGCACCGGACAGTCGGTCCACTTCGGAGTACGTGGCTTTTTCCCACAGCATGCGGGCCACCACCAGCCGCTGTCCCATGGATTTCAGTTCTGACACCGTACAAAGATCTTCGAAAAAACGGTAGCACTCTTCGACCGACTCCAGTGAAAGAATGGTCTGGAACAGATCATCCAGAAACGGATCCTGCAGTCTGCTTTGGTAGGTCACGGTTTCACCTTCTTTCCCAATTCTTGCTCTACTTTAACACGCTAAAGGGTAAAAGTAAACCCTGTCTCCACTAAAAACGAAGGCCCGCAGGCCTTCGCAGAACGGTCTCTATTGGCAGCGCCGGATGGCGTTTTCCGGATTCCGGTAGGACGTCCAGTAAATCCCCCCGATGATCAGAAGTGCCCCCGCGGGATGATACCAGTACAACCGTTCTCCGAGAAGCGTAATGGCAAACACCGCTGCGAAGACAACGACCAGATTCAGGTACACCGCCGCCCGGCTGGGTCCGATCATCAGGAGTGCCTGATTGTAAAACAAAAACGACAGGACGGTGGGAAAAAAACCAAAATACAACAGACTCAGAAAATGCACCGTCTCCAGGGTGAACAACCAGCCGGTTCCAAACACCAGCCAGTTTTCCAGAAGCATCACCGGAAACACCAGCACCAGTCCGGCGCAGATCGACGAAAAAAACAGCACTCTCACCGGAAACAGTGCGCCGGCCCGCTTCAGGACCATGGAGTACACCCCCCACAGCAGGATGGCCACAAACATCAGCAGGTCACCGATGTTCGGCTGAAGGGAGGTCACCACAGCCAGGCTCCCCCGGAAGATGATCATGAATGCTCCGAGAAGCGACACCCCAATGCCCGCCCACTGTCCTGCTGTCAGCCGGTCTTTGTAGACCAGAAAACTGAACGTGGCCACCACAGCAGGCCCCAGAGAATTCAGGAGGGTCGAATTGATCACCGTGGTGAACCGAAGTGACGTATATACAAGGACACTAAACCCCATGATGCCCGTAATGCCAAGGGCCATCAGGGAAGGGATCTCCCGGCGCAGGAGCTTTCGGTAGCCCCCCAGCTGCCGGCGCACAAAGGGGTACAGAATCCCTGCGGCCATCAGCCACCGGACAAAGGTCAGGGTGACCGGGGGAAAGACCTGGGCCACTGCCCGGCCCAGCGTAAAGTTGAGTGCCCAGAAAAGTGTCGTAAACACCAATAGGATTGAAGCTGTTCTGCCCTTTGTCATCATGTGTCCTCCGCAGGTCAGTGATTGGAGAACCTCCACGCCGCTCTCCAGCCATTTCATTCTACGCAATCTTCCTGTTGTGGTCAATTCAAACGGTCTGTCCATCTGCAGCGTCTGACAGCTTTGCGAAACATCAGCAAACGACATTCCGGCCAAATCAGGCACAGCTTCAGGAGCTGTCTCCCCACCCTGTTCGTCAAACCGGTTGGCTGTCAGGCAACACGGCACTGTTCACCGGCAGACTATGGAACTGGCTGGTCCCTGGTGAATGACTCCCAGACAAAACAGGAGCATGGATGCATGATGAAACGGGTTGCCCGAAAACCAACCGGACAACCCGTTTCACGGAGTTCCTCATGCGAGAGGGCCGGAATCACCGGGTGGCTACCTGCGCATCCCTTCCGGACCCAGCGCCGCCCGGGCTGCTGCCTCAACATTTTCGGCAGGAACACTGTACGGGATATCACACCCCGGTGAAAGAATGAAATTACGCCGGGGGTCGATGGTTTCCAGCAGATCAAAGACGTATTGGGCCGTTTCTTCCGGAGTCCCGTACATCATCATCGTGGTCGTCGGAATGTTCCCTCCGATCACAAGATCATAGCTGTCTGTGATTTCCCTGGCCGCCACCAGATCAACGTTTTCATCCACCGAAATGCCGTCCGGCCCGGTCTGACACATCACTTCGATGTTTTTGATGGCATTGCCGCAGACAAAAAAAGACGACGCCTTGTTCCTGGCCCGAATCAAATCAAACATTTCTGTGTACGCGGCACTGCAGAACTGATCAAAATGCTTTGGAGAAATCTGTGAAATCAGCGGATCCACCGGGGCAATGACATCACAGTCCTCGTCCATATAATTCCCGGCCATTTGCATGGCGATCCTGCTGCAGTAGTCAATGAGCCTGTTGACATACTGCGGATTCATGACCATATCCAAAAAAAGTTGGCTGCCCCTCAAATGAGAGGCCAGAGTAAATGGCCCGCAAAACAGCCCGTAAATCGCGGTGTGTTCCCCCACCTGCTCTCTCAACTGACGGCAGGCCCGAAGAACAACCGGGATCCGGCCGTCCTCCCGTGAAATCATCCGGTCAGGTATGTCATTCGTGTTTCCCAGCGGATGACTGATGACGCTGGGTGGCATGTCGGAAGCCCACTGAAGACCACAACCCAAAGCCTCTGCTTCGATCTGCAGATCAAAGCAGACCGGCTGTCCGTCCGGAAGATACCGGTTATTGACCTCCAACAGTGCCTCCAGCAGTTTATCTGCATCCTGAAGGACCTCTTGTGCGGTAAAGCCTTTCAAAAAACCCGCATGAACCCCCGTATAAGGAACCCAGGGGATCAACTCTACCGGGTTATGGTCCATCACGTTCAGGATCAATTCTTTCCCGTTGCGTTTCATTTCGTTTCTCCTTCTCCAACACTCTTGGATCATTCCGGGCAGCTGCAGTCCCGCATTCCATCTTGAATCTCTTCCAGATCCCCGATGATGTCATGAACCCAGCAGTCATCCACACCGGCTGCTTCCCGCATGACAAGAGCCACAACATAGGAAACCTCCTCCGGCCCCGCTCCGGCTTCCAGAGCCCCCCGGAGATGCTTCAAAAGGCAGGGCTTCGAACGGCCCTTAATGGCCAGTGCAAAGCGGAACAGCTCATCCGTTTTCTGATCGAATGGCCGCTTTCTGGCACATTCTTCATCCAGCCGGGCCAGAATACCCGTGAACTCAGGAAAAAACTCAGCCAGCATACGCATCAACTTCACCTCATTTTCTGACAGAAAGGACTACTGCCACACACCGGAGAATCGCCTCAGATGCTCGCTGCATTGTTGGCACCGGCAGAATTCCCAGGCAGCCACCGCCGGCCAACCTGGACAGCATCCCCTGGCAAATCTAACCATCAGAAGGACTGGAAAACGCAACCACAACTTGGCTTCGTCTTCAAAATGGAAGGCTCCAATGGAAGCACCCGGTCGACTCCTGTGACCCCGGGGCGATCCCCGGCGCCTTTCCTGCCCGAGGATCCCTCCGGCAGGAACACTGACCTCAGAAAAGCTAACGGAGCACCACTGCTGTCCGCTCAGGCACGGGGAACACGGTGCAGGAGCATCTCTGCCACCGAACGCAACGGTCACGGCCACCCGGGTCAAATGGGCATAGAACCGATGCATTGCGGTATGAATAGCTCCAGATGCCCAAACTGATGCAAAGATGTCGCAATCCATGTCAATGTCCGTACAGCGATGTAACCGCGGGAGCACCTCAGCCAAAAAGCACCCACAGAAACCTCCAATGGCTTCTCCAGAATACACAAGCAAGGTGTTCCACCATCGTCGCATACACCAGGACCAAAAAGATCAATCCGGTCCTCCAGATTTCAGAGGACCGGATTGATGCATCATGACTCACGGATACGTTTCACCAATTCGTCCACACTGGGAATGATCGAATCATACACCAGCTTACCATTGATGTAGATGCTCGGCAGGTTCTTGACGCCCACTTTCTGCATCCGGGCAATGTCTTCGAGCTTGTTGTAGCGATAGTCCCCCCAGTCGGCTTCAGACGGATCCATGACCTTTTTGGCTCCTTCAAGGGCCGCCAGCATATAGGTGCAGGCTGCACAGGCCACCGGATCCAGAGAGAACAGCTCCACCAGCGGACGATCCAGTTTCTCGTAATCCGGGAGATCAACATCGATGCCCTCCGTGATGCTCACATTCTGGTAGTTGGCCACCAGATTCCGGGCTGTCTTCGGATCATGAACGGCCTGAGTCGCGGCGATCCCATTGGCAACCGGAACATTGTAAGGCATATCACAGCCCGGAGAAACGATCAGGTTCCGTTTGTCGTCAAACTTGTCCATCAGGTCCACCACAAACTTCATGTTGTCCTGCTGATTGCCATAAAGCATAATCGTTGTCAGCGGAATGTTCCCGGCGATGGTGATGTCATAACGATCGGTGATCTGCTTGGCAGAAACCATGTCCAGGTTTTCATCCACAGAGATGCAGTCCGGATCGGTTTTGCACATGACCTCGATGTTTTTGATGGCATTTCCGCAGACAAAAAACGATGAAAACCGGCCCTTCTCCCGAATGTGCTTAAACATCTCACTGTACCCTTCGGCACAAAAAAGGTCAAAGTGTTTTGGGGAAATCTGCGAAATCAGCGGATCCACCGGAGCAATCACGTCGCAACCGGCAGCAATGTACAGATCTGCCATCCTTATGGCGATCCTGTTGCAATAGGCGACAAGCGCTTTGACATAGTCTGGTCTCAGTGCCATGTCCATAAAAATGTTGCTGCCACGGAGATGGGAGGCCAAAGTGAATGGCCCACACAGGAGCCCATAGATTGCGGTGTGCTCTCCCACTTGGTCTTTCAGTTTTCTGGCTGTCTCCAGCACCAGGGGAAGCCTTCCCTCATCCTGGCCAATGAGCCTGTCCGGGATGTCATCGCTCTCCTGAAGAGGGTGACTCATCACACTGGGCGGGGAATCTTCCGCCCAGTAAAGTTTGCACCCGAGAATCTCCGCTTCCAGCTGAAGGTCAAAACAAACCGGTTGTCCGTCCGGCATGTATTTTTCATTGACCTCCAACAAAGCGTCCAACAGTTTGGTCCCATCCTGAAGGACTTCATCGGCTTTATACCCCTTAAGAAACCCCGCGTGGACTCCTGCAAAGGGAACCCACGGGACTTCGCTGGGTGTTTTATGGCTCATGGCCTGGGCAATCAGTTCTTTCCCGTTCCTTTTCATCTGTCCCTTTCCTTTCTTTGCGTTGCCACTGGGAGACGCCCGGTTGCATCCCCGAGCGGCTCCTGAGTACTTCATGTTTAGGAAAGCACTCCGTCTGACGGCAGGGGCATTCCCAGTTCTTCAGAGAGTGCTCTCATCCGAAGATAAAGTTCGCGGTGCTCATCAATGGGCTTCATGGTCTTGATGTCATGCAGTTCATTGATGGGCCTTCCAAATGGAGGTT
Source organism: Bacillota bacterium (assembly GCA_007121025.1). Lineage (GTDB taxonomy): Bacteria > Bacillota > TC1 > TC1 > UBA5767 > SKMO01. The sequence goes on along the minus strand of SKMO01000108.1, from coordinate 17,244 downwards.
CTTCCTTATGCCACTTTTCATATTCTGGAATCAGTGTGTTGCAGATTTCATTGGCTTTTTCCAATGTCAAACTGGCGCCGGCCTTGTGGCATGCTGCCGCAAACCAGATTTCCAATGGCGTCAGGTGGTTTTTGTATTTTCCGCCTGCAGAACGGGGCCCGATGGTGTAGCTCAGGCCGGATGCTGAACTGGCTGCAAAACCGACAATGGTTTCTTTGTAGAACATCTCCGTGCAGGGACCGCCCACCTGGTTGATCGTCTTGAGCATGATGAGATGGGTATTGCGGGCCACCGCCTGTGTGGACACCGACTGGGACCACAGGGCGTGGCGATTGCAGTTTCCTGAATAGCGGATGTCATAGACCGGCGACCCGGACATATGGGCCTGGTGCACCGAATACTGCAACAGGTCGTCTGCAATCGACGCAATGGCACTTGTTTCCGGCCCACCGGTAAACCCGCCCATCATGTTTGGAGAGCCCGATTCAATGTAACCACCAACGGCCAGTGTCTGAACACATTTGTGCAGAGAACAGTAATTGGTTTTCAGGGAAGATGGAATCAACACCAGCGCGATCTGCGGCTGGGGAAGCAGGGCAAACGTGGCCAGGTTGCCGTATTCAGTACTCGAACTGGCCACCAGCATGTTGGGAATCCCCATTCTGCCCGCCCGGAACTGGGCAAGTTTGCGCATTTCCAGTTCATAGAAAGAACCGGCCGTTTCATACGGGGTATTGGCCAGCAGAGGCGATCCATAAACCGTATCAATGGATGGTCCTTCATGGACATCCACAAGCGGACTTTTCAGGGTTTCAGAGATCAGTGGAACATAGTATTCTTCGTTCATCTGGATGGACAGCGGACCGCCGAAAATCGGTGCCCGGCCGTCTTCGGGCTTTCTGGAAAAAATGGTGCGCCGATCATTCCCCTGCCCCAGGGTCAGCTCACTGGGCGCCGCCTCAACACTGGCGGCCAGTTCTTCTTCCGTCACGTTCACAATGGTCTCTGTGTCCGTGTTGTAGATGCCCAAACGCAGGGCAGCTTCCCAGCCGGCCTTGAAAAACCGGTCTGCCAGCTCGCCATCCAGGTTGACCGGATTCTTGGCATCAAAGGTTTTCATCAGTCCATGCTTTTTGGCCACTTCCGTCAGAATGCCGGGCAGCACTTCATAATCCCACTGTCTCTCTGTAACCCTCTTGCCCAACTTTCCACGGTCCATGTATTTGATCAGTTCGGAAATAGAATGACTCATTTCAATCCTCCTTGTCTTTCTCAGCACCTATTCGTAGATCAGTGGTTCACTGGCTGTATCTTTGTCCGTCGTCATCAGTTCCTTGCAGAGCTGAACCGCCAGATTTGCTGTCCGCGAATAACCATCGGCTCCGATTTTCCGGGTCCAATCCGGCGTGATCGGCCCCCCGCCAACAATCACCTTGTACTTGTCACGCAACCCTTCGACTTCCAGTCGCTGGATCAGCTCTTCCTGGTAATAAGCGGATGTGGTCAGCAGTGAGGACACTGCGATGATGTCCGCTTCCGTTTCAACAGCCTTGTCCAAATATTTATTCACAGAAACATCGGTGCCAAGATTGGTCACCCGGAACCCATTGATCGACAACTGTGTCGCCACCAGGTTCAGGCCAATGTCATGCAGGTCCCCCTTGGCACAACCAATGAGCACATTGCCTTTAAACCCTTTCTGACCACCCTGTTCCATCAGCGGGACCAATTTTTCAATCATGGCCTTCATGGCCTCTCCGCCCATCATCAGTTCTGTCAGGAACACTTCCAGCTCATCGAACGCCTCACCCAGCCGTTCAAGGCCAACCACACCACCCTGATTGATGATCTCCTCGGGCCCGATGCCCTCAGCGACGGCCTCATCCACAAGTTCCAATGTCCGTGGTTCATCTCCGTCATAAATCGCATCGGCAATTTTCATCAGCACATCTGACATAATCAAATCTCCCTCCAGTTATTTACAATCGTTTGCATCAAGTCCAACAATAAACGGCGGTGGTCCCCCACTCTCCATTACAAACGTTTGCACTAACAAACCAATTCGCTCTCACTATGCAAAAATCCTTCAAAAACTAAAATTGTTTTTGACCACCTCATCTTCCCTGCAAAACAGCCAGTGACTTCCGGGCATCCCCGATGATGTCATCTTCACTCTGCTGAACAAGTTGACGGTCCTGAACCAAGATCTCCCCATCCACCATGGTCAGCACCACATCCCTTGGATTCATGCTGTATACAATCGTGGAAACCGCCTCTTCATAATGAAACGGCTGAGACTCAAGCGGAATATCCAAAACAGCCAAATCTGCCTTTTTCCCCTCTCCCAAACTGCCGATTTCATGGTCCAGATAAAGGCTTCGTGCCCCTCCAAAATCGTATTAAAGGAACTTTTCAAGCTCCCTGGGAATCGTAGCCGCATGACGTCCGTAGAAATCCGCCCCGATATCATCGCAGTATTGTTGACTGACCGGAGCTCCGCCGACCATCACCGTGACCTGATCACGCAGCCCGGCCTTTTCCAGTTCACCCATCACCTTGACCATCTCGGGCATGGTGGTGGTGATCAGGGCAGACAACCCCAGAAAATGCGCTTTGTGTTCCCGGACCGCGTCCACGAAATCCGCTTCCGACACATCCACACCAAGGTCGATCACATTGAATCCACTGACCTCCAGCAGCATGCTCACCATGTTTTTCCCGATATCATGGAGGTCACCTTTGACCGTTCCAATCACAACAGTCGCCTTTTTTTCAGACGGTGCCTCGAAATGCTCCGCAATGATCTTCATGGCTTCCTTGACCGCAATGGAGGCCAGCATCATTTCCGGAACGAAATACTCTCCTGCCCCAAAACGGTCGCCGACCACTCGCATTCCCGGGGTCAGGGCTTCATTGATGATTTCAAGCTGGGGATACCCCTCATCAATGGCACGGCGCACCAGACTGACAACTTCAGCCTTTTCACATTCAATGACTGCTTCTCTGATTTCATCATAGATCATGTTCTCACATCCTTTTTAATATCCAAACACGTCCAGCGCAGCAGACAGGTTACCTTCAATTCTCTCCAGGGGGATCTCCTCGGAATGCTCAATGAGAAGACCTTTCTTGCTGTTCCATTCCTCAGCAATCGCCTCATACCCACTCCGGGCTTCATCCGGTTCTGCCCAGTTCAGGTGTGGGGGACAGTTGATAAACAGCGTTTTATCAGGCCAGAGTTCTCTTGCTTCTGTCAGTGACACATCCCCCACCGGCGGAACCGTAAAGGATTCCATCACATCAAGCGGTGCCTCTGCGATTTCCTTTTTCAGATGACCGAACCGGCCGTCCATGTGTGCCCCCAGTTTTTTGCCGGTTCCCTTCAGCGCGTCTTTGTAGATCTGGTAAATGGGCAGACAGAATTTCTTGTAGTACCGGGGGGAAATGATGTCCGTGATATGATCCATCACGTCAATGTATGGTGCCGGACACTCCCGGACAATTTCAGCGATCTTCCGGTGAAGTATCAGCTGCAGCTCAAGGAATTCCAGGAATTCATCCGGTTCCTCTGCAAAATCAACAAACGTTCGTTCCGGTGTAGCCAGTTCCACAAAAGAACGCTGAAACGGCGTTTTTTCCACTGTGGCATACGCAAGGCCCCGGTCACCCAGTTCATCGTCGACCATGTTGTATTCGTCAAAATTGGGGCGAAGATTCTTGATGATCTCACCGAAGATAAAATTGATGACCGCCCAGTCCCTTGGCTCCTTAATGAAGTTCTCTTCCGTTGCGCAGGCCCCGAAATCCATTTGGTTGAACCGGAGCAGTTCAGTGATTTCACCCACAGGCGTTTCAAAGGTGTTCCTGCATTTCGGGACTCCTTTTTCCATATAATACCGGCTGTGAAACACAACCCCCTCAACATTTGGGTTCATGCTGTGGGGATGGACGAAAGCCGGTTTGTATGGGGAGATCAGACGGATCACCCCTAGTCCCCGTTTTTCCAAGCGTCTCAGCCAACCGCCCTGAGACGTTTTCCGCAGATAATCTGCGGCCACCACCGGGATTTTGTCTGGCTCCTCACCCATCAAGGTTGCCATAATCCGTTCTCTTGGATTCATCATATTCTCCTCTCTTTATTCGACACGGCGCAGACTGACCGTCAGGAGGTTGAGACAGTCGGGACAACAAGCCCTGATGCTTCCTTCCTCATCCTCCCAGGGGAACGAGCCTCCCGTGGCCATTGCCATACAATGGGATGAAATTGCCCCCAAAAGCTCCAGGCACATTGGGCGGGCACATTCCAGGGCCATAAACCCCTTGTTGCGAACATAGAATCGTTCTCCGGGCTGGAAACCTGCATCACAGGTGCCGACAATCGACTCCACACGAATTTCCACGTCACTCATTGTCTAACCGTCCTTTTCTCCGCCAGCCTGTGTAGAGCTGCGGTAGTAGTGAAGATATTCCCTGGCATAATCGTCCCGTCCGGCGACCAGATCCGCCGCCCGTCCCAACCAGTCCAGGCGGGGTGTCATCGGGTCGATCATGGCCACATCAAGGCCCCAGGTCACCGCGGAAACAAAGACCGCCAAATCAATCACACGGGGGTTCGGCATCATGTAACCGGCGTTGCTGACGCCCAGAAGGGTGGGAACACCCAGCTCTTCACGGAATGCCCGCAGGGTTTCCAGTGTGGTCATCATACCGTCAGGAGCCACTGCCAGCGGCAGACAAACCCCATCAAGGATCAGATCCTTCCGTGAGATTCCGTGAGATTCCACGGCATCTACGATGCGACGCCCCACCTTCAGGCGTTCTGCGACCGTCTGGGGAATGCCCTGCTCATCCACCAGGGCGGTTCCCACCGCCCCGCCATGGCGTGCAATCACCGGCAAAAAAGTCTGCAGATTGGCCAGCTCCCCGTTGACACAATTGCACATGGCCTTGTAGGGATAGGCCTGAAGCGCCCGGTCCAGCAGCTGTGGATCCCGGGTGTCAAACGCCAGGGCACATTTTGTCTGCTCCAGCAACGTTTCCATCACGGGGAGAAAAAGGTCTCCCTCGTCCAGCAGCGGATGCATCAACTGGACGTTGAAGACCCGGCTGCCCCACTTTTCCCCGTCCCTGGCCATGCGGACCAGAGTGGAGAAGTCTCCCCTGGAGATTTCCTCCCGGACCGCCTCCTCCTCACACACATACCCCATCTGGTCATTCACACACAACGTCCGCGCGTCCGGTCCAAACGGAATTTCCCCTTCTGCCCAAGTCAGTGTTCCGGGTCTTGCCAACAGAACCACCTCATTTCTCCGGTGTTTCCTCTTCTGGTCCAATGGTCACCACCACCCGGTAGGTTCCCGGCTTTACAGACTCCTCAAGAGCCTCTTGGATTTGTTCCAACGGGTACACACTGTCGACATAGTGCGTCAGATCAATCAGGCCGTGATTCAGCATCCTGGATGACCTGAGAAAATCCCGGCTGCCGGGATTGACGGCCCCGAACACCTGAATCTGGGAATAATGCAGTTTGTTTGGTCGGATGGACAGGGGGTTGTCCGGATGAAACGAGCCGAACAACACAATCCGTCCCAGGTTGTCCACCATCTCCACTGCCTGTTCCACCAGCCGGGAGATCGCCGGCGTCACGATCACAGCCTGGGCACCAAATCCGCCCGTGAGCTCCCGCACCCGGGCGACAAGATCCTCTTCCCCCGGATGAACCACCTCACTGGCCCCAAGCGCCAGCGCCCTTGCACGGCGTCCGCTGTCGACTTCAGCCACAATCACCCGGGCACCCCGGAGTCGGCAGAGCTGCAAATGCAGCAGCCCCATGATTCCGGCACCAAGGACCACGACCGTGTCTCCAAAATCCACTTTGGCCAGATCCATGCTGTGCAGCACACAGGCCAGCGGCTCGGTCAGCGCCGCCACCTCCGGAGCGATGCCTTCAGCCAGCGGATACAGCATGTGCGGTTTGAGCAGCATGTATTCCGCCAGCCCCCCAATCCCATCCATTTCCGGTACCCGCCGTCCGGACCGCCCGACCATCTCGCACATGGTGTTCTCGCCGGACTGACAAAACCGGCACTCATTGCATTGGTCCAGGGTCTTGACCGCCACTTTCTGGCCAAGCTCCCATTTGGGGTTGACGCCTTCACCGACAGCTGCGATCCGGCCGGCCACCTCGTGACCACCGAGATAGGGCAGCCCCACCTGTTTCGTTCCGTCAAAGATTCTCTGTTCGAATGTACACAGAGCGCAGGCTTCCACCCGGACCAGCAGTTCATTCGGTCCGGCCACTGGAGTCGCGATTTCCATAACCTCCGCCCGGTTGATTCCCGTGATTACTCCTGCTTTCATCATCGACCTCTCCTAACTGAATTCACGCAGCGCACTTTCCACCGAAGCATCGTCGTGCACAATTCTGGCGATGGCACGGCAGTAGGCTCCCGGATCCGGATGACGCCAGATCGATCGTCCGATGGCCACCCCTGCTCCCCCGGAATCAAGAGAATCCCGGATGTTCCGAAGCAGGTTTTCCACGCTGCCGTCCCCGGGCCCTCCCAAAATGATAACCGGACGGTAGCAACCGTCAGTCAATTCGCGAAAACTGTCCCTGTCACCGGTATACTGTGTCTTGACAAAATCCGCGCCAAATTCCGCGGCTATCCGCGACACAAATTTCAGTTTTTCCGGGTCCCATTGGCTGGCATCCCAGCCCATAGGAAGCATTTCAGCACAAAGGGGCAGATTCCAGTGATCTGCTTCCGTGATCAGGTTCATAAGGTTCTGCATGGACACCTCTTCGTGTTCCGATCCGGGAAACCCCATACAAACAGCACCATCCGCACCGATTCGAATCACTTCCTCAATGCCCATCAACTGGCGGGTACAACCGCTGGGGGGGCCGATCATGGTCGGACCGCCATCCACCCTCACGATAATGCCTTTGTTGCCCATCTCCCCGGCGTACTCCTTGGCCATTCCGTATGTGGTAATGAATGCATCGACTCCGTTGTCCCTGGCCTGTCCCAGAATGGTCGCTGTATCATTCAGATGGGGCAGGACATCAAGGCTGCCGCCATGGTCCATGGCCAGGATGAAGATTCTCCCGTCCCGGCCAAACAGTTTGTGCATCCTGTTTTTCATCGTTATCCCCCCAGACGATCCACTTACTTCAGCATTTCATGCAAAACGAATTTGTGTGGTCCAAATGATCCCCCAAAGTTCATGGCGCCGATCCGCAGTACCCCTGGAACCTGACAGGCTGCCCGAATGGCCACGGTCAATGCCTGCCCCATTTTTTCAGGCTGCACGCCGAACACCAACAGGTTCAAAATGGCGCCCGTGTCTTCCGGCACCTTCGTGTTTTCCAGTTTCTCCCTCAACGCCACCACGTACTCTTTTTCCCGGTACACCTGCTCCAGACCGATGCCCATGGGGCAAACCCCATCCACTGCGCCCAAAGCCAACCGCGCAGCCCGGACTGCCAGAACAGCAGCATTGCTGTCTTTCGCGTAGCAGACAAAATGGCCGTCGCAGCCGGACGTCGCAATGGAGATCCTCCGTTCGAATTTGTACGTTCCCGTCAGTGTCGGAACCACGTACATGGTCCTGCCGGCCACATCCTCTTCCCAGCTGTCACTGGAGAGTCTGCCCGCGTTGTCCCGGTCCAGATCCGTCGCTTCCGGTGCTGTCAGGAAGGAAAACAAGGCGTCTGCAATGTCCACCGTCTCGGTTTCAACGCCAGGCACCATGCAGTCAAACACCGCACTGGTCGGTACCAGCGTTGCCAGATGAAAACGCAGTGACAGTTCCCGTAGGAGCTCATTGCGTGAAGCCGGAATATTGGTCAGCGCGATGATCACCCCAGGTCTTCCGTCCGGTGTTTCCGTCGGCAGGGCCACCCGTTCAATGCCCCCGTTGATTTTTGACCCCAGTTCCCCTGAACCGGCTGCACCGACGAACTGGTTGGCCCCTTCCATGGCCAGTTCTTCACTGACTGCCGTAATGACCAGTCGAACCACCTCAAGAACCCACGCTTCCGCATACGTATCGATAATCTCCACGTTATTGACTTTCATCTGTATTCCTCCTTTATTCATTCACAATCATGACTTTCAATCCAGTCATGTTTTCGGCTGCTTCGAATCCCTCTGCGGCTTTATCGAGAGGCAGGGTATGGGTGATCAGCCGTTTCACGTTCACCGCTCCCATCTGCATCAGTCGTAAAGCTTGTTCAAAATAGGCGGTCGTCGAATCATAACTTCCCACCATGGTCAGTTCCTTGTAATGCACCAAATCCAGTTCCAGGCAAACCTGATCCTTCAGATTGGCCGCAAAATAGAGGATCTGCCCGAACCGGGCCGCCATATCGAGCGCCTGCCGCAGAACCACTTCTGCCCCTGCTGCACAGATCACCACATTGGCCCCCAGGCCGCCAGTCAGTTCCATGATCCGCTCCACCGGATCGACCTCCCGGGCGTTGATCACATGGTCAATGCCAAGATCTTTGGCCGCTTCCAGCCGCTCCGGAATCAATCCGACCACAGCCACCTCCGCTCCACGGTTTTTCAGAAGCTGTGCATGCAGCAGACCGATGGCCCCTTCACCCATCACCACAGCAAAATCCCCCAACCGGACGTCCAGTTTCTGGCTGCCATAAAGACAGCATGACAGCGGCTCGGCAAACGCTGCTTCCAGGAGGCTGACGCCCTCAGGAATCCGCACCAGGTTGCCCTGGGGATAAATGCTGTATTCCATAAACCCACCAGATGTGTATCCCGCATTGATGCAAGCGTTGACGTAACCCCTTCGGCACTGGCTGCAGACGCCACAGGGGAGTCTTCCGTCCACTGTGACCCGGTCACCGGGCTGGTAAGCATCCACCCCTTCACCGACCTCATCCACCACCGCCGACAGTTCGTGGCCCATCCTGAAGGGATACGTAATGGTCCACCCTTTGGGCTGGTGCCCTTTGTATGCGTCCACGTCGGTCCCGCAGACTCCCGCAGCAGCCACCTTCAGCCTGACCTCCCCCGGCCCCGGAACCGGAACCGGCTGTTCCTGAATTTGAACATCCCTCGGACCCATCAGCAAAGCTATTTTCATTGATCTGTCTCCTTTCCCTGTTGTGCAATCGCAAAGTATGAGGGCACGTCCAGTCCCTTTTCTTTCAGGAGTTGTGCAATGTACCCTTCTGCTTCATCCAACATGGCCTCTTCATCGAACCGGACAAATTTTCCGTTTTCAATCAGCCACTCGCCCCCTACCATCACCGAACGGATGTTGCTGCTGTTTGCAGCAAACACCAGATTGTTCACCAGGTTGTTGAAGGGCCTTATATTGACCGCTGTTAAGTCCACGACAATCAGGTCGGCCAGTTTGCCTTCCTCCAGTGTTCCAATGCGGTCGTCCATCTTCATGGCTTTTGCTCCCATGGCCGTGGCCATGTCCAATGCCTCAAACCCCAGAATGGCTTCAGGGTCCATGGTCGTCACCCGTTGCAGGAATACCGCCGTCCGCATCGTCTCAAAAAAATCCGTGTTGTCACTCACGGCACAGCTGTCGACGCCCAGTCCCACCGCAATTCCCCGTCGGAGCATGTCCCGGACAGGAGCAGCCCCGGATGAAATTTTCATATTGCATTTGGGGTTGTGGGCCACTCCCACTCCATAACGTGCCAGGATGTCCTGATCCTGTTCTGTCAGCCAAATGCTGTGAGCCGCCCATACATCGCGATCCCAAAAGCCCAGGGACTCCAAAAACGCCGTCGGCGTCTGTCCCTGCTCCTCCATGAAACGGTCAAATTCATACCGGGTCTCCGCCAGATGGATGTGCAGTGGAACCTGGTCGTCGGTGGCATGCTGGCGGGCCCGGACCATGAGTTCCTTCGTGTTGGAATTTGGACAGGCCACCCCGTAGGCAAAGCCGACCCGGCCGTCTTTCGACTCACGGCAACGGCTGATCAGTTCCCCGGCCAGACCGAAGTATTCGTCATGGCTCAGCACTGCGTCCTCGGGGGTCCAGCTTGTCACATCGGTCAGGGTCAGCGTATTGACCGCACGGATTCCCACCTGTTCGTAGGAATCCACAATATCCGGAAGCATCGCCCATTCCATGTTCACAGAACAGGTAATGCCGGATCGGAGCAGGTCAATCCCTCCTTGCAGCACCGAATAATGATGATACAGTGCTTCCCGGCGCCGGTACTGACCCACCACCTCCAGGATCCTCGGAAAACTGACCTGATTGATCCAGTCCAGCAGGGACACATCGTCCCGGGACCCCTTGAGAAAATTCTGTGTGAAATGGAAGTGCGTGTTGACGAACCCTGGAAGAATTGCCCGCTTCCGGCCATCCACTTCCTGACGCCCCCGGTACCGGCTGCGAAGATCGTCCGTTGGACCTACGGCCACAATCCGGCCCCCGTCAACCGCCACCGCCCCATCTTCAATGAGCGGAACCCCCTTTGTCATGGGAAGCACCAGGGCACCTGTGATCATCGTGTCAACCCATCTCTGCTCTGCGCCCTTCCCGATTGCCATTACCTGAGCACCTCGTCAATATTCTCCCGTTCTTTTACAATGGCTTTCGCGTTCATATCCATACTCCTTTCACTCTGCTCAATCCTGTTGATCCGCAAACAATGAAAATTCCAGATAACACCGGAACGCTTCCTCATAACGGTCCCGATCTTGCAGGTTTGGCTGCATCATGACCGGTTCGCCAAACGAATCGGCCAGAGCCTCTCGAAAACGACACCCATCCAACCGGCAACGGGCCATCAGCAGAAGCATGTTGGTCACCGTTTCCTGTCCTGCATAAATGCTGACCGGCAGACCGCATATGTCCGCAATGAGTTGTGGCATTCCGACTGCTTTCACACCTCCTGCCGCCAGGGCAATCTCTTCAATGGCAATGCCGTTGGCGCAGAATATTGTTACCAGATGACGGATACTCATGGCAATGCCTTCAAGCACCGCCCTGGCCATGTGTTCTCTCCTGTGTTCCAGTTGCAGTCCGTAGAAGCCCCCCCGGATGGAATCACTCCAGTACGGACTTCTCTCCCCTGCCAGATACGGCAGAAAGATCAGGCCATCCGATCCGGGCTCCACCGCAAGAGCCTCGCGGATCATATCGGAGAGCTCGCCCTCACGCCAGATGGTTTCAAAACACCATTTCACGGCGGCTCCCGTGGTGGAGGAAACCCCACCGTACAGCTGGTGTTTCGCCAGATCAATCCTGTACAAACGATGATCCCCTTCCGGGACGTCCTGTTCCTCAGCCAGCGTGAAGAACATTGAGGAGGAGCCAAACGAATACACCAGTCGGCCCTGCTGGTGCGGCGCCCCTCCCAGAAGTGCCAGAATATCACCATACCCGGTCAGGACCTTCGCTTCGGGATTCAGCCCATACCGGTCAACCACGTCCGCTTTCAACGGACCGGCGTCGCCGTCCGGTTCAAGGACCTGGGGAAGAACGGCGGGATCCCATCCAATGCTCTCCAGTCGGTGCGAATCAAATGCACCGGTTTGCCAGTCCACCAATCCGGCACCCAGTCCTTCTGTCGGATCAGTGGCGATCCGACCGGTCATCAGGTAGCGGATGTAATCTTTGGGCCAGAGGATGGCCCGGGTCTTCCGGACCAGTTCTTCCCGGTGACGGCTGAGCCAATACATGCGAGGCAAAGAATACGTGCTGTTGAGCATGTATGGCGCCAATCCCAGTTTCTCCTGCAGTTCGCGGGTTTCCCGGCTGGCTCTCCGGTCCAGCCAGAGAATACAGGGCCGGATCGTTTCACCGCTGTCGTCGAGCATCACCAGGGAATGCATTTGCCCGGTGAACGACAGTGCCGTTATCCCGCTCAGATCATGGTCAGCGGCCAGAACATCCAGTGCCTCCCACAGAGCGTGTTCCCAGTCCGCGGGATCCATCTCCACCCAACCCGGCTGGGGCGTCGAATACGCATAGGATTGCAGCTGCTGCTTCAGGATCTTTCCCTCTGCGTCATAGAGGACCACTTTCAACGAAGATGTCCCCAAATCGAACATTAAATAGGCTGCACGGTTCATCGCTTCACTCCTGTCCGGATCTGTCTTAAAACTCAAATCCATGTTCCCGGTTCCACCTGCGTTTGGCCTGACCCATGGCAATCACGTTTTCCGGTTTCAGCCAGGATGCCAGCGAGTTGCTGCTGGACAGAATGTACCGCCCTCCGGGACTCAGCCTGTCCAGCAATGTGCTGGTTTCCTTTTCCACGTCGTCCGGAGTTCCCAGACCCAGGGTATTGAGATCCACACAGCCCACCACGGTCACCTGCTCACCAATGGCCTTCTTGGCCTCATGGATGTCCATGGCCTCTGGCTGGAACGGGTGCATGCCGTTCATCCCAAGCTGAAGCATTTCATCCATGACGCCCCAAATATTGCCGTCGCTGTGGTAGATCCAGGGTTTTTTGATGTGCGAAATGATTCGTTTAAAATACGGATATATCAAGTCCATGAACTGCTCCGGCCGCAGATACGTTCCAGAATTAAAGGCGATGTCCTCACCAATCCAGATAAAGTCGATTTCAGGCAAGGAACTGTAGAGTTCATCCAGCTTGGCGTAATACTCTGTATAGCGCTCAAGAATCTCCTTGACCAGTGCGGGATCGGTATACATCTTGATGCAGAAATTCTCAAACCCCATGTCCATCATTGCCGGATCCATGCAAAGCAGATGTGCGACAAACAAAGCCAGTCCCGTATCGCCGATGGCTTCCTTGCCTTTCCGAACGTTCTCGATCAGACGTTCCCGGTCAATCTCATCGGGCATGAGGAACTTGTCATCGAGATCAGCCCAGTCGTGGATCCGGGCATTAAACCCCAGGACCTCACCTTCGGAAACCACATCGCAGCCAAACCGCTCCCAGTGGGAAAACCCCACAGCGTCCTGACCATACCGGACTGCGTAGGTGACTCTGTCTTCCCAGGTTACCGTTTCCAAATGCAGCGTCTTGGCGATCAGCTCGTCTCTGGTTTCAATTTCAATCCAGGGGACCGGACCTTCCAGCTCCCCAAGGAGTGTTTTCATTACAATGTCTCTGGAATTCATCATGATTGGTTTGCAAAAGCGCCGAGGCTTCTGTCTGCCCTCCTTTTCCATGTGTTGTGACGGGCATTCAATGAAAACAAGCGCCTCCCGGAAACGTTGGGCGAATTGTTCGTCCGCTGCCGGCTGAGGATTACAGCCTGGGAATGCACCCGGGAGGCTACTGTTTTTATGAAGTTAGATCCACCAGTTGTGGTCAAATGCGTGGGCTTTCAGCCGCACCAATACCTCTTCGGGCAGAGGACCTTTTTCAATGGCCGCGCAGTTGGCCTCAGCGTGCTTGGGGTTGCGCATTCCGGCAATGGTGCTGGAAACAGCGGGAAAACTGATGCTGTAACGCAGCGCTGCTTCGGCCAGGCTTCCTGCAAATCCCTCTTCCATCAACCAGTTCATGGCCTGTGCTTTTTCATACGCGATTTTTTTGCGGTCTTCTTTGAAATAGGTTTCCAGAAAACTTCCTTCCGGGAACACTGTTTCCGGGGTAATCTTTCCGCTCAAAGCGCCTTCATCCAAAGGACACCGGGCAATGATGCCCACCCCATTTTTCTCAGCGGCCGGGAAAATATCGGATTCAGGCTCTTGCTGGTAAATATTGTGGACGACCTGCATGATGTCAAACCGTCCATCGTTCATCATGGCAATCCCGTCATCGGCCTCCGAATAAGGGAAATTAATGGAGGGACCAAACAGGCGGATCTTCCCTTCTGCTTTCAGACGCTCAATGGCTTCCTTCCACTCATCCCCCTGATCCCAATCGTTTGTCCATACGTGAAAATGCTGGATATCAATGACATCAAGCCCGAAGTTCTTCAGGCTTTTTTCCGTGCACTCCACGATCCAGTCCGCCGGATAGGCCTCAGCGACCGGTGACCCCGGCTGTGCAGGAAACACGTAATTTTTCGGTGGAATCTTGGACGTCACAATGTACCGGTCGCGGTCAGGTTTGCTTCTGATGACTTTCCCGATCAGCGCTTCACTGTGCCCGTTGCCGTAACCCAGCGCCGAGTCAAACAGGGTAACGCCCATATCCATGGCCATCTCAATCGACCGCAGGGATTCCGCATCTTCAGCACCTTCCCAGCCGCCAATCCCCCAGCCGCCGAAACCGAGTGCAGACACTTCCAGTCCTGTGTTTCCAAGTTTTCGATAAATCATGTTGTTCTCCTTTCACCTCTGGTATTCCAAAATCCTCTTTATGAATCGAACCCCGTCTTCCACGTTCATGGGAAGATCATCAGGGTCCAGGTTGAAGCCTGAAAAGAACGGATCCGTCAATACTTTTTTCCCAAACTGAGCAATCTGAGGTGGGTATACGCCTCTTTCCAGCAGCAGGTCGACGTTGGCAAAAAACGGACGGGGCGCATCTTTCAGGAGAAGCTTTCCCTGACTGAGCAGGATCACCGTGTCAGCCACCTCGAGAATTTCATTGGAACGGTGCTCGACCAAAATCACGGCAACATTGCGGTCACAGCAAAGCCGTTCAACCACCTCAACGATCTCCTCCTTGCCAACCGGATCCACCTGTGAGGTCGGTTCGTCAAGAATCATGATCTCCGGATTGCCCATGAGTGCAGCCGCAATGGCCACCCGCTGCTTCTGTCCCCCGGAAAGATCCGTCGGGGCTTTCTGCAGAAACTTTTCATCAATTTTCACGGTCTTTAACACACTATGAAGACGCTCTTCGATTTCGGAAACAGGAAGTCCGATGTTTTCGGCAACAAACACCACTTCCTCTTCCACTGTCCCCCGCAGAAACTGGGCCGAAGGATCCGAACCCACCACGCCAACCCGGCTGGTCAGAATTTCCAACGGTGTGTCAAAGGTGTCGAGTTCGCCGTCGATGACCAGATCTCCGCCAAGATCCCCCTTGAACCGGTGGGGAATCAATCCATTGATGGCTCTGCACAAGGTGGTTTTCCCGGCTCCGTTCTCCCCCATGATCCCCAGAAATTCTCCCTTTTCAATGGTCAGGTTGATTTTGTCCAGGGCCTTGAAATCGGTGCCTTCGTACGTCCAGGAAAAATCCCGGAACTCAATGATCTTTTTACCCATTTCAGTTCCCCTCCCCGGCTGCTCTGTTCAGGGTGCTGTTCTCTTCGACGATTCGTTTGAGCTCACGATGCATGTCGTCAACGGTCAGTACATCCTGAGCAAACCCATACCCATTGAGTTTTGCGGTCAGCTGTACGATGGCCGGGGGATAGACATAGGATTTCTTTAACTCCTCCGGTTGACCAAACACCTCATGTGTTTTGCCGTCCATTAGGATTTTCCCATCAGAGAGCACCACTATCCGTTTGCTGAATTCAGCGGGAAACCGCATTTCATGTGTGATGAAAATGATTGTTTTCCCAAAATCCTTGTTCATCGACTCGAACAGCTTCAGGAACTGGTATGCCCGCTTGAAATCCTGTCCTGTGGTCGGTTCGTCCACAATCAGCACTTCCGGTCCCAATGCCAGTACGGCGGCAATGGCCACCCGTTGCTTCTCACCCATGCTCAGCAGGAACGGGTATTCATCCGCTTTGTCCCACATATCTATCATTCGTAAAGACTCTTCGACAGTCTTTTGGATTTCCTCTTCAGGCTTTTTCAACAGGCGCAAGCCAAAAGCTACTTCATCACGCACGCTGTTCCGAAACAGCTGAAGACTCGGGTTCTGGTATACATAACCCACTTTCTGGGCCAGTTTGGACGAAGATTCGGTTTTCGTGTTTTTCCCATCCACAATGACATCGCCTGTTGTCGGTTTCAGGATGCCATTAAACAGTTTGACAATCGTGGTCTTTCCAGACCCGTTCTGACCAACAATGGACATGATCTCTCCAGGATAGACGTCCATCGAAGCTCCAAAAAGCGCTTTGGTTCCGTCCGGATAGCTGAAATGAACGTCCTTGACGCTAATAAACGGTTGTTGCATGATCATCCCCTCCTTCGTTTAATCCTACAAAAACAATCCGAGCAGTTCTTCTGCGGATCGCGGAACCCAGTTCAGAACTGCGGAATACTGCGGATTAAACTGCGCGGCCACCACCGAGAAAAACGCCAGTACCGAAACAGCGATCACGGCTTTATCCCGGGCAGCCAGGACAACATCTTTTCCAATGTACTCTGTCCGGATCACTTTCCCCCCGACTCCGGTCCCGGTGGTTCTTGCGTCACTAAACGGCACATATCCGCGGGAATCTGCAGCATCTGACATGGCGTCAGCCTTCTGCATCTCAATCATCACCAGCGGAATCATCACAGCGATGTAATAGCGAAGCCGCCTTGGCAGGCTCATGTTCATAAAATCCAGTCCGCGGGCTTTCTGTGCCTCCAAAATTTGCAGTGCGTCGTAATAAAACGAAAAGAAACACCTTAAACCGGTCGCAATGACAAGGCGCAGGAAAAACGGTACACGAAGCGTCTTGAGAGCCAGATTGATGTCTTTTTCATCTGTTACGGCAAACACAAACAGTGCACCGAAAATTGCAGGCATCCACCGCAGCCACATGGCGACCGTTACGATGAAGTTCTCAAAATGATACGTAAACGGCCCAATGCTGAACAGTACATTCGTGTATGGCGGGCTGAGCCAGATGGATGGGAAGAACGCAAATGTCAGAAACAGAAAGAACGTCAGCGTAATCCCGAACGGCAGAAATTTCTGGACATAGGTCCTGGGGACCTTGGCTACTCTATACAACACAATAACGGTAATCATAAAAAACACATTGATGACCGGGTTTGCCATCAGAAACGGTATGTTAAAGATGAAGATCAGGCCCAGTCGTGCCAATGGGTGCAAGTGTGAAAACACAGTCCATTTCGGCGTATAGCCGAAGATGGTTTTTTTGAACTGCTTCTTCTCGGCTGCTGTCATGACAGCGCTCATGTTTGTTCCCCCCTAAATTGAATAGATAGTACTTTTCAGTACTATCTATTCAATCATTGACCTTAGGAATTCCTATATTTGTTATAAGGAAGCCAGAAGGTTCGCAACGTATACAACCAAACCGGCTGAAAGGATGCAATACAAAACGACGTATATCTTAACAATTTTCCCCCAAAGCAACTGTGTCTGTCTGGCTTTTTCTTGTTCGGTACCCATCAATTTCACCTCTTTTTTTTTATTTTGTGCTATGCGATCCAACGGTCTTTTTCATT
>SKMO01000132.1 GCA_007121025.1 Bacillota bacterium | reverse complement strand
AGGCAGACCAGGACTCCCAGAAACGCATTGAATGGATTAAACGGGTCGAACGGATTGTAAAAAAACATAAAGCCAAACACAATAAAACACAGATGCCGGACAATCCCTTTCCAACGAGGTGAACGGTACTTCTCTTCTCCCATGTGCATTCCCTCCTACAGTCCGGAAAACACCGACCAGCTCAACAACACCACCGAGCTGAACAGTGTCACCAGTAAAATGCTGATACGCAGATCGTTGTCCGTCATCTCACGGACACTCAGGATCAGGGGTCCGATGGCCCAGAGAACCCCGCTAACCCCAAAAGCCACCGCCGTACGCCAGCCCAGAGCCAGTGAAAACACCAGCCCGATAGCACCGTAAACCAGAGCTGAACTGTAGCTCAGGCAAAAGGACGACACGGCACTGCTTAGTGTCCACTCGGTTTTCACCGTTTTGAGCATTCCGTAACCGATGAGTCCGATGAGCGGAATGATCACAACCCCATAGAGCAGGCCGGCCACCAGGGAAAACACAACAAACGTCATCCCCTTTTGTCCGACCCTGTACAGATCCAGACCGGTTTGAAGAAAAAAGAGTCCGAAGGCCAGCGACGAGACCCCCAGGGAAAATGCCGGGTGCGTGGACCGCACCGCATCGCGAATGGTCGCGGAAGGGCTCATCATCATCCCAAAGACCGTTCGAAACAGTGACTGTCCCGTTCTTTCCATATGCAACATCCTTTCGTGGTATGAATACAGGCAACAGGCGTGTAGCCTTTCTGCCCGCCAACAATCTGAACACTTTATGTTGTATACCAAAAATCGGCCTACGGGTACCCTCAAAGGCCATTTGTCATTGACAAACGCTTGTCACTGTTTGTGACAAACGCCATCTTCCTGAATCCCTGTGACTGTCCCTGCCTCTGCCCGGTCCCGGCTATACCGGAACAGCGATCCCGGGGCACAAAAAAACGGCCTCTACAGATGCAGGTGCCGCTTTGTCCAGTATTCTCTTGCTTCAAGGTACAAGGGGTAATCACCGGGGAACGTGACCAGGTCCTCCACATCGTAGGCATCCTTCCACCCGGCCGCCGATATCTCACTGAGCTGCGCCACGGGAAGCGCCTCTTTCACCAAGGGTTCACCGACAAAAAATACATTTTCCTGCAGCCTTCCGCTCCGGGAAACGTACGAGGTCATCTTTCGAAACCCCGGTTCAATGGCCACTGCAATCCCTGTTTCCTCCCGCACTTCCCGGATGGCTGCCACTTCCTCGGTTTCTCCGTCTTCCATCCGTCCCTTTGGAAACCCCCAGTGATGCTGTCCATACCGGACCAGCAGTACCTCCAGCCGGTCCGTTTGTTTCCTGTTGTTCAACCTCCTGAACACAATCACACCAGAAGATCTTGAACGGGTCATCGCGAACACCCCTTCCTGGTTTCACTCGTTCCTGTCTGTTTCAGTGGCGGGTGGCAGCCAGTTCCCGTTACAGTTCTTCCACGGCCTGCATCAGGGAACATCCTCCGCTGCAATGACAGTGCATCACCGGGATGTTCTTCTTCCGGGCCTGTCTGCTGGCCACCTGCAGCATTTTGTGAGACACCGTGGACGTCATCACAATCATCGCGTCAGGCTGCCCGATGGCCTTGTCAAATTTGGCCGGCATCTGGGTGAACACCTTGATCCGGTGTCCCCGCTCCCTGCCAAGTTCCCTGTACACCTGATGCATCCTGTCGTGTCCTCCCACCAATACAATGCTCATGCCCGCCTCATAATTGATAATTTTTCTCAATTATAAGCTGACCATCCGTGTAAGTCAAGAAGAAGTCACTGTTTAAGGCGTATTGTGTGGAATCGCAACTTCAGGAACTGCCCTGCAGCAGAACAGCTCGCCATTTGAGTCCACATCCCTGCCACCAACACTTTCGATCTGTGCAGTCAGTCAACTGGTTACGCAACATCATTCGCTCGCACTCTGAGCGCCCCCACAGGTTGGACCAACAAAAACCCCGGGAGAATCTGCGCCACGACGCGTACCGTCACATTGGCGGGAACCTCACACCACCAGATGGCCAGATGGCTCCCAGGAACCAGTTTGGTCAGAATAAGCAGTCCCGGAAAAAGCACCCTCAGCAGCGGCACTCCACCGGTCAGCAGGCGCGGATGCTCCCCGGAAGGTTCTGAACACATCCAACTCCTGCATCGCCCGAAACATCTGGTCCCAAGCAGCGGCTCAAAGCCAGGGACAGCAGCGCTGCAACCAACCACCAGGGCCTGACCCCAACGGTCCGGATGCGCCACCACTGCCCGGAAGCAGCCGCAAATTGAATGACAACAAATCCGTTCCCGAATCCTATCGTTGGCAGACACCCTCCGTCGGGCGGTTGTTCCCTGCCTCATTCATACACCCAGGTCCGGCTTCCCTGAAGAAGCCGGACCTGGGTGCGGGCGCAATTCTGCGGTTGTCTCACGCTGGATTTGAAACCGGAACAGACAGACGTCTTCTTTCTATTCCCGGAGTTCTTCGGCCCGGGGACGAAACTGAAGTCCGTAAAACATTTCCAGATAGCGTCTGGTCTTCGCATGCTCCAGGTTGGTCACGTATTTCCAGAAGCCATAGATCCGCGAAAGGGTCATCAGACGCTGGGCGTACTTTTCCCAGGTATACCGCTCCCGGACGCGTTCAATCGCCCCCCGGGACAACTTGTCCCAGTGTCCGGGATCTTTTTCGCAGCGCCCGAAGAAATCAGCCATGGCCTGGGCCGCCTGTTCTCCGTGGTTCGGGTCGATGTGAAATCCCGAAACCCCGTCTTCAATGATCTCACAGGGGCCCCCATATTTGGTGGCAAAGGTGGGCAGCCCGGAGGTCATCGCCTCGATCACCGTGATGCCAAAGCCCTCAAACAGGGCCGGCTGGACAAACACCCCCCGGCTGTCCGCGACCGTCCGGTAGAGTTCCCCGGCCACCTTCTTGTCCAGGAATTTTCCCAGCCAGCGCACCTGACTGTCCAGATCGTACTGATCCATCAGCTGGTGCATCCGGCGGATCTGTTCCCGTTCCTCATCGTCACCGGACCGTTCTTCCTGAACGTGTCCCGCAATGATGACCAGATTTGCTTTTTCCCGCAGGCTGTCGTTCTGTCCGTACCACTGGACCAGACTGGTCAGGTTTTTGATCCTGTCCAGCCGGGCCATCGAGAAGATGATCGGCTTGTCCCGGTCTTCCAGCTGCCCACGGGCCTCGTCATCCGCAGATCCATAGATCAGATCGTCCAGATCCTTGCTGAGGGATTTCAGGCGGCTCCCGTCTTCCGTGTAGGGAAAATACGCTTCGGCGTTGGCTCCAGGCGACACGATGTTGAACCGGGGATCAAACACATCGATTCCCCGGACCACCCGGTAAAGCCCGGGCATGGTAAACGCCGCATAACTCTCATACTGCCCGACCCCGGTTTTGGTTCCCGCAATTTCCTGGTAGGTGCTCGTCACAATGAAATCGGCTGTGTTCATGGCGATCAGATCTGCCGTGAACTGACAGGAAAAATGGTACTGCGGATCGTTGTCCTGCCAGAACAGGTCGGAGTAGAGATACTTCGTTTTCTCCAGGGCGTGGGCAATCGCACACTGGGTCACTTTCAGGCTCTTGGCCATCAGGGTGGCCACCAGATTGCCGTCCGAGTAGTTCCCAATGATCAGGTCCGGCCGGCTTCCCAGCACCGCCAGGACCTGGGCTTCCGCTTCGGTTGCAAACTCTTCCAGATAGGGCCATACCTTGAATCTGGAAATCCAGTGGGGAATGATCTCGCCCGATTCATTCCGGAAGGGCACCCTCAGGATCCTGGCGTTTTGTGTTCCCTCAATGTGTTCGAGT
>SKMO01000069.1 GCA_007121025.1 Bacillota bacterium | reverse complement strand
AGTCACGCGGCGGATCTGTTTGCCCTGAAAGATTTTGGAAACATTTACACCAGGCTGATGAACCCGACGACCGACGTGTTTGAACAGCGCATGGCTGCCCTGGAAGGCGGCGTGGGTGCTCTGGCGGTCGCATCTGGCCAGGCCTCCATTACCTATTCGATTCTGAATATTGCAGAGTCCGGCGATGAAATTGTGTCGGCAAGCACGCTTTATGGGGGAACCCATAATCTGTTTTCCACCACACTTCCCAAAATGGGGATTCGCACGGTGTTCGTGGATCCGGATGAACCGGGCAATTTCCGAAACGCGATCAATGAACGGACAAAAGCCCTGTTTGTGGAGACCATCGGCAATCCGGGAATCAATGTGGTGGATCTGCGAAGCATTGCGGACATCGCCCATGAAGCGGGAATCCCGCTGATCGTGGACAACACGTTTGCCACACCCTACCTGTGCCGTCCCATTGAACACGGTGCGGACGTGGTTGTGCATTCTGCCACCAAATTTATTGGCGGACACGGAACATCCATCGGTGGCGTGATCGTGGATTCCGGGGCATTTGACTGGGCGTCGAGCGGGAAGTTTCCCGGACTGACTGAGCCGGATCCCAGTTACCATGGAGTGAAATACGTGGAGGCCCTGGGACCGCTGGCCTACATTGTGAAAGCGCGGGTACAGATTTTGCGGGATACCGGAGCGGCGTTGAGTCCCTTTAACGCCTTCCTGTTCAGTCAGGGGCTGGAAACGTTGTCCCTGCGGGTCCAGAGACATGTGGAGAACACCCGGAAAGTGGTGGCTTTTCTCAACGACCATCCCAAAGTCAGCTGGGTCAATTACCCTGAAATGGCGGAGAACCGGTACCGTGATCTGTCAAAACAGTATCTGCCCAAAGGCGCCGGATCGATCTTTACGTTTGGGGTAAAGGGCGGTCAGGAACAGGGGCTGAAATTCATTGACTCCCTGGAAATCTTTTCTCTGCTGGCCAACGTGGCGGACACCAAATCTTTGGTGATTCATCCAGCCACCACCACGCACCAGCAGCTGAACGAACAGCAGCAGAAGGAAGCCGGCGTGACACCGGATATGGTCCGTTTTTCCATCGGTATTGAGGACGCCGATGACCTGATCGCAGACATTGACCAGGCACTGGCGGGAATCTGATTCATGAGCATGAAAGTTATGTTGGGCATGAGCGGCGGCGTCGACAGTTCGGTGGCCGCCGCTTTGCTGCAGCAACAGGGGTATGACGTGATCGGGGTGACCATGAAGCTTTGGTCGGATGAAGCCTACGCAGAACGCCGGACCGGTGGGGGCTGCTGCTCACTGGAAGACATTGGTGATGCCAGGGCGGTGGCCCATCAGCTGGGGATCCCCCATTATGTGTTCAACTTCCAGGATGTCTTCTATAAAACGGTTGTGGAGGATTTCGTCCGCCAGTACCGGCAGGGCCTGACACCGAATCCCTGCATTGCGTGCAACCGTTTTGTGAAGTTTGAAGAACTCCTGCGCAGGGCGCTTTCCGTGGGTTGTGAATACGTTGCGACCGGCCATTATGCCCGCATCCGGTTCGATTCGGAAAGCGGCCGGTACCGACTGAGCCGTTCGGCGACGTCGGCCAAGGATCAGACCTACGCCCTGTATTCCATGACCCAGGAACAGCTCTCCCGAACCTTGATGCCTCTGGGAGATTATACCAAAGAGGAGATTCGAACCATGGCAAGGGAGTTCGGGCTTCCGGTGTTTGACAAACCGGACAGCCAGGAGATCTGTTTTGCGGAAGACGATGATTACGGCTCTCTGGTGGAACGGCGGGGAGGCTTTCTGCCACAGGGCCACTTCGTGGATACCACCGGACAGATTCTCGGAACCCACCGGGGCATCCACCGGTACACCATCGGTCAGCGGCGGGGCCTGGGGCTGGCCCGGCCGGAACCAGTCTATGTGTTGGCCATCTGCCCGGAAACCAACACGGTGACGGTCGGGGCGGAACATGAACAATACCTGAAGGGTCTCACGGCAGCAGACCTGAACTGGATTGCCACGGACCGGTTGGACGGTCCCATGGACGCGATGGTCAAGATCCGGTATAATTCGAAACCAGTGCCTGCACGGGTTATGCCCCTCCAGGGGCACCGGGTGGAGGTGCGGTTTTCCGATGCCCAAAAGGCAGTGGCCCCCGGGCAGGCCGTGGTGTTCTACCAGGGTGATGATGTGCTGGGCGGTGGAACCATTGAGCGGTTTTCGGACGAGAACACCGATGCTGGTGAAGGAGGTCAATCATGAAAACTCTGGCGTTGTTTGATTTTGATGGCACGCTGTTTACCCAGGACACCATTCCGTTTTTGCTGCGGCGTTGGAAGGAACTGGGCTATCCCCGCCACAGACTGTCTGTGATCTATCTGCAGATCATCTGGAAATATCTCCGGCAGAAGTGGGGCCTTTTCGGCTACAGCAATGAACAGTTCCGCCGTGACGCCATGAGGTTGTTTGTGCGGTTGTTAAAAGGGATGAACGCCGCAGAAGTGGATCAGTATTTTCGCCGCAGCGCGGAGATGGTTCAGGAGCACCTGAACCAGAATGTGGTCGACGCGCTGCTCGAAGAGAAACGGCGGGGTCATGAAGTGGTGATTGTATCCGGAGGGTTTCAGTGTTTGCTGGAACATGGTCTGGAGGATCTGCCGCTGGACCGGTTGATCGGCACAGCGGTCCCGTTTCGTTCCGATGGGCGGGTGGATCTGACGGCATCTCTTCAGGTGGTCACCGGGGAAGAAAAGTCCCGCAGGGTGTTGGAACACTACGAACATCAGCCGGTGGACTGGGAAAGGTCGTCCGCTTACGGGGACAGTGGTTCAGACATTGCCCTGCTGAGCCTGGTGGGGCGCCCGGTGGCGGTCCGTCCGGATCGGATTCTGGAAGAACACGCCCGAAAAAGGGGTTGGGAAACAATCCGGTAATGGGAAATTATTTCCAGCCAAATTTTATCCTACGTAAAAATAGTGAGTTATTTTAGAAATAATAAAAGGAGTTTCACGCTCTGTCCCGAATAGTGTAGACGAAAGGGTAAAAAGGAGGAACAATCATGGCGGTGCAGGATCCGGATTTCAATATGAAAAAGATTGGCTCCCGGATTCGGAAGTTCCGGAAGCAAAGCGAGATGTCCATGAAGGAAATGGCCGGACGGCTGGACATTTCGGTGTCCTACCTGAGCCAGATCGAAAACGGCAAGGTGAACATGAACGTGGTCATGCTCTACGACGTGGTCCGGGTGCTGAACATCCCGTCGGTGACCAACCTGATCAGTGATTTTCAGGTGTCACCGGTGAACATCATTCGGCGGGACGCCCGCAAGACCATTATGTACGGAGAGGATATCCGTCAGGATTTTTTATGTGCCACCAAGGAACACCAACTGGAGGTGACGGCCCTGCATCTGGGCCCGGGGACACGGTCAAAACCGGTCTACCACCAGGGGGATGAACTGTGTTACGTCCTGAATGGACGGATCAAACTGCATCTGAATGACGGGCTGGAGGAATACATTCTGGACAGGGATGACGCGGCGGAGTATTCTGCTGTGATTCCCCATCAATTCGAAAACATTGGTACGGAAACGGCAAGGCTGTTGCTGGCCGTTACGCCTGTTGCTTTTTAGGATACGAAAGGAAAGGTGGTGGTTCCCGCACTGAAAACCGAACGGATTTAACCTGTTGAGCAATGGCATAGCCATAAATATATGTTAATGGAGGAGTATTGAAATGAAAAAAGGATTGTACATACTGTTTGTGCTGCTGATGACCGTCAGCCTGGCCCTCGCCGGTTGCGCCGGTGGGGCAGAAGAGCCCGCTCCAGCCCCGGATAACGGAGACGACAACGGTGCGGACGCTCCGGCGGACGAGCCTCTTCGGGTAGCCCTGGTTCTTCCGGGCCCCATCAATGATGGCGGCTGGAACACCACCGGATACAACGGCCTCCTGGCCATCGAGGAAGAGTTTGGAGCGGAGATTGCATTCAATGAAAGCACTCCGGTATCCGACTACGCCGAAGTATTCAGAAACTACGCGTTGGCCGGGTTTGACATCGTGATCGGGCACAGCTCCAACTTTGCGGACACCGCACTTGAAGTGGCTCCGGAGTTTCCGGACACCCATTTTGTGGTTACGTCCACCAGCCTGACACAGGACCCCAATGTGTCTTCAATCAACAATGACAACGCACAGCAGGGCTTCATGGCTGGAGCCGTGGCAGCCATTCTGAGCGAATCCGGTGTGGTTGCCGGGATCGGCAGCATGGAAATCGTGTCCATTGTGAATTCCATGATCGGCTTTGAAGCCGGTGCAAAGTATGTGAACCCTGACATTACTGTCTACACGACGTATACAGGAAGTCATGATGACGCAGCAGGAGCCAAGGAATTGGCGTTCTCCTTCATCGATCAGGGCGCAGACGTGTTCTTCCCGAACGCCAATGCGGCCAGCCTGGGCGTGATCGAGGCGGCTGAAGAACAGGGTGCACTGATCATCGGTTCCATCGGTGACATGGCCCCTGTTTCCCCGAACACCGTGGTGACCTCGGCCAGAACGGCTCTGCCTGTGGCGTTTGTGGCTTTCGTGGAAGAGTATCTTTCACCAGGATTTCAGCCAGGTGCATACAACTACGGCCTGAATGAAGACGTGGTCTTCCTGGCACCTTACGGCGAGTTTGAAGACGTGTTGACCCAGGAGCAGAAAGACGCCATTGATGAGATTCTTGACGGAATCCGCTCAGGTGAAATCGACGCTTGGGAACTGGGCGACTTTTAAGACGAACAATGTGTGAGAACCATACGTAAAAATGAGAAGACCCGCGGACTGCGGGTCTTTTTTTGGAACAAGGAGGTTCTGTGATGCGTCGGATAACATAGTTGAAAAGATTGGAGGAGATGAACAATGTTGAAAAAAATGCTGAGTTTTGATGAAATGCTGACACCGGTCGTGGTGAAAATTTTGTACATTCTGGGACTGGTTCTTTTGGGAATCATGGGCCTGGTGATGATCATCGCCGGGCTGTCCACCCCCTATGGGTTTGGGGGCCGGATGGTGTTCATGGGCATGTTTACCCTTCTTGTGGCGCCGGTGATTCTCCGGGTGTACGTGGAGTTGGTGCTGGTGATTTTTGGCATTCATGACCGTCTGGGGGATATCCGAGAGCAGACTGCCGCGGACAGCACGGCCGGGGATGCTGACCATCTGGAGGCAAAACAGTAAAAAGCCCCCCAAACTTGCGGGAGCTTTTTGCTTAGCGGTTGAACAGAACAATCAGAATCATTTTGAACCGTTTGGCGGCAGTCAGTCCATGGGGGATGTTGGCCGGCATGATGATGCTTTGCCCTGCACTCAAATGGAATGTTTCATCCCCGATGGAGATGTCACTTTCTCCGTCCAGCAGGTAGACCCAGGCATCTCCGCCGGAAGCGTGAGTGCTGAGTTCTTCGCCTTCATCAAAGGCAAAGAGTGTGATGCTGATGTCCTGGTTCTGGGACAGGGTCCGGCTGACGACCTGTCCTTCCTGGTAACTGACAAGGTCTGCGGTGTCCAGAATCTCAGAAAACGCAATGTTCTTGAACATAGGATGACTCATGGAACCCCTCCTTTCGGATTTAAGTCCATTGTACACCATGTCAGACCGGTTGTTGTACCCTAAGGTACAAAAAGCACAGAGAGTTCAAAAAGAGCTCCATGACACGTCAGATGATGGACTCCACTGGGGGTCCCGGAAAGAAGGAGCAGCGATGGGTATACAACTGAAAGAAGTCTTTCGAAAAGAGGTTTTGGTCCGGACCGGACAGCAGGTGATGTCTGCTGTTGTCCGTTTTCCGCTGGTGATGGCAGTAGCAGTGTTTCTGGCCGGGGTTCTCATTTACCAGGTGGATCTGCCTTACGAACAGTGGCTTGTGATGGGCGAGCCTCTGGAGCGATTAACAGTGGTGGCGCTGGCGGGACTGTGCTTTGCGCTGTTTGGAGAAGTGCTGATCGAGCGGGTGGGATGGAAACTACATTGGGGTCGGCGGATTTCGTTGTACGCTGTTCAGACAGCGCTGTTGTTTGCCGTGTACCGGTTCTGGCTTCCATCGGTGGATGCCATGGTGCCGGTTCTTCGGCTGATCCTTCTGGCCGGGGCCTGTCTGGCCGGTTTTATCTGGGTTCCCTATAGCTGGAACCGGGAGCATGCAGAACTGTATGTGATCCGGCTGGTCACCCGCTGGTTTGTGACCCTCCTGTACGCGGTGGTCCTGGGGCTGGGTTTGTCGTCGGTCCTCTTTGCTGTGGAGAGCCTGCTCCTGAATGGGATGAATTCCAGCTGGTATGCATACCTGTGGATTCTCAACGGAACGCTGTTTGTGCCATTGTTTTTTCTGTCTGCCCTGCCCGGCCGGGAAGACGAACTGACCATGAACGATTTCGACAAGATCTTCCGGGGTCTTCTGCTGTACATTGTCTTGCCGGTGCTGGCGTCCTATACCATGGTGTTGTATGCATACTTTGTCCGCATACTGATCACCCGCAGCTGGCCGTCGGACCAGGTGTCCTATCTGGTGGCGTTTTACGGGACAGCCGGTTTTCTGACAGTGTTTCTGATTCAGCCTTTGCGCGGGGAGAGCCTCTGGGCCGACAGGGCCGCCCGGGGATTTCGTTGGGTGATCATCCCACTTCTGGTCATGATGGCCGTCTCCATCGGGATGCGCGTCGATCAATATGGGATCACCGAAAGGCGTTACTTCGTGATCCTTCTGGGGGTCTGGTTTGGACTGAACACTGCCTTTCTTCAGGTGTTCAGGGGCCGGCGCAATCTGCTCCTTGCAGTCAGTCTGACCGGTTTTCTGGTGGTGTCCGCTGTGGGACCGTACAGTGCCTTTGCGGTGTCCCGTTGGAGTCAGAATGAGCGGCTGGACCGGATACTGCGTGCGTCTGTCCAGCCGTACGGAGACCAGGAGGCACAGCAGATTATTGACATTCTCCATTATTTTAACCGGAACCATGATCTGGACGGCGTGCGCGCACTGCCGGACGGGTTTTCGTTTGATGAAGCCGGGGTTCAGGAGACATTTGGGTTTTCCCTTCAGGATCTGCAGAACACGGGACCTGAACGGACCAATATGTTTTCCTACTGGCGGCCAGAGGAGGACGTACTCATGATCGAGGGTTTTGCGCGATCGATGACGCTTCTGGCGTCGGCGTATGAGCGGCCGTCAAATCAGTTGGAGCGGTCATTTCATTGGCAGGGGTCCCAATGGACGTCTGTTGTCACGGAAGGCTGGATTCTGGTGTTGGAAGAAGAGGGCCAGGAACGTCTGCGCTGGGATCTGGCCAGGGAAATCGAAGGTCTGGTGCGCAACCAGGATCCCGAACAGGAAGTGAAGCAGATCATTACCGGTGAAAAAGTGGTCTGGGACAGGGCGTCCGGTGATTTACGGGTCCGTCTGATTGTCCAGTCCCTGGAAGGACACAATGGAGTGGACGGGGTGGAACCGCTGCACCTTTCCGGAATTTTGCTCGTTGGCCAATAACAGGGCGGGAAACCATGTTATAATGGTTAAAAGGGAAGGGAGCGCTGCAGATGGAACGCAACGATATCCTGTTTTGGGTGGTGGCTCTGACGGTGATTGTGATTGGGGCAGTGACGGTTGCCTATCTGTTTCCACAGCTCACCGGTTGGCTGACCCCTGGGTGATGAACGCATGCTTTCGGTCAGAAAGCGTGTCCATATGAACAACAGAAAAGGCCTTTCCTCAGGGGGAGGCCTTTACCTGAAGGTACCGGGTTCGCAGCCAAGAGGCTTTTTGGTGCAGGGAGAAGGGAACGGTCAGGGAAACGCGAATACACATTTAGTAGGAGTGGTATTTGACGGGAGGGATGCGAACTGAACTCAACAGCAACGTACATTCGGCGTTTGGGCATCCCCCTTCTGGTGCTTGCCCTGATCATGTTGGTTGCCGTATCGGGGTTTCGTTATTTTGAAGGACTAAACTGGCTGGACTCCATTTGGCTGACCCTGATCACCATTCTGACGGTGGGGTACGGCGACATTATTCCATCCACCGATGCCGGGCGGGTGTTTGCGATGATCGTGATCCCTGCGAGCATTGCATCGTTTACGTATGTGCTTGGGGAAGGCATCTCCACCATGCTGGAGATCAATCTCAGTGAATCCAGGGAAAGAAAGAGACTGTTGTCTATGCTGAAGAACATCAGAGATCATATCGTGATTTGTGGGACCAGCGCGGTGATCGATGAGGTCACCCATCTATTGGATGAGGAAAACCACCCGTTTGTGATCGTGGATCCCCGCAGTGAATTGCTGGAGCGTTTTCGTTACGACTATCCGACTGTGACGGGGGACCCCACAGAAGAACACGTTCTTGAAGAAGCGGGGATCAGAAAGGCCAGTGGGCTGATTTCCCTGATGGATGATGATGCGGACAACATGCTGGTGGTCTTTACCGCCCGGGGACTGGTCAAGGAACTGAACATTGTCTCGCTGGCGGCCAAGGAGGAGACGGAAAAGAAGCTCCTCAAGGCGGGGGCAAACAAGGTGATCAATCCCAGCCGGATCGGGGGGAACCGGGTGGCCATGTCGGTACTGCGTCCCACCACCACAGAGTATGTGGAATCGATGCTGCGCAACACCAGCCGGCAGGTGAAAGTCGAGGAAGTGGTCCTTCGGGAGAACACCGAGCTGGAGGGCAAAACCCTGGCGGAAGCCAGGTTGCGTGATGTATACGGTGTGTCGGTGCTGGCCATCAAGCGGGGGGACAACATCATGTTTACCCCAAAGGCCAGCCATGATCTCCGGGGCAATGATGTGCTCGTTCTGTTTGGCTCCCACAGCCGGCTGGATGCATTCAGCATGAAATTTGTTCAAGTCTATGAAAAGGAGTGAGAGCATGCTCAAAGAAGGAGACCGGGCGCCGGATTTCCGGCTTCAGGATCAGGAGGGCAGGCAGTGGTCGTTGAGTGATTTTGCCGGCCAGAACCTGGTGCTGTATTTCTATCCCAAAGACGATACCAGCGGATGAGCGAAGGAAGCACAGGGTTTCCGTGATCTCATCGGGGAAATCGGGGCCACAGGGTCTGTGGTCGTGGGAATGAGCAAGGACAGTGTGGAATCTCACCGGAAGTTTGCAGAAAAGTATGATCTGCCGTTTCGCCTGCTGGCCGATCCGGAGACCACCACGATGAATGCCTATGAGGTGTATAAGGAAAAGAAGATGTACGGGAAAACGTACATGGGAATCGAGCGGACCACCTACCTGATCGATGCGGGGGGAATCATCCGCCGAATCTGGAACAAGGTGAAGGTTGAAGGCCATGCCCAGGAAGTGCTGGAGGCTCTGCGCGATCTGAACGGCCACTGAAGAGTCCAGAAACGGAGAACAACAGATGCGGATACTTCATGTGACTGCGCAGAAGCCGGAATACACCGGCAGTGGGATCTACCTCAAAAATGCAATTGCCTGGGCCCGGTCCAGAGGCTACGCACAGGCCCTGGTGGCAGGAATCCATGAGGAGGACCGGTGTGGCCTGCAAACCCTGGGGATCCCTGTTTATGATGTGGTCTTTCAAAACGAACAAAGGCCGTTTGCCGTGCCGGGTATGAGCGACGTGATGCCTTACGAGAGCCTGCGCTATGACCAGCTGGCCGGAGAACAACTGGAAGGATGGAACCAGGCGTTTGAAGAAGTGCTGCAAAGGGCCAGGAAGGCCTTTCGGCCGGATGTGGTCTTGTCTCATCATCTGTGGTTGCTGACGGCCAAGGCGCGGCAGGTGTTCGGAGACATTCCGGTTATGGGGATCTGTCATGGCAGCGACCTGCGTCAAATGAAACGCAATCCCCATCTGGGGGAAACCGTGGTGTCCGAATGCCGTCAGCTCGATTTGGTGTTTGCCCTGAACGAGCACCAAAAAAGAGAGATCCAGACGCTTTATGGTTGTGAGGCGGTGCGGATCCGGGTGACCGGAGCCGGTTACGATGATGCCATTTTTCATCCGCCGGAACGGTTGCCAGCCAATCCGGTCCCCACGATCATCTACGCGGGGAAACTGGCCCGGGCCAAAGGGCTGTTTCCTCTGCTGGCTGCTTTTGGTGCGCTGCGGAAAAAACGGCCGGCCAGATTGCTGCTGGCCGGAACGGGCGGCGATTCTGGTGAACTGGAGAAGTTGGCTCCGACAGATGTTCGTTTTCTGGGGCGGGTGAGCCAGCAGGAGCTGGCCGTTCAGTATCGGCAGGCAGATTTGTTTGTGTTGCCCTCTTACTTTGAGGGGTTGCCACTGGTTCTTCTGGAAGCGCTGGGCAGCGGACTGTCCTGTGTGTGCTCGGATCTACCCGGGGTTCGGGACTGGCTGGGGCCCCAACTGAGCAGCCCGGAGTATATCCGGTTTGTGCCACTTCCCCGGTTGGTTCGTGGTGATGAACCGCTGGCAGAGGATATCGGACGGTATACCGGGGACCTGCAGGCCGCGATGGAATTCATGCTGGACAACAGCGCAGACCGGCAGTTGTTGGGACGTTTGGCTGCCCGCGGGAGCTGGGCAGAGGTGTTTCGGCGGATCGAAGAGGAAATCCGGAACAAGTTGTAATTGATAAAGTTTTGTAAATGTTATAAGATGGTACCGTAGCGCAGATAATGTTGAGACCGACTGCCGAAGAGGGCAGCCGGCCAAGAAGGAGGATGAATCATGACAGAAAGATTTGAAGTGTATGAATGTGGCGTTTGTGGCAATGTGGTTGAGGTGCTTCGGGGCAGAAAGGGCGAGTTGTCCTGCTGTGACCAGAAGATGAACTTGCTTGAAGAGAAAACCGCAGACCAGACAACAGAAAAGCACGTTCCTGTGATTGAGAAAACGGCAGACGGATACAAAGTAACGGTGGGAACGACTCTGCATCCCATGACAGATGAGCATTACATCGAATGGATCGAGATTTTGACAGAAGACCGGACACATGTTAAGTTTTTGAAGCCCGGGGACGCTCCTGAAGCGGTGTTCTGCACAGATGCAGAGTCCGTTACTGCACGGGAACATTGCAACGTTCATGGATTATGGAAAAACAAACACTAATCAAGGAGGCACAACACATGTCAGTGAAAGGAACACAAACAGAAAAGAACCTTTTAAAAGCATTTGCCGGCGAATCACAGGCATCCAACAGGTATGATTATTTTGCCAAGATTGCCAAAAAAGAAGGGTACGAACAGATCGCAGAGATCTTTATTGAGACTTCCGACAATGAGCGGCAGCATGCCAAGCAGTTTTTCAAGTATCTGGAAGGCGGCATGGCGGAGATCACGGCAACCTATCCGGCCGGTGTTCTGTCCAGCACGGCAGACAATTTGCTGGCAGCAGCAGATGGCGAGCAGGAAGAATGGGGAGAGCTTTATCCGGACTTTGCCCAAGTGGCCCGGAAAGAGGGCTTTGAAGACGTGGCACAATCATTTGAAGCCATAGCGGAAGCGGAAAAGGCCCATGAAGAACGGTACAGAAAACTGTACGACAACGTGAAGACCGGTCGCGTATTCAGCCGGGGCGAAGAGCTTCAGTGGAAATGCGGAAATTGTGGTTATGTACACACCGGCCTTGAGGCACCGGACGAATGTCCCGCCTGCTCCCATCCCAAGGCACATTTCCGGATTCGGGAAGCCAACTACTAAGAGACAATTGCATCGAGACTCCAAAAACGGGGAGGCCATGTGGTCTCCCCGTTTTATTTCGGTTGAGGGTAGCTGTATTCGCAGATACAGGGCAGATGGCGATAGTTTTCCTCGAAATCCAGCCCGTATCCCACAACAAAAACGTCGGGAACCTGGAATCCGGTGTAGCGAAGGGGCAACTGGACCAGCCGGCGGGCCGGATTGTCCAGTAGGGTGCAGATTGCGATGTCAGCCGGTTCCTGTTCCTGAAGGAAGTTCAACATAAAACCCAGTGTCAGGCCGGAATCGATGATGTCTTCAATCAGCAGAACATGGCGGCCCTTCAGGGAATTCAGTGGGCGCCGGATCACTTCCAGGGCGCCGGACGGGTTGTGGCCGGTCGCGATGAAATCCAGGGCCAGGGGCATGTCCATGGATTTGGTCAGGTCACTGGCGAAATAAAAGGAACCTTTGAGTATGACCAGCATGACCGGGTCCAGGCCTGCATAATCCTTTTCGATGTGTTGGGACAGTTCGCTGACCCGCTGCTGGATCTGTTCTGTTGTGAATAAAATGTTACCGGGGGTCTTCATGCAGATCGCCTCCACGCTTCAGTGCAAACCGCTCCATGAAAGCCTTGAGCCGTTTCTTGTCCATCAGGATGATGTTCAGTTCCGGATAAAGTTCCTTCAGAAGCTGCACCTTTTTCTTTTTTTCGCTCATATACTTCGGGTCCATGACCGTCAGTTCAATATAGGTCTGGTAATCGGCCAGGTAAAAGTCCGGGGCAATGGCCTTGACGATATTGCCTTCCTCATCCCATTTGACGGGGAATGTGGTCGGCTCATAGGCCCAGCGAACGCCATATGAATCGAGAATGTCCGCAAATTCCTGCTCAATCTGATGCCTGAAGCCCCCTTCGGCTTTCTCCCGGGCGAAAAAGCTCAGCTGTCCGGGCGCAAAACCGCTGGTCTGGCGCTTTTCTTCGATCAGTGCTTTGATCAGGCTGACCGCAGCGACAGCACTCAACCGTTCTGTATTGATGCTCAGGTGGTACAGGTACGGGTCTTCGAGGTCCTGACGGTAAAGCCGCCGGACGTACTTTCGTCTGCGGTTGTCACTTTCGGCCACAGTGTTCCGGGCCTGCTGCTCGTTAAGCCCAAATGCGTCCATCACCCGGCTGACTCTGACCGGTTCCGGTGCGAACAGACGGACGTGAACGGCCAGCGGGTGATCGGAAAAGATCAGCTGGGAGCCCATCCCCAGAAAAATGCAGGGTCCCACATCGAGCTGTTCTCTGAGCTTCTTTTCCAGGTACTCCTGAAACGTCAAACCGTCTTTCAGATCATGTTTGTAAAATTCGTAACTGTGCCGGAGCATATGAAGCTGATGATCGCTGGTGACTTCAGGCAACCAGGTCTTAAAGGCCATCTGTCTGTCGATCAGGGGCAACTGGAGATCTTCGGCAAGCTGGCGTGCGACCTCGTCACCATAGCTGCCCAGGCTTCGTGAAATGGTCAGAAAAAGCAATGTCTTCACCTCTTTCTCTTATTATATCCGATTTGACCGACGGATGGTACAAAGGATCACGTAGGTTGAATCTTGTTGTTTTGAACCGAAAAATCGTGAAAGAGTCCGAAATAATGAGATGTTATCCTTCTGGCTGCATTCCAGCGGCTGGAATCAGGATTCAGGGACTTTCGAACGGTTGATTTTCAGGTGGAACGGGCCTATAATGACAATACACTCCGGGGAACACCTCTAACCCTCAGTGAAAACTACAATCCGGTTTTCCAGTATTTTGTTTGGTACACAGTGCAAGATTCCCTTTCCAAAAAGGTGCACTGAAGAAGAAAAAGTATTTGGAAAAACTGAAAGAGATTGAGAGTGGAACTGTCCAGTGGGAAACACTGGCAACATAGTTGGACGTTTGGAAAACCATT
>SKMO01000019.1 GCA_007121025.1 Bacillota bacterium | reverse complement strand
GCTGTCTTCCATTTCATCCCGTTCCTGATCATCGTCTTCAACAACTTCCATCCCAATGGCTTCCATCGCTTTACCAAACAGTTTTGACATCGTCTTTCCTCCTATTGGTTGTAATCTCTCACTCCGAAAATGGCGGTGCCCACCCGGACATGGGTGGCTCCTTCTTCCACGGCAACCTCAAAGTCGTTGGTCATGCCCATGGACAGGACTTCCAGTTGATAGCCCTGACTCAACAGTGTTTCCTGCAGTTCCCGCAGCGCCCGGAACACCGGACGGGTCTGTTCAGGATCTTCCACATAGGGTGCCATGGTCATCAGCCCCTGAAACCGGATGCCCGGAAGATCCTTCACCTCTTCGAGAAACGAACGCACGTCGTCAGGGACAAGACCGTGTTTGCTCTTCTCACCGGACACATTGACCTCCACCAGTGCCGGCATCACCCGGTCCAGCCGCTCAGCTCTTTTGGAGATCTCCCGGGCCAGAGACAGGCTGTCCACGGAATGGATCATGGCCACCTTGTCAATCACGTATTTCACTTTGTTGCGCTGCAGATGTCCGATAAAATGCCAGTGCACATCCCGCTGCAGAAGCGGATACTTCTGCCGGACCTCCTGGGCCTTGTTCTCCCCGATGTCCGTAATGCCTGCATCCACCGCTTCACGCATGGCTTCTTCTTCATGGGTTTTTGTCACAGCGATCAGCGTCACGGCGGAGGCATCCCGACCGGAGCGCTGTGCTGCTTTCCCGATTTTGTCCCGGACCTGCCCGATGTTTGTCCTTATGCTCATGATGTCATCTCCTTATTTTAGCATGATCACCCCGGCCATGCGACCGGACTGTTCTCCGTCCCGCCGGTGGGAATGGCGGTTTTTCGGGTCACAGCAGGTGCAGTCCGGCCAAACCCGGATGTGTTCCCGTTGCAGTCCTGCATCCGTCAGCGTCCGGCAAACCGCACCGGCCAGATCTGCCCACATTTCGGTCTCCCGGTGAACGATGAACGCTCCAAGCCCGGCTGTCTCCATGGCATCGGCCACATCCTTCCGGATCCTGAAACAGCAGGCCCCAATGGCCGGGCCGATCACCGCCAGGAGTTCCCGGGGATCAACCCCCCAATGCCCGTGAAACGCTTCAACCGTCCGGGCACTGTTGCGCAGGGCCACCCCTTTCCAGCCGGCGTGAACCAGCCCGGTTGCCCGGCCCCGGGGATCTGCCAAAAAAACCGGAACGCAGTCAGCGTAGAACGTCATCAACGCCAGACCCCGACTTCCTGTGACCAATGAATCCGTGTCTTCAATGGCCTGGCCGTGATCCGTGGCTCCCCGGCCCCGGTCGCAGTGGTCAACCCGGGTGACCCGGTCGCCATGGACCTGTCGGGCAACCACCAGGCGCTCAAGACTCATGCCGTGATCCTCGAGGACCCGCTTTCGGTTTGCGATGACAATGCCTGGATCGTCTCCGATGTGCAGTCCCATGTTGTTGTCACTGGCCACAGATCCGTCACGAACCGTAAAAAAATGGTCCACCACACCGCTACCGTCCAGCAGGCGGGATTTCAGGCAGACCAGTCCACTGTCTGTGATTTCCCGATAAAGATCCTGCCGGTCGTCCATCACGGGTCCTGGCGTCCTTCCCGGGTTTTTTTCAGGAGGTTTTCGATTTCCTTCATGAATGTTTCGACATCCTTGAATTCCCTGTAGACTGAAGCAAAACGCACGTACGCCACCGGATCCACCTTCTGGAGCTTGTTCATCACCAGCTCACCGATTTTTTCTGTGCTGATTTCCCGCTCCGGCTCGTTCATCAGTTCCCGTTCAATCTCTGAAACCAGGCTTTCCAGCTGTTCCAGTGAAATCTCACGCTTCTCACAGGCTTTGATCAAACCGGTCAACAGTTTGTTCCGGTCAAAAATATCCCGTTTCCCGCTTTTTTTCACCACCACCAGCGGCACGTTCTCCACCCGCTCATAGGTGGTGAAACGCCGGCCGCAGGAAAGACACTCCCGTCGGCGCCGGATGGCAAAATTGTCATCCGCCGGCCGGGAATCCAACACCTTGGAATCGTCGTGCCCACAATAGATGCAGCGCATAGGTCACTCCCCTACTTCAGGTCCGCCAGAAAATCAGGAATATCGATGGACCGTTCCCCAAAGGGGTTGTCCGAGGTCTTTCTCAGAAATGAACGTTCCGGATCTTCACGCTTCGCGCCCGTTTCCTTCCGGGGAGCCGGTTGTTCACTGCGAACATTCCCACTGTTAAAGCCTGTGGCAATCACAGTGACTTTCACCTCGTCACACATATCCGGGTTCACTTGCGCGCCGAAAATAATGTTCGCGTCTTCATCGGCAGCTTCCGTGACCACATCGGCGATCCGGCTGACCTCAAAGATGGTCATATCCGTCCCACCGGTAATGTTCAGCAAAACCCCCTTGGCGCCGTCAATGCTGGTTTCCAGAAGCTGGCTGGAAATGGCCATTTTCGCCGCTGTTTCTGCCCGGTTCTCACCAGACGCCACGCCGATGCCCATCAGGGCCGAGCCCCGTTCGTTCATGATGGTCTTCACATCCGCAAAGTCCAGATTGATCATGGCGGGGACAACAATCAGATCTGAGATCCCCTGTACACCCTGTTTGAGAACGTCATCGGCCATTTTAAACGCATCGGTCATGGGTGTATTCTTGTCGGCGATTTCCAGGAGCCGGTCATTTTTAATGACGATCAGCGTGTCCACAAACTCATGCAGATCACGGATCCCCACCTCAGCATAGTTGCTGCGCCGTTTGCCTTCAAAACGAAACGGTTTCGTGGCCACGCCCACAGTCAGGGCGCCGATCTCCTTGGCGATGCTCGCCACCACGGGAGCTGCTCCTGTTCCTGTTCCACCACCCATGCCACAGGTAATGAACACCATGTCGGTGCCCTGCAGGGCCTGCTGGATTTCCTCACGGCTTTCTTCCGCAGCCGCTTTTCCCACGTCCGGATTGGCGCCTGCGCCCAATCCCTTGGTCAACTTCTGTCCAATCTGTATCTTCTTCGAGCAGCGGGACAATTGAAGGGCCTGGGCATCTGTGTTGATCGAAATAAACTCAACACCCTGCAGTCCCCCTTCAATCATCCGGTTGATCGCATTGTTGCCGCCACCGCCAACACCCACCACCTTGATGGACGCATACTGTTCAAAACTCACATCTTCAAATTCTAGCATCTTTATCATGCTCCTTTGCTTTTTGGCTTTTCCGGTATTGGATCATCGTGATTCTCAGAGCCGAAATGTTCTGGAAAATTCGGACTCCAAAGGCAACGATGGCTGCCAGATACAGTTCCACCCCAAGTTTATCGCCCATGAAGGCCAGTCCGGCTGCCACCAGAGTGTTCAACAGAAAGCCCGACAAAAAGATGACAACGTCAAATTCATCGGCCATTGCTGCCTTGATGCCTCCGAAAATGGTGTCCATGGCGGCCACAGCAGCCAGGGCGACATACTTGCTGTACATGGGAGGAATTTGGATAGGGTAAAACACCCCGAAAAAAATTCCGATTCCCAGCCCCAGAATGGGCAATAGGATTTTGTTCATCAGTGCACCTCAACTGTCATATTTCACGATCGGCCTCTCCGGGCTGGACAGATCAAGATACGAAACATCACTGAGGTTTTCCATCAGTTGTGTCTCATTCAGAATGCTTTCCAGCAGTGCAAATTTCAGGTCCAGTTCTTCAGGATACCCCAGGCGGACTTCCACACCATTGATGGTGTACACTGTCCATGTCCGCAGACCCGGTTCAATTTCCAGCGCCAGGTACCGGTATTCATCGGGCAGTTGTGCGGTAAAGGCCAGAACCCGAAGCGTTTCCTGTTCGATGACTTTCTGCCCAAGGACAACCGTCTCCTGCAAATGACGGCCCGAGTAAAACGGCAGTGATACTTCCGAAATCCTCCGAACCACTTCAATGCAGATTCCATCCTTGTCCAAGACTACGAAACGCCCGCCGGAAGCCATCAGCAACAAGGGCTGGCGCTCTGACACCCGGATCCGGATGGCGTCCGGAATCTGCCGGACCACCAGCGCGTCCCGAATCAGCCAATGATTCCTGATCCGCGTTTCCGTGGCTGGTGCAGACAGCTGAAACAGACTCTGACCCGGTCGAATGGTGCTCAACTCGATGATTTTTTCCTCGGACACGTTCACATTGCCTTCCACGACGACTGTCTGAATGGTAAAGGTCTCATGAAAATAATCAACAAACAGCCGGACAGTCAGAACCGTCACCGCTACCAGCAGAATCACCGGCAGTATTTTCCATTTTTTTCTCTGTTTTTTCATGTTGGCACCTAAACGATACACGCTTTGATTATAGCAGATCCGCCGGTCAGTTCCAATGTCAGGAATCGATCACCCGGACTTCTTTTGTCAGTTGGATC
The DNA here is from genome assembly GCA_007121025.1 of Bacillota bacterium. Taxonomy (GTDB): domain Bacteria; phylum Bacillota; class TC1; order TC1; family UBA5767; genus SKMO01. The sequence continues at coordinate 9,191 of SKMO01000019.1, read as the reverse complement.
CCGTGGGTCTTCATGACCTGCTGTTCGCACAGACAAATCAAGGCCAATACATCACGACAGGAGGCGTTTTCCCTGTTGATGATAAAATTCCCATGCTCCTGTGCGATGACGGCTCCGCCGATCCGGGTGCCTTTCAGTCCGCAGGCTTCAATCAACCGGCCGGCACTGTCTCCCGGCGGGTTTTTGAACACACTGCCGGCACTGCGCCCGGCTGGCTGTCGGCGCCGCCAGTCCCTGGCCTGTTGCATCCGCTCCTCGATATTCTGCGATGCGTCCGCCCGCAGTGTGAGCTCCGCTTCCAAGACCACCTGTTCCTCCTCCATCAGGCTGGAGTGACGATACGAAAACGTCAGATCGCTTCGCTCAATCCAGCGATCCGTTGCCGTTCCGGCTTCCAGGACCCGGATCCGGGACACCAGATCCCCGATCGACTGCCCGTGGGCCCCGGCGTTCATCAGAAGGGCTCCCCCGACAGCTCCAGGGATCATGGACAGGGCCTCCAAGCCGGTCAGACCGGCTTTGGCGGCCGCCCGGGCCAGCGTTGACAACCCGGCACCGGCCTGGACCCGTATGGTTTCACCCTGTACACCGATGTGGCCCATCTGCTCCGTAAACAGGATCACCGGGCGCCGGATCGGTTCATCGGGAAGCAGCACGTTGGAGCCTCTTCCCAGAATCAGAACAGGTTCATCCAGCATGCTCAGAAGCGTCTGTGCCTCTTCCAGCGAACGCGGAGTCACAAGAACCTGCGCCCGGGCTGCAATGCCCCAGGTGTTGTGCTGTTTCAGTGAGGCATCTTCCTCAACAATCTCCCGATAGATTTCACGCCATCCCTTAGTCATGGACGCTCAGCCTTTCCAGCAGTTTCGGTCCCAGGGTAGTCACATCTCCCGCCCCGACGGTCAGCACCAGATCTCCCGGCCGGACCAGCCCGGACAGAATGTCCAGTGTCTGTTCCAGATCTCCGGTGTACTGAAGCACCCGCCCTGTGGATCGTCCCACCAGACTGGGAGCATCGGCTCCGGAGATGGGCTCTTCACCTGCACTGTAAACATCACTGACAAGCGTCAGGTCGGCTTTCTGGAGGATGTCCGCAAACGCCTGAAGAAACTGCCGGGTCCGGGTGTAGCGATGTGGCTGAAAAACAGCCACAATCCGGTCCGGCCCCAGAGACCGGGCTCCGTCCAAAAGCGCCCCGATCTCCGTCGGATGATGGGCATAGTCGTCGACCACGGTGACCCCCTGGTGCTCACCAATCCTCTGGAACCGCCGGCCAACACCCTCATAGGCCTGCAATCCCCGGAATGTGGACCGGGGGTCTAGGCCAAGGGTTCGGGCGCAGGCATAGGCGCCCAGGGCGTTTTGAATGTTGTGCACTCCGGGCATGTATGTCCGGATGGTTCCCGCCGGACGGCCCTGCTCCAGCACATCGGCCGTGTTCATGCCGTCTTCCACCCGCAGGTCAACGGCCTGAAACCGGGCCTGTGGGTTCAGGCCATAGGTCACCGGACGATCAACCATCCGGCTGAGGGCCAGGGCCCGGGGGCAGTCAGTGCAAATCACCGAAACCCCTTCAGGATCGGATTGTCTGACAAAGCGCAGAAAACTGTCTTCAATTTCCTTCATGCTGCCATAATGCTCCAGGTGATCGTCTTCGATGTTGGTGATGACCGGCATATACGTTTTCAAATTGAGAAACGAGCCGTCTGACTCGTCTGCTTCCGCCACCAGAAAGGTTCCCCGGCCCCACCGGCCGTTCCCATCCAGGATGTTCATAGAGCCCCCCACCACAACAGTGGGGTCCCAGCCGGCACCGATGAGTACGGCGGCCAGCATGGATGTGGTGGTGGTTTTTCCGTGGGCTCCGGCCACCGCAATGGTTTTTTGGCTTTCGGTCAGCCAGGCCAAGCACTGGCTGCGGTGAAGAACCGTCAACCCTCGCCGGATTGCCTCTTCCCACTCCGGATTGTCCGGATGGATGGCCGTGGAGACCACAACCACCGAGACGTCCTCTTCCAAATGGTTCCGGTCATGGCCAATAAACACCCGGGCTCCCTGCCGGGTCAGACTGCTGGTTTTCTCAGAAGCCGTCATGTCCGAGCCGGAAACCGCGAAGCCACGTTCCAGGAGAACCTTGGCCAGACCGCTCATGCCACAGCCACCCACCCCGATGAAGTGCCATTTCAGGTTTTGCGTGTTGTCTTCACTCCACATGTTTTCGCATCCCTTCCAAAATCAGGTCCAGGGCCTCTCGTTTGCCCAGCCGGCCAGATGCCCGGGCCATCTGCGCCAACGTCTGTTCATCAAGACTGTCCAGAACGTCCAGAAACACCCGGGAAGACAGGACCTCCTGGCTGATCATCCGGGCGGCGCCCGCCTGCTCCAACGCCTTGGCGTTATGCCTCTGGTGATCAGCCGCTGCATGGGGATAGGGCACCAGAACAGAGGGCTTTCCAAGTATTCCAAGTTCTGCCAGAAACGACGCGCCTGATCGCCCCACCACCAGATCCGCCCGGTTCATGGCCAGATCCATCTGTTCGCAATACGCCTGCACCAGCAGACTGTCGTTGGGCAAATCCGCCCTGTCCATCTGCGCCAGCCGGTCTGTCACCCGCTGCGCATCTCCTGTTCCTGTGATCAGATGGATCTTCCAGCCCCGGCTGACCAGGCCAGTCAGGCTGTCCAGGATCACATCGTTGAGCACCCGGGCTCCCTGGCTTCCTCCGGTGACCAGAAGTGTGCGCCGGCCATCCTCCGGTTTCTTCCCCGGCTCGTCCCGGACGGTTTCCAAAAACCCCGGGCGAACCGGCAACCCGGTCAGCCGGGCCGGTGCGTCCGGTCGAAAATACCGGTGGCTGTCCTCAAAGGTCAGGAAGATTTCCCGTGCAAACCGTCCGGCCAGGCGGTTTGCCAGGCCCGGATAAGCATTCTGCTCATGAATCACCACGGGGAGCCGGCGGACCCAACCGGCAAGCAGCACCGGTACGGTCACATACCCGCCGGTCCCCACGATCAGGCGGGGACGGATCGTGCGCAACAACACCAGGGTCTGCACGAACCCCCGGACGGTGGCCGTCAGCCCTTTGAGTTTGCCGGCCGGTCCCCGGCCGGAGAATCCTGCGGCCCGGATCTCATGAAACTGGATGAACGGATCGGTCACCAGACGCTTTTCCAGTCCCCGGCCCGATCCGATGTAATGAAGGGACACGTCATCCCCGTATCGGTCATGCAGTCCCCGGGCGATGGCCAGTGCAGGGTAGATATGTCCGCCTGTGCCCCCTCCGGTCAACACAATGTTACGTTTCATGGGATTGCCTTTCTGTGGTTCCGGCCGGCTCAGGAACCGGCTCCAGCCCATAGCGCGAAATGTTCAAAATCACACCGGAAGCCGCCAGCGTGGCCAGCAGGGAACTGCCTCCGTAACTGATAAACGGCAGGGTAATTCCGGTGATGGGCATCAGGTTGGTCACCACCGCCATGTTCACAAAGGCCTGCAGACTGATCATGATGGTCAATCCGGCAGCCAGCATCTGCATGTATTGACTGGGCGCCCGGCGGGCAATGGACAGTCCCCTCCAGGTGAACAGCATAAACATGAGAACCACGATCCCCGCGCCAATAAACCCTGTTTCCTCTGCAAGAATGCTGAAAATAAAGTCGGTGTGCTTTTCAGGAACCCAATAAATCTGCCGGCTCTGGCCAAGTCCCAGTCCGGTGATGCCCCCCGATCCGATGGCAAAGAGCCCCTGGATGATCTGGTACCCGTCACCCAGCGGATCCACCATGGGATCACGAAACGCCGTCCACCGCCTCATCTGATACGCATTGTTGGTGATCGAATACCAGACCCCGGCGGCCCCCAGGCCCCCGAGTCCCAACAGATAGATGATTCGGGCTCCGGCCACAAACAGCATGATGCCACCGGTGGCTCCCACCACCAGTGTCGTTCCCAGGTCCGGTCCCAACAGGATCAGGGCACAGAATGTCCCCAGAATCCCGATGGCCAGCAAAAATTCCGGGAACAGCTTCCGGATTCCCTCTTTCCACCGGCCCAGACGGTCTGCCAGCAGAAAGATGGCTGCCAGCTTTCCGATTTCAGACGGCTGAAAACCCACCCCACCGATAAACAGCCAGCGGCTGGCGCCGTATGTTTCCTGTCCGGTCCCCCGGAACAGCACCATCACCAGAAACACGATGGCCATCAGGGCGAACGGAAGGGTCAGCTTGCGGATCAAGCGCAGGCTGATGTACATGGTTGCAAAAAACGCCACCAGCCCAAGGCCTGCCCAACGAATCTGCCGGGCGAAGTAATAGAAAATGTTTTCTTCCTGACCCAGAAATCCCCCTCCCAGTGAACTGGAAGAAAAGACCATCAGAAGGCCAAAGACCAGAAGGACCAGGATGCTAAAGAGCATGGGAAAATCCGGGTTCCGGCGGACCAGCCGTCTGCCTGTCCGTCTGGCCGGGGTTTGAACACGGACACCCGAAGTCTTAGTGCCCGGACTCTCTGTGTCTTGTCTTGTTTCCATAGCCATGGACAATCTCCTTAAATGCACTGCCCCGATGCTCAAAATTGCGGAAAGCATCGAAGCTGGCACAGGCTGGTGACAGCATCACTGTTTCGCCGGGTTTTGCCAGGCGCCGGGCCTGGTCGACCGCTTCCTGGAGCGTCTCGGTCACAGCAACCGGCATAACGCCGGCCCGTTCCAGGGCCTGTCCGATTTCTCCGGCCGTCTGTCCGGTCAGAACGGTCCGGACATCCCGCTGGCCGATCACTTGGGCCAGTCCGTCATACGACGCGTTCTTGGGGCTTCCCCCCAGGATCAGTACCACAGGCTCTGAAATGGCCTCCAGGGCCATAATCACCGATTCAGGATTGGTGGCTTTGGAGTCATTGATGTAGGTCACTCCGTCCAGCACAGTGACCGTTTCCATCCGGTGCTCAACACCGCGAAACGACATCAGGCCCTCCACCATGTGCCCGGCTGACAAACCAATCCCGCTGGCGGCACAGACCGCCGCCAGGGCGTTTTGCACGTTGTGGGCCCCACGGATCCCCAGCTCAGAGACGGCAACAACCGCCTCCTCCCGTCCCTGACGGCGCAGCACGATCGTTCCATCGCTGACATAGGCGCCCTCAACCGGAGTGGTCATGCTGAACTGGAGAACCTCCCCGGGCACCCGGGACGCCAGTGAACGGACCCTGTGGTCATCCCCGTTGAGCACCGTCACATCGCCGGGTCTCTGGTTGGCGAAAATCCGGGCCTTCACGGCCCGGTACTGCTCCATGGAACCGTGCCGTTCCAGATGGTCCGGAGACAGGTTGGTGATCACCGCCACCTTTGGGTGAAATGTGTCCACCGTTTCCAGCTGGTAGCTGGACACTTCCACCACGCCCACCGTGTCCCTGTCAAATTCGGACACCAGACTGCTCAGTGGCATGCCAATGTTTCCGGCCAGAATGCTGTCTCTGCCTCCGGTGATCAGCAGATGATGGATCCAGGACGCCGTGGTGGTTTTCCCGTTGGTCCCGGTTACCGCGATCAGATCGTTGGCCAGAAAGCGGCTGGCCAGTTCCAGTTCTCCCCAAACCGTGATCCCCAGCTTGTCGGCCACACGGACCACCCTGTTGTCCCGGGGGATCCCCGGACAGATCACAATCACGTCTGCACGAACGTCCTGTGGGTCAGCAAACCCGCCACAGATCATCTGCACGCCCAGTCCGGAAAGCTCCTGCAGGGGCTCACAGAGTCTTTTCTCGTCTGCCTCGTCGGCAATGACCACCTCTGCTCCCCGGCTGCGGAGCAACCGGGCAGCAGACAGCCCGCTGCGTCCCATACCCAGAATATAAAACCGTTTTTTTTCTGTCATCATTGACTCATCTTCTTTTCGTCAGATTATTAAAAAGACAAACCCGACCAGGCAAAATCCCCAGCTCACCAGGGAGAACACCCGGACGATTTTTTGTTCAGGCCAATCTTTCAGTTCAAAATGATGGTGCAGCGGGCTCATCAGAAACAATCTGCGGCCCCCGGTTCTGCGAAAATACAGGACCTGCAGGATCACTGAGACCGTCTCCACCAGAAACAGGCCGCCGAGAAAGATCAGGCTTAATTCCAGGCCCATCCCCAGCGCAAGCCCCCCCATGGCTCCCCCGATGGCCAGTGACCCGGTATCGCCCATGAACACACGGGCCGGGTACCGGTTATGCAGAAAAAACCCCACCAGGGCGACCAGCATGGCATAGGCAAAAATCTCATTGTCTCCATACCCGAAACGGGCTGCTGCCAGCCCCAGAAAACCGAACACCGGAATGGCGGCTCCGGTCAGGAGACCATCCAGGCCGTCAGTCAGGTTGGTGGCGTTGGTGACTGAAATCAGCACCAGAACGCTGATCAGGATTTTTCCTGGTCCCAGATCAATCAGAAACCGATGGCTGAACAGGCTGATCACTGTGCCCGCCGGAGAAAACCGCCAGGCCAAAAGGCTCAGAAGGCCGGCAAGCGCCAGTTGTCCGGCCATTTTCTGCCGGGCGGTCAGCCCCTCGTTGTGTCTGCGCCGGATTTTCAGGATGTCGTCCAGATACCCCAATCCTCCGAATCCCACCAGCCCGGCCAGAGCCAGCCAGGCTCCGGACAACCCGAGCATCACACTGAAAAGCACCACAGGCAGGATGAAAATAAATCCACCCATGGTCGGTGTGCCCGCTTTGTGTGCATGTCCTGCGGGACCTTCTTCCCGAATGGTCTGGCCATACTTCATCCGCTGCAGCCAGGGGACCATCAGGGTCCCCAGGCCGGCCGTGGTGACCAGCAACACCCCCAGTGTGCTCCAGAGATTGATGGTAATCATGTCGTCGGTTCCTCTTTCGTCAGCATTTCCACAATTTGCTCCATTCCCACAGCTCTTGATCCTTTGATCAGGATCACATCACCGGATCCGGTCCGCTCAGCCATCCAGCGGGCCGCCGCCTCATTGCTGTCAAACGACGCGGTGTGCTCTTTGGCCATTCCCGCCTCCAGCGCGCCGGTCCGGATGTCCCGGGCCATGGGGCCTACGGTGGCCAGAAACGTCAGACCCAGTTGGGCAGCCAGTCGTCCGATTTTTCGGTGTTCGTCCACCTGCAACGCCCCCAGTTCCCGCATGTCGCCCAGAACAGCAGACGGACGCCCCTGCTGCGAAGCCAGCACTTCAAGAGATGCCCGGGTGGAATCCGGATTGGCGTTGTAACAGTCATTGATCACCGTTGCCCCGGACAGGCCGGGCAGAAAATGCATCCGGTTCCCGGACAGACGGGCTTGCTGAAGTCCCCGTGCACAATCCTCCAGGGAAATCCCCAGAATCCGCCCGCAGGCCGCTGCCGCCAGAGCGTCCAACACGTGGTGTTCGCCTGGATAGGGCAGCGTCACCGTGACCCTGTCCGGGCCATGGACCATGGTGAACAGACTCTGCTTTCCATTATAGCGAATATCTTCTGCCCGTAACACAGCCTCAGCAGAAAAACCATACAGGTGGATCTGTCCCCGGCAGCGACTTTTCATTCGGGGGGTCCAGCGGTCCTGAGCGTTCAGCACACAGTGACCCTGTGATCCGATAAAATCCACCAGCTCCCCCTTGGCCAGAAAGATGTTCTCCGCGGATCCCAGCAGTTCCATATGGGTCACCCCGACATTGGTGATCACCCCGATGTCCGGCCGGGCAATCCGGCACAGGGCATCGATCTGACCGAGTCCCCGCATGCCCATTTCCACCACCAGGACGTCCACAGCCGTGTCCAGAGCAAAAATTGTCAGGGGTAGACCGATTTCGTTGTTGAAACTGCCTTCACTGGCCAGCACGTTGCGCCGGGTGGACAGGACCCCCCGAATCAGATCCTTTGTGGTCGTCTTTCCGCTCGATCCGGTGACACCGATCACAGGAATCGGATACAACGTCCGCACATGGGCGGCCAGTACCTGCAGTGCTTCCAGTGTGTCCTCCACCTCAATCCAGGACGATCCGTCCGGGAGCCGGTCCAAATGGGAACTGCCGGTCTGCACCACCGCTGCTGCAGCTCCTTTTTGGAACGCCTCTTCCAGATAGAGGTGTCCGTCGGTACGCTCACCGGCAATGGCAAAAAAAAGGGCGCCTTCCGGGATGTGCCGTGAATCAATGGACACCGCATCCAGTGCGGTGTCTGTGATCCGTCCCCGGGGACGGCCCCCCACAATGCGGGCGATGTCTGTCATGGTTCCAATGATTCGTTTCATCTTTTTTTCCCCGCAATCGCATCTCTTGCCACCAGCAGGTCGCTAAAGGGCACTTTTTCGGTCCCGATCACCTGATAGTCCTCATGCCCCTTGCCGGCAATCAGCACAAGATCTCCGGGCCGGGCCTGCTCGATGGCGTATTCGATGGCTTCCTTTCTGTTTTCGATCGTCACAAACGTTCCGCCGGCTCTGCGGGCCCCTTCCTCCACATGCCCAATAATGCGCCAGGGATCCTCTGTCCGGGGGTTATCGGAGGTGATCACGGCCAGATCGCTCAACCGGACCCCGATTTCACCCATCAGTGGCCGTTTTGAGTTGTCCCGGTCTCCTCCGCAGCCAAACACCGCGATCACCCGCTCACGGGCGATGTCACGGGCGGTCTGAAGGACGTTTTCCAGACTGTCGGGTGTGTGGGCATAATCCACGACGACCGCAAACGCCCCGGTTCCTTCCACCGGCTCAAACCGGCCCGGAACTTTGGTCTCTTCCAGGGCCTGCCGGATGATGTCCGGATCAATGCCCTCCTCCAGTGCCACCGCAACCGCCCCCAGGCAATTGTAGACAGAAAACAGTCCGGTCAGCTTCAGGTTCAGTTCCAGCTGTCCCCCGGGGTACTCCAGTGTAAAACTCGTTCCATTAAGACCCACGTGAATATCCCGGGCGCGAACAGCGGCCCGGAGATCGCAAATCCCGTACCAGACCACAGGAACCTGGGTTTCGTCAGCGATCCTCTGGCTATGGGGATCGTCTGCGTTCAGGACAGCATAGCGCTTTTCTCCATCATTCTGAAGAGACGTAAACAGTTTTTTCTTCGCCTGAAAGTAACTTTCCATGTCTGGATGAAAATCAAGATGATCCTGGGTCAGATTGGTGAACACCGCCCCGGTAAACCGGCATCCGGTCACCCGGTCCAGTTCCAAGGCGTGTGAGGACACCTCCATC
>SKMO01000015.1 GCA_007121025.1 Bacillota bacterium | reverse complement strand
GGGACCATGGTTACCAGCGGATTCTCCAGTCCATTCGGGAGCGGGGGGAAGAGGACCGGCCCGGGCAGAGACCGGCGGCCGGCCTGCCAGAACCCCTCAACGACCGGGAAATTGAAATCCTTGACTGCATCGGCCGGGGGATGACCAACAGAGACATCTCCGAACAGCTGTACATCGCGGTCAGCACCGTGAAGTGGCACACCACGAACATCTATGGCAAGCTGGGCGTCGCGAACCGGACCCAGGCGGTCAACCGGGCCCGGGAACTGCACCTGATCTCCTGACAGGCGGGCCGGGTTCCTCCCGTGCGCCCGCTTCACCCGACCACACCCTGACGATGAACCCGACCCCCGACCCGACCTTGGTCGGGTCCTTTTCTTCCACAGACCGGCTATCATGGAGTCAAACAAAGAAGAGAGGATGGGGTGCATGAAACGAATTCATCTGGTGCTGACCAGCCGGATCGACCGGGACTGGTTTGCGTTTGCCGAACGGCTGGACGTCAGCCATACGTCCGCAGGAGCGACCGTGATCGACGGACTCCTTCGGGACGACGCTGCGTTTTACGGCCTGCTGGATCAGGCAAGGAGCATGGGTGTGGAGATCCGGGCGCTGCAATACGCCGGGGAACAAAGAGGAGGAAACGAAGAATGAACGCAATGTACACAAAAGTGTTGTCAAGGGTTTCAGCGGATGATTTCAATACGGTGGGCGGCAAAGGGGCCAACCTGGGTGAGATGATCGGGGCCGGACTGCCGGTGCCCGGAGGGTTTGTGGTGCTGACGGGAGCCTACGACCGGTTTGTGGAAGCCAACGGGCTGAGCGCCCTGATCGACGGGCTGTTAAGCGGAGTCGCCCCCGACGACATCGGAGCCCTGGACGAGGCCACCGGCCGGATCCGCCAGGCCTTTTCTGATGCTCCAATCCCCGTGGAGGTAGCCCGGGAGATCCGCGCCGCTTACGGGGGCATGAATGATGCCACCGTGGCCATCCGGTCTTCCTCCACCGCGGAGGATCTGCCCGGCCTGTCCTTTGCCGGACAGTACAGCACCTACCTGAACATCAAGGGGACCGGGGCTGTTCTCGATTATGTACGACAGTGCTGGGCGTCCCTGTGGAACAGCCGGGCGGTGGCCTACCGGATCCGGGAAAACATCGGCACGGACACCCTGGCCCACGCGGTGGTGGTCCAGACCATGGTTGATGCCGAGAAGGCGGGCATCCTGTTTACCGCCAATCCGGTCAACGGCCGGCGGGATCAGATGCTCCTGAACGCCTCCTGGGGACTGGGCGAGGCCATTGTGGGCGGGGAGGTCAATCCCGACCAGTGGATCCTGTTTGGTGCGGACGGCTCTGTTTTAGAGGAACGCCCCGCCCGCAAAGAGGTGATGACCGTCCGCCGGGAGGGGGGCATCGACCTGGTGGCCGTTCCCGAAGAGCAGAAAGAACAGATCTGCCTGAACCGGGAGGACATCGGGGCCCTGCACCGGTTCGCCCAGGACGTGCAGCGGTGGTTCCGCTCCCCCCAGGACATTGAGTGGGCTTTTGCAGACGGACAGTTCTGGCTGGTCCAGACCCGTCCGATCACCTCCCTGTATCCTCAGCCAGCCGGGCGTCCCGGAAAAGAGGGTTTCCGGGTGCACCTGAACTTCAACAACTACTCCCAGGCCATGAAAGAGCCGTTCACCCCCATGGGCGAAGAGCTGATCCGGGCCATGCTCGGGGGCATGATCGCCCAATACGGGAAGAAAAATGGTTCCACTGATCCGTTCTGGTGGTACCAGAACCTGGGGGGACGGGTGTTCATTGACATCACCGATTTCATGCGGACCGAAAAAAGCTGGGAGAAGTTCCGCAAGGAAGATTCCAACGACAAAGACCCCCTGACCACCAAAGCTCTGCTACAGCTGGTGGAACGCAACCGTGAACACCTGATCGATCCGTCCCGGGCGGTCAATCTGAAAAAAATGGTCAGCCCGAAACTGATCCGCCTGCTGGCGACCGTCGGCAGACGCTACATGGTGGGCGTGAACAACCCGCAGAAGGCAAGAGACAAGGCGGTGGCCCTGGGTGAGGAGACGGTGGTCTGGTTCCGGGAGGCCCTGTGGGATCTGGACACCACGGAGGAAAAACTGCGCTGGATTGAAGACAACGCCAGAGTGCTGTTCATCAACGGATTTGGGCTGCTGTCCTACGTGATGGTCTCGTCTACCTACATGGACAAGGCCAGGGCCATCCTGATGGCCAAACTGGGGGATGCGTCCGATCTGCACGACGTGGAAAAATCGGTGCCCCACAGTGTGACCACCCAGATGGGCATGAAGCTTCTGCACCTGGCCAAACAGTACGCCGAAGGGGACAAACGCCCGTCGGCGGGCGATCCGGAGATCCGGGAGTTTCTGGCCACCTACGGGCACCGATCAGCCGTGGAGCTGGATGTGGGTGTGCCCACCTGGACGGAAGAACCTCAGTACGTGCTTGACCTGATCAACACCTACATCGACAACAACAATTACCAGGAGGGGATCGACCGGTTCCACCAGGGGGAACAGGATGCCGAGGCGGCCATCGTGCGGATCCGGGAAAAGCTGACCGCTGCCGGCCACCGGCGCGCGGCCCGGCGGACCGAAAAGATGCTCCGGGATTTCCGGGAAATGTTTGGCATCCGGGAACTGTCCAAGTTTGTCCTGACCCAGGCGCTGCAGATTCTCCGGGAGATGCTTTTGAGTATCGGCCGTGAGATGGTGGCCAGCGGACAGCTGGCCGAGGAGACGGACATCTTCTTCCTGACCATGGCCGACATCCGGATGGGTGGCGACCTCCGGGATCTGGCAGCACACAACCGGGAGCAGTTTGCGATCAACATGAAGCGCAAAGCGCCCCGGATTCTCACCAGCACTGGGGAAGCCGTGTATGGTCCGGCGGCAGAAGGAAACGGTCAGTCCCTGGTGGGTATCCCGGTGTCCCCGGGTGTCCATGAAGGGGCGGTCCGGGTGATCGAGCGTCCGGAAGACGGCCACAGGCTGGAAAAAGGGGACGTCCTAGTGACCACCGGCACCAATCCTGCCTGGACGCCACTGTTTCTCAAGCTGGGCGCCCTGGTGATGGAAACCGGCGGCTCCATCTCCCACGGATCCGTGGTGGCCCGGGAATACGGCCTGCCGGCAGTGGCCGGGGTCAACGGGGTCACAGGACTGCTGAAAGACGGCCAGCGGGTCCGGGTCAACGGAGAGACAGGTCAGGTGGAACTGATATGAACAAGAACACGTCTATTCTGTTTGCGAGCATCGCCATTGCGATGCTCGGGTATGGGATGGCCATGCCCATCCTGCCATTTTTCATCGAGGAACTTGGAGGGGGAGGGCTGCAGCTTGGCCTTTTGGTGTCCAGCTACGGTGTCATGCAGCTGATCTTCGCTCCGGTCTGGGGCGGCCTGTCGGACCGGCATGGCCGCAAGAAGATCCTGATGATCGGGATGAGCGGCCTGTCCCTGGCCATGGTGCTGTTCGGTCTGTCCACCCGCCTGTGGATGCTCTACGCGGCCCAGATCCTGTCGGGAACCCTGGCCTGTGCCATGTTTCCGGTGTCCATGGCCTACATCGGGGACAGCACCTCCCAAGAGTACCGGGGGGGCGCCATCGGGAAGGTGGGCGCCGCGGCCGGACTGGGGATCATTCTGGGTCCGGGAATCGGAGGGGTGCTGGCCACCCGCTCCCTGTCCACGCCGTTTTTCCTGGGGGCGCTGGTCTGTCTGGCAACGGTCCTGATCATTCTGGTCTTTCTGCCGGAATCCCTGCCTCCCGGGAAGCGGACACGGGACACAGGAGCGGTAAAGACCCTGCAGTTCCGCCGGATGGGGCAGGCGCTGTTGTCGCCCATCGGGTTTGGACTGTTCATCGCGTTTGC
>SKMO01000093.1 GCA_007121025.1 Bacillota bacterium | reverse complement strand
TTGAGACGCTGCTGGCCCGGGAGGCGGACCTGGGGGCGGAGCCCATCTTGTCTCATGAAGTGTTCCTGGTGCCGGCGGCCGGCGCCCGGCGTCTGGGGGCCGAGGGGGAACTGGTCTGGTCTCCCCGGCTGGACGATCTGGCTCTGGTTCACGGGGCTCTGGAAGGGTTTCTGGGAGCGGATCCGTCCCCGGGCTGGCAGGGGCTTCTTCTTTGCAACCATGAGGAAGTGGGCAGCATGAGCCGGGAGGGGGCCCTTTCGGGGCTTCTGGCCGGTCTGGCCGAGCGGATCGGGGCGCTGGCCGGACTGGAGCGGACCGGGCTGTTTGACGTTCTGGCCCGTTCGGTTCTCCTGTCCCTGGACATGGCCCACGGAGACCACCCGGGCTACCCGGGGGCCCAGGACCGGCAGAACGCCCCCCGGCTGGGGGCCGGGCCGGCGGTCAAGCTGTCGGCGGCCGGCCGGTACGCCTCGGATCCCCGGGAGGAAGCCTGGGTTCGCAAACTGGCCGGGGACCATGGGCTGCCTTTGCAGAGTTTCCAGAACCGATCGGACGTGAAGGGGGGCACCACCCTGGGCCCGATGGCCGGTGCGTTTTCCGGGATGGCCGCTCTTGATCTGGGGGTTCCCATGCTGGCCATGCATTCGGCCGGGGAGATTGCCGCCCTGCGGGATATCCAAACGGCGGCCGATCTGGTAAAATATGTCTTTATGGAGAGAATGTAACCCAGCCGGCCTTACAGGGGCCGGGGGCGGATCGGAGGAAGGCAACTTGACACACGAGCAGGAACAGGCGGCTGAGAAAGCCGTGGAAACAGAACACAGCGTGGTGGGGGAACAGTCCCCGGGGGAACACATTGTCCGGCTGGAGATGGACGGGCGGCAGATCATCCTGCTGGGAACGGCCCACGTGTCCCGGGAAAGCGCCAAGGAGGTGGCCCGCCTGATCGACGAGGAAGACCCGGACACCGTGGCGGTGGAGCTTTGTCAGGCCCGGTATGAGAGCCTGAAGGCCGCCAACCGCTGGAAGGACATGGACATTGTGAAGGTGATCCGTCAGAAGAAGGCGGGCCTTCTTCTGACCAACCTGGTGCTGTCGAGCTATCAGCGCCGGCTGGCCGAGCAGTTTGGCATTGAGCCGGGGGAAGAGATGAAGGTGGGGGTCCGGGTGGCCGAGGAGCAGGGCAAGACCCTCGTGCTGGCGGACCGCAACATCCAGGTGACCCTGAGCCGGGTCTGGCGGGGTATGGGGCTTTGGGGAAAACTCAAGCTCTTGTTTTCGCTGATCTTTTCGGTGTTTGCCGATGAGGAAATCAGCGAAGCGGAACTGGAGGCCCTGAAGGGGGGCGACGCCCTGACGGCGGCCTTAAACGAGATGTCCCGGAGCTTTCCGGAACTCAAGACCACCCTGATCGACGAACGGGACCAGTATCTGGCGGAGAAAATCCGCACGGCCCCCGGCGACAAGGTGCTGGCCATTCTGGGGGCCGGACACCTGCCGGGGATCCGCAAAGAACTGGGCAGGACCCACGACCTGAAGGCCCTGGACCGGTTGCCCGCAAAAAAGATGAGCACCCGGTGGGTGGGCTGGGTGATCCCCCTGATCATTCTGGGGCTCATTGTGACCACCTTCCGGGCAGACGCACCGGCGGGGATGGACCAGGTGATTGCCTGGATCCTGTGGAACGGGTCGCTGTCCGCCCTGGGGGCCGCCCTGGCCTGGGCCCATCCCCTGAGCATCCTGACGGCCTTTCTGGTGGCGCCGATCAGTTCGCTGAATCCGCTTCTGGCCGCCGGGTGGTTTGCCGGTCTGGCCGAGGCGATGATCCGCAAACCCAAGGTGGCGGACTTCGAGGCCCTGGGGACCGACCTGACCACGTTCAAGGGGTTCTGGAAGAACCGGGTGACCCGGATTCTTCTGGTGGTGGTGTTTGCAAACCTCGGAAGCACCGCGGGCACCCTGATCGGGGGCGCCGAGGTGATCCGGGTGTTCATCAGCACGGTTCTGGGAAACTAGACCCTGACACGGATGAGGAGCATTGACATGGACAACAGACAACAACAGAGAAACCGGCTGATCATCCGGGCGTCCGCCGTGTCGGTGGCCGGAAACGGTGTCCTGTCCCTGGCCAAGGTGGTCACGGGTTTTCTGACCGGGTCCCTGGCGGTCCTGGGGGACGGGATTGATTCGGCGGTGGACATTCTGATTTCCCTGATGACCCTGTTTACCGCCCGGGTCATGGACCGGAAACCGGACAAATCCTATCCCTTCGGGTATGGCCGGGCGGAAGCCACGGCCACGGGCATCCTGGCGATTGCCATTTTTTTTGCCGGACTGCAGCTTTTGATCCGGTCGGTGTCCGGACTGGCGGGCGGTGTGGATCCGGGGATCATTCCGTCTCTGGCCATCTGGGTGACCGTGGGCTCGATTGGGGGCAAGATGGGTCTGGCCTGGCACCAGTACCGAAGCGGCAAGCGGGCCAACTCCACCATGCTGATCGCCAACGCCAAGAACATGTTAAGCGATGTGGTGATTTCCGTGGGGGTTCTGGTGGGCCTTTTGCTCATCCGGATCACGGGGATCGGGGCCCTGGATTACATCACCTCCCTGCTGGTCAGCCTGTGGATCATCCGGGTGTCCCTGGGCCTCTATCTGGAGAGCTCCCGGGAACTGATGGACGGGGTGGAGGATACGGCCATCTACAGCCGGATCATCCAGATTGCGGGAGCTGTGGACTGTGTGGGTGAGCCCCACCGGGTGCGGGCCCGGAAACTCGGGGCCAGCCTGATTGTCTACCTGGACATTGAGGTGGACGGGGACATGACGGTCCGGGAGGCCCACCGGGTGAGCCAACAGGTGGAAGACGCCCTCAAGGAGGGCCTGGACAACGTGTACGATGTGATCGTTCACGTGGAGCCCAAGGGAAACCGGGAAGATGAAACCTTTGGGGTCTGTGAGCGGACCCTGTAGTGCAGGAGAGTTTGACCGAAAGGAGGGGACGGGATGTCGGTATTGCAGGTGGATGGTCTGGGCAAGATGTTTAACGGAGAGTACCTCTGGCGGGACATCTCGTTTCGGATCGGGGAAGGGGAAAAGGTGGCCCTGGTGGGGCCAAACGGCTGCGGCAAGACCACGCTGATCCGCTGTCTGGAGGAGAAACTGACTCCGGACGAAGGGAACATTTTTTTTGCCAGGAACCGGTTTGTGGCCTCGCTGGCCCAGGACCAGAAAGCCGAAGAGGCGTCCACCCTGCGGGACTACATGCTGGCCATGTTTGACGATGTGGTGGCCCTGTCCCGGAAGATGGTGGCCCTGACCCGGGCCATCGGGGAGAGCCCGGATCCCGGGGAGCAGGAGCGCCTGGCCGGACAGCTGGGAAAGGCTTCGGAGCGCTATGAGATACTGGGGGGCTACTCGGTGGAAGCCCGGGTCCGGGAGATGGTCTTTGGTCTGGGGTTCCGGGAAGAGGACATGGACCGGACCCTGAGCCAGTTTTCCGGGGGGCAGAAAACCCGGATCGGCCTGGCCCGGTCGCTTCTTCGAAAGCCGGACATCCTGATTCTGGATGAGCCCAACAACTACCTGGATCTGGACGCCCTGGCCTGGCTGGAGGGGTTTCTGGCCGGGTATCCGGGGGCCATTCTGGTGGTCTCCCACGACCGGTACTTTCTGGACCAGGTGGTGGAGCGGGTCCTGGAGTTTGAAAACGGCCATCTTTATTCCTATCCGGGAAACTACAGCCGGTTTGTGGAACAAAAAGAACTGCAGATTGAATCCCACAACAAGGCGGTGGACAAGCAGGAAAAGAAGATTGCGGACACCGAAGACTATGTGCGCCGCTACGGGGCGGGGATCAAGTCCAAGCAGGCCCGGGGCCGGCAGCGCCAGCTGGACCGGATGGACCGCCTCCAGCGCCGGGGGGAGGTCCGACGGGAG
>SKMO01000080.1 GCA_007121025.1 Bacillota bacterium | reverse complement strand
GGGCATGGCGGAATACGGTCTGATTCTGGCAGGAGTGGCTGTGGTCGTCATCGTGGCTCTGGTGGCCCTCGGTGGGGGGCTGACGGATCTTTTCACAGATGTTACCGATAGACTGGATGACCCAACGATCGACACCGACTAGCGATCGTCGGACAGGACAGCTTGGGAAAGGCCCTGCCCAGTAAGGGCAGGGCCTTTCCCGCAGAATGTACGAAAGGAGTTTGTCCCATGGGTCTGTTGGATGGAATGCTGCTCCTCCTGATCGGGGTTTGTCTCTACACAGACCTGCGGGAGCAAAGAATATATAATAAGGTTCTTTTTCCGGTCCTGTTGGCCGGGCTGGGGGTAAACATCATTTTTTACGGCCTGTCCGGTCTCCAGCAGAGCGCCCTTGGGTTTCTGCTGGGATTGGCCGTGTTGCTGGTGCCGTATCTGGCTGGAGGGATGGGTGCCGGAGATGTGAAGCTGATGGCGGTAATCGGGGTCATCAAGGGGCCGATCTTTGTTTTTGAAGCGTTTTTACTGACGGCGGTTGCCGGTGGTCTGATTGCACTGTTCCTGCTGATCCGACAGGGCCGGCTTAGGCAAACGTTACACACAATGGGTGTTGGGCTAAAAGCCGTTTTTCTGCGGATCCCCCAGGGACCAGTTGAAGAGAAAACAACAGACAGGAAGGGTGTTGTCTTTCCGTATGGAGTCGCCATTTCCATTGGATCAGCAATGGCCTATCTGAATTTGTTGGGATAGAAGGTGAACGGGTCGTGAATCAACGGATCAAACGAAAAAAAGGACAATCCATGGTGGAGTTGGCACTGATTCTTCCGGTCATCGTGCTTCTGCTGTTTGGCACAATGGAATTTGGCCGGGCGTTTTATTCGTATATCTCGGTGACCAGCGCGGTCCGGGAAGGGGTCCGGGAGGCTGCCGTCGGGAAAACCGATGCAGAAATTGAAGCGCGGATTCGCCAGGCGGTCACGCTGTCTGAAGCGGAAACGCGGTTGCACATTCTGGAGATCAGCCCCGCTGAAGGGGACCGGGTTGCCGGTTCCGCTGTGCGGGTGGAAATCCGCTACGATATGCCCCTGGTGGTTCCGTTGATTGGCGATTTGCTGCCCAACCCGCTGCCCCTGACGGCAAGCGCCACCATGCGAAGTGAATGAGGTGTTCGTGATGTTTCAGAAAAGAAATGGTGAAGGGCGAAGAAAACGTGATTGTACCCGGGATTGTCTACGGACCATCCGGTGGCCTCTCAACTCGAAACGGGGAGCGGTGTTGGTCATCTTCTCGGCGTTTCTGGTGGTTGCGTTGGGGTTTTCTGCACTGGTCATCGATTTGGGGGCGATGCATCTGGAGCGGACCCGTTTGGTCAATGCAACCGATGCAGCTGCTCTGGCCGGTGCCCGGGAACTGCCGGATGTTTCCGCAGCCGAAAGCACCGCCCAGCAGTACGCCCTCCTGAACGGTGTTGAAACGGACAATCTGACGGTGACGTTTGGCACCAGCAATGAAACCATCACCGTTGCTGCTTCTGCCCAGAGAAACTATATTTTCGCACCCATTCTGGGCGTCGAACAAGGAACCGTTCATGCCCGGGCTACAGCGGCCTCCGGGTCCATTGGGGGGATGAGTGGCCTGATTCCCATCGGGATTCAGGAAAACGTTTACCACGTCCTGATGGCCAGTCCGGATGCAAACGGTCAGGTTGTGATTACCAAAGAGAACTTTGGGGAAATCGGTCCTGGAAACTGGGGCTGGGTCAATCTGGCCTACCCGGAACAGTCAAACACCCATGATCAGATTGAGTACATCACCAATGGGTACCCCGGGATGATCTTCGTCGGCGATCTGCTGCGGGTCGACACCGGCGCCAACATCGGAACCCCGGCCAACCTGAAAAAAGGGTTGGGGGATGTGCTGGAGGATTACATTGCCAGTGGCGAGACACTGTACGTTCCAATCATCTGCGATACATGGACGTCGGGGACCTCTTCTCCGGTGACCGTCCGGGGATTTGCCGGAATTGTGCTGATCGGGTATGAAGGTAAGTCGTCCGGGTTTTCCATTGAAGCCGTCCTCAATCCGGATGCCCCGCAGTTCGTTCCGGGAGCCATCGACTGGTCAGCAGCCGATTTCGGGCTCAGAGGCGTTGCTTTGGTGCAGTAACAGAAATGCAGAAAGCGGGTGAAACAATGAAAAACAAACTCATTCTGTTGGTGGCCATTCTGTTTGGCTGTGTGTCAGCATTCGGAATCTTTCAATATATGCGGACAATGGAAGCGACCTACCAGCTTTCCGGTGACTACACGCAGGTGGCGACCGCCAAACAGGTGATTACAGCACGGTCAATCATTCACGGCAGCATGCTGGAATTCATCGAAGTGCCGGTTGAATATGTGATGGCGGATGCCATCATGGACCCGGCAGATGCCGTTGGGAAAATGGCCCGGGGAGATATTTTTCCCGGTGAACAAATCATGACGCAGAAACTGATGACCCGGGAAGACCAGACCGGCGGTCTGGCTGTACGCATTGACGAAGGCAAGCGGGCAGTTGCCATACCGGTCGGGTTGGTCAGCTCGCTGCATGGCCTTCTTAATGTTAATGATCAGGTGGATGTCCTGGTGACCTTTGGGTATGAAGAGGAAACCACTGAAGCCGAAACCGGCCGGCGGGTGGAAAAACAGCTGGTCGGCACGTCAACGATCATTCACAACGCCCCTGTTCTTGCCATCAACAACCGGATTCACAGCGCTTCAGAAGGCAACCAGGAAGCCAACACAGTCACCATTATGGTCGGCCCGGAGGAAGCGCAACTGATTGCACTGGCCATCCAGCAGGGGAGCATTCAGTTTACACTGCGTTCGCCTGAAGATGATGCTGAAACCGTGATCCCCATGGTTGGGATTGACGGGCTCAAACGATAAGCATTCTGTGTTTTGGAGCACCTGTAAACGCAGATCAACGATAGATACGAAGAAGGAGGAATAAACATGGCACCCATCAGGGTTCTGGTGACGGACGACATCGCCAACACGAGAGAAGACATCAAACGACTGCTGTATTTTGAGGAGGACATGGAAGTGGTGGGGGAAGCCGGAGATGGTCACGAAGCCGTTGCCCTGGCTCTGGATCTTAAACCGGACGTCATCCTGATGGACATCAACATGCCTGGCCTGGACGGAATCGGAGCCACCGAAGAAATCACCATGAAAGCGCCGGAATGTGCCATTATCATCGTGTCGATTCAGGGTGAACAGGATTATCTGCGAAAAGCCATGTCTGCCGGTGCCCGGGAGTACATGGTCAAGCCCCTGACCTCAGCAGAGCTGGCAGAAACCATCCGGAAGGTACACGAGAGCCAGCAGAAACGAAATCTGCGGTATACCACGTCACCTTCCCGGCAGGTGATTCAGCAGAGAGCCAACACCAAGGGAAAAGTGGTCAGCTTTTTCTGTACAAAAGGTGGTGTGGGCAAAACCACGCTGGCCTGCAATCTGGCGGTTGCCCTGGCCCGGGAAACCCAGAAAAAAGTCGCGCTTCTGGACCTTGATCTGTCATCCGGCGATGTGTCTGTCATGATGAACGTGGCCGCAAAAGGCAGCATTGCCGATCTGGTACAGGACGAAAACAGCATGGATCTGAGTTTGGTGGAAAGTTATATGGTGCCTCATCTCACAGGGGTACAGATCCTGGCGGCGCCATCGGCCCCTGAGCGGGCGGAACTGGTGGATGCTGATCACGTGGAGAAAATTCTCGGCATTCTGCGGAATCACTATGATTACATCCTGGTGGATACCGCTCCGTTTTACAGTGATATCAATTTAAATGTCCTGGATGCCAGTGAAACCATTGCGCTGATCCTAAACCAGGATCTGACGACACTCAAACACGTAAAATCAGCCAAGGATATTCTCAGCACATTGAAATATGGAAGCCGGCTCCGGGTGATTCTGAACCAGCAAAGCCGGGAAGGAATCAAAGTGAAAGATCTTGAAACAACCCTGGACGTTCGCCTGAGTGCGGCCATCCCAGAAGATCAACGGGTGGTCCGCAATGCCATCAACAAGGGCATGCCCTTTGTCATCGGGCAACCGGGCTCACCGGTGGCGGCCAGCGTGACCGGACTGATGGAAGAACTGGAACTTCTGGGAGCGGGTCGCAATCAGTCCCGCAAGAATCCGAAAACAGGGATGACCAGAGTCTTTAACTTTTAGGGGTGAACCAGCATGTCATTGCTTCAGAAACTTGAGAAACGATCGGAACAGCAACAGTCCCCGGACGAGCAGCCTCGACAGGTCTGTCGCCCGGCGGATCCCCATCTGAAATGGAAACAGGAACTCCATGGCATGATCGTCGACAAATTGAAAAATGTTAAAGCAGAAGAAAAAGAAGACGATAAGGCCATGGTCAAACGGATCGGTGAACTGGTGGACCAGTTGGTTCAGGAAAAGGGCAGTGAATCCCAGCTGCGGATGGACCGTCTTCGCCTGAAGCAGGAAATGGTCGATGAAATCATTGGTTACGGGCCGATCAACCCGTTGCTGCAGGATGACAACGTCAGTGAAGTGATGGTCAATGGTCCGGAACAGGTCTATGCCGAGCGCAGTGGAAAACTGGAGCTGACAAACATTGTGTTTCGGGATGATGAGCATGTGCTCCATGTGATTGAACGGATCGTCGCGCCCCTGGGGCGGCGGATCGATGAATCCAGTCCCATGGTGGATGCCCGGCTTCCGGACGGTTCCCGGGTGAACGCAGTGATTCCACCACTGGCGCTGAAGGGACCAAGCATTACGATCCGAAAATTTGCCGCCGATCCCTTCACCGTAGCGGATCTGATCGGATTTGGCACACTGACCCGCGAGATGGCCGACTTTCTGGAAGCCTGCGTCCGGGGAAGACTCAATGTCATTGTCTCCGGTGGAACCGGAAGCGGGAAAACCACCACATTGAATGTGTTGTCCTCATTCATTCCGGAAAGTGACCGGATTGTGACCATTGAGGACGCAGCGGAAATTCAGCTGCGGCAACCTCATGTGGTGACCCTGGAAAGCAGGCCCCCCAACATTGAAGGGAAGGGCGCTGTCTCCATCCGGGATCTGGTGAAAAACTCCTTGCGGATGCGTCCCGACCGGATTGTGGTCGGAGAGGTCCGAAGCGGTGAAGCCCTGGATATGCTCCAGGCGATGAACACCGGGCATGACGGGTCGCTGACCACAGGACACGCCAACACTCCCCGGGACATGGTGGCCAGGCTGGAAACCATGGTTCTGATGGCGGGGATGGATCTTCCGGTCCGGGCCATCCGGGAGCAGATCGCATCGGCCGTGGATCTGATCATTCACCAGAGCCGCCTGCGGGACGGGTCCCGCAGGATTACCCATGTGACGGAAGTCCAGGGGATGGAGGGAGACGTGATCACCCTCCAGGATCTGTTTCTGTTCAAACAGTCGGGCATTGATGAGCAGGGCAAGGTGCAGGGAGAATTTATTGCAACAGGCATTCGCCCCCGGTTTACGGACACCCTGGTGTCAAATGGAATCGTGCTTCCATCGGCGCTCTTTAATCCCTCAATGTTTTAACGCTTTGAGGATAGACAGAAAAAGGCGGTGAACACATGACGCTGACGACATTGATGGTCCTGATGTTTCTGAGTGCATTCCTGCTGGTTTTGGGCCTTTGGCAGCTGACTCAGCCAAAGGGAGCGAACGTGGCCAAACGGGTCAAAGGAATGAACGGACTTCCACAACCGGAAGAAGGGAGACAGCAGGAGGGGTCAACGGACCTTCTGCGAAAAACCCTTCGGCTGTTTGGCGGTCTTCGGTTGTTTAACCGGTTGGGCAGGGGGATGGAAAAACAGCTGGAAGAATCGGATGTTCCCCTGACCGGCGGCGAGTTCATGGCCCTTGACCTGAGCAGTATGGTGCTGACCATGCTGATTGTCTTTAGCCTGACCATGAGTACGTTGCTGGCTCTGACGATCGGTGCGGTTTCACTGTTTGTTCCGTTCTTTCTGGTCAAGAGGTCACGCCAGAAGCGGCTGACCAGCTTCAATGGGCAGATTTGCGATGCCATCACCATAATGTCCAACGCTCTGCGGGCAGGGTTCAGTTTCATGCAGAGCATGGATATGGTACGAAAAGAGATGCCGGATCCGATCAGCAAGGAGTTCAACCGGACGTTTCGGGAGGTCAATCTCGGGGCCTCCACGGAACGGGCGCTTCAGAACCTGAGCAGTCGGGTCAACAGTGATGATTTGGATCTGCTGATCACAGCGGTATTGATCCAGAGACAGGTCGGCGGGAACCTGGCGGAAGTCCTCGACAATATTGCAGACACGATCCGGGAACGGGTACGTCTGCAGGGGGAGATTCGGACACTGACCGCCCAGGGAAAATTGTCCGGCATGATCATTGGGCTCCTTCCGGTGGTATTGGGATTGTTTATGCTGGCGGTGAATCCAACGTATGTCATGGAACTGGTCATTCACCCTCTGGGGCGACTCATGCTGGGCATGGCCGTCGCAGGAGAAATCATCGGATTTATGCTGATCAAACGGATTGTGAGCATTCGGGTATAGCAGCAAGGAGGAAACGCCATGTATGTAGCGGTAGCCGCAGCCGGTGCGTTTGGGTTCGCAGGAGCACTCTTTTTGCTTCTGCACAACGCGCTGTTTGGAGAAAAAATCAAGATGTCCAGACGGATGGACAATGTATTGGGCGAAAAAGAGATCCCCATCCGAAAACAGGAACTGTCAGCGCCTCTTTACCAGAGGATGTTCCGGCCCATGCTTGGACGCGCCGCCAACCTGATGCTGTCTGTGGTTCCATTTGCCAGAGAGGCTGAGCTGGAACGGAAAGTGATCCGTGCGGGCCATCCCGGGAACCTGAGTGCACGGGAATGGATGGTTGTCAAAGGGCTGTTGTCGGTCGGACTGTCGGCGATTCTGTGGGTGATCCTGCGTGGAAGCGGCACCGCGGCCTGGCAGATGACCGTTCTGATCCTTCCGGTCATGTTGATTGGCTGGTTTTCTGTTGATGGTGTCCTGTCCGCCAAAGGACAGCGGCGCAAGGAACAGGTGCAAAGAGATCTTCCGGATATCCTGGATCTGCTGACGGTCAGTGTGGAGGCCGGACTGGGCTTTGAAGGAGCGCTGATTAAAATCGTTGAAAAAACGGAGGGCCTGCTGTCAGATGAGTTTTTGACGGTGTTGCGAGAGACCAAAATGGGCAGACCGCGCAAAGAGGCGTTGAAGGACATGGCAAACCGGCTGGAAGTGGACAGTCTGTCCAATTTTGTGGGATCGATCATTATGGCAGAGCAATTGGGTGTCAGCATCGGGAAGGTCCTCCGGATTCAGTCCAAGGAAATCCGGCAGAAAAAACGTCAGCATGCTGAGGAGACAGCCATGAAGGCTCCGATCAAAATGCTGATTCCCATGATGATGTTTATTTTTCCGGCGGTGTTCATTGTTTTGCTGGGGCCGGCGATCCTGCAGATTATGCGGGTATTCTGAACAGAGGGAGGTGTGTTCTATGGACAACATGCAGTCAGACCGGACCGGACGAACAATCCGGCCGGTGGAGAACATTCTTCCGGCAGATACGTTCTGGAAACGACTCAAGGGTCTCATGGGAACCCGGAGTTTGCCTGACGATACAGGTTTGCTGCTGGATCCATGCAACAGTGTCCACACCTGGTACATGAAATACCCGATTGATGTTCTGTTTCTGAGTCGGGAGGGGCAGGTTCTTCATGTGGAGGACTGTCTGGCGCCGAACCGCGGGCCGAAAACCGTCAGGGAGGCGGCAAAGGTCCTGGAGCTCAGCGGGGGGCAGGCCGCACGTCTGAAGATCGGCATCGGAGATCTGTTGGATCTCTCACCGAAAGGAGCATGAGCCATGAAAAGGAAATCATTAAAGACCCGTAAAGGGTTTTCACTAACCTTTAAAGTCAGCATGACGATCACCGTCATCATCACGACATTGATGCTGGGCATGGGGTCCATGACCTACGTGATCAATCACAGAGCTCTGATTGCACAGGAAACCAGCCAGGGAATGTCCATCGGGAAATTGGCCGTGGAGCTGACGGAAAACCGGATGGCTCAGGACGGTCCGGAGGCGGTTCTGGGGGCGATTCGCTCAATGAAAAGTGATCCGAAGATTCTGGAAGCCTATGTCACCAGTCCCTCCGGAGAAGTGATCGTTCATGAGCAGCCCGAGAGCATGGGCAACCGAATGCAGTCAAGAGCATTAAACGCAGCAATGGAGAGTCGGACCATTGGGGTTCAACGGTCGGTTACAGAGTCAGGCGGCAACACATCACTGTTGTTCGTGGCTCCGTTATCAGCCAGCGATGGTCAGATTTCCGGGTATCTGCATTATCACACAGATGTTTCGGGAGCACTGGCCTTTTTGCATCAAAGCGCACTGCAATGGATCCGCCTGTTTGTGTTGGCTGTGCTCGTGGCGCTGGTGCTGGTGCGGCTTGTGATTGTCCGGGCGGTTCACCGACCGGTTCGACGGCTGTTGAAGGCGACCGAACGGGTGGCTGTCGGCGATTTTTCCGAAGAACTGGAGACAACGTCCAGAGATGAGCTGGGACAGTTGGGGGAAGGGTTCAATCTGATGAACCGTCAGTTGGGCGTGTTGTTTCGTTCCATCCACCAGTCGGTATCAGAGCTCGACTATACGTCCCGGCAAATTGTGGACCGGTCCGAAACATTGGCAGAAGCAGATTCATCCTGGCCGGCTGACCGGCAGGATGAATGGATGAAGGAAATCGTGTCAAATGGAAAGAGGCTGGTCCGGGTCTCTGATAAATTGCAGGCATTTCTGAACCAGTTTCAGCTCAACGACCAGAAATACTAGGGTTGTCAGCGGCCTGCCGATTGTGTTCCGTCAAGATATAGCCATCTTGCGGATAAACCGATATAATATTTGCATGGAAGGTTGTGATGCAAAGAACGTTCTCCCGAAGCTCAGGCTGAACTGCGAAAGCAGATGGTCAGACTGTGCAGGAAGGATGTCAGCAATAATGAAACGGCAGAGAATCTTGATTAAAGTGTCGGCCATTGCAGCAGCGTCTGGCAAAAGATCAGCGAGAAGGAATGAGAGGGATTTCGCTGAAACAGACAGGACGCCAGATGGGAGCCAGGCGCCGCCTCACCTCTGAACAGGAGCAGGAGATTCAGGTGGTGATTGCGGTGCAAACTCCGGAGAAGCTGCATTTTTCTTTTGCCGTATGGCCCGCGAAGCCATCAGACAGTTGATCGGGCGGATGAATAATGCCGTATTACCCTGAAAACCGGCAGCAACGATCTGAAGAATGGGGGATACACGGCGCAGTGACCGGGCATGGTGCGATTGATGGTTTGTCTTGGGGCGGTAAACGGTATATCGGGATTGAATGGATGCAAAGACTGATCAGGGATGCCGACCGCAGGGTCCAATACGGCAAAACAGTCCAGACCTGGCCGGCCTCTCAGCAGGGGGCAGATCATCGTGTTTGACCTGCCCGGTTGCTCCCCGCAAAAGAATCCCAATGAATATCTGGACAACGATGCGGTGGCTTCAACGGATGCCCAGGAGATAGCGCTGCGTTTCCGGTATCTGCAGCTGTTCAATATTCATTGATCTGTTTACTGGCCGGGGGAACAACAAAGCGGCGGAGGTGTGGCTGTTGATTGATCTTAAGCAATTGGAAAACATTATATCCGGCACCATTGAGGCCGTGGAGAAAGGCAAGGAAGATCTGTTTCGTCTGGAAACGGATGTATTGGATGAATATGAGCGCTGTCAGCGGCAGCTCAGTGATATCCGGGACCGTCTGAGCAAAGTGATTGATGAAGTCGACCGCCTGGAAGGAGAGTCCCGCAAACTCCGCAATCGGTTGATGGAGGTTAACCGGGATTTCAATCAATACAGCAAGGAGACCATGAAGGAAACCTATGATGCGGCTCATGAAAAGATGATCGAACTGATGCAACGCCGGGAGACAGAAAAAATCCTGCGGCTGCAGCGCGATCATCTTGAACAAAACATGCGAACACTGGAGCAGGCTCGAAAACGCTCAGCGGAACTGATCAGTAACGTCAGCATGGCGCTGAAACTCTTAACGCAGGATCTGTCCGGTGTGTACAATCAGATTGGGGAAGTGCAACATGCCAACAATCTGGGACTGTCGATCATTCGTGCACAGGAAGAAGAGCGGCGCCGGGTGGCCAGAGATATTCATGACGGGCCGGCCCAGAGCTTTGCCAACATTGTGATGCGGGCGGAATTCTGTTTGAAACTGATGGACGTCAACCCCGATCAGGTCAGAGATGAACTTCGTGATCTTGCCTTGCTGGTCCGGGGAAGTCTGGAGGATGTTCGAAAGATCATCTTCGATCTGCGGCCCATGTCGCTGGATGACCTGGGACTTCTTTCAGCCCTGAAACGCTATATTGAACAGTTTCAGGAGGATGAACCGGTTCATGTGGATCTTAATGTGATCGGCAGGGAAGAACGGGTGGACAGTTCTCTGGAGATAGCCCTTTTCCGGATCGTTCAGGAGTCGTTGACCAACGTTCGGAAGCACTCAGAGGCCACGGAGGTTGTGATCAAAATCGAGTTTCTGCCGGACCGGTTGAATCTGCTGATCAGAGACAATGGGTGCGGATTTGAACTGGATGCGGTGCGTCAGGCAAAAATGAGCAACAGTTTTGGGCTGACAGGGATCAGCGAGAGGGTGCAGCTGGTCAAGGGAACAAGCTCCATCAAAACGTCACCCGGCAAAGGCACACAGATTCTCGTGTCTGTTCCTGTCAGTCAGGAAGAAGAGGCCAAAGGCGGTGATCAAAGTGATGCAGAATGAACAAAGCACCATCCGGGTGATGATCGCAGATGACCACGCCCTGATTCGGCAGGGATTGATCAAAGTGCTGTCACTGGAAAAAAGCATTCAGGTCATCGGCGAAGCCAGGGACGGGCAGGAGGCCATTGACAAGGCCAGAACCCTCCCGGTGGACGTGATCCTGATGGACATTAATATGCCGAAAGTCAATGGGATTACGGCGGTCAAAGAGATTCGGAAACACAATCCGAAGGTTGCCATTATTGCGTTGACCATTCATGACCAGGAGGAATACCTTGTCGAACTGATCAGGTGCGGCGTATCAGGCTATGTGCTGAAAGATGTCCACCCGGATGAACTGGTCCGGGCGATTGGACAGGTGCACAGTGGGGAGACATACATTCCTCAGGTTCTGATGGGCAAAGTGCTGAAAGAGTTAAACCGTCTTTCCTGCGCGGCTCAGGAGTCCGGTTCCGATCCGGAAATGCTCACCCCCCGGGAACTGGAAATTCTTCAGGAGCTGGCCCAGGGACTGAGCAATCGGGAAATGGCGGAGAAACTGTTTATCAGTGAAAAGACAGTCAAGAATCATTTGACCAGCATCTTTCAAAAATGCGGGGTCACAGACCGGACCCAGGCGGTCCTTTACGGGCTCAAACGCCATTGGATTGAATTGTCCTGATCCATACAGGGCCGCGGCGACCCGACCACGGGCATATCATTCCAGAGGATAACCGGAAACGATGATCCGGCTTTGCTGAGGCAGGGCCGTTTTTTTGTTCTGAAACGGCGACGGGAGGAGAATCGGCCTGACCGTTGAATCCTTTAGGAGAAGACTTTTTGGCGCGCAGGGACGCAAAGAAAGAAGGGATGATGTTGGCTGTCAATGGTGTGATGCTCCAGTATTTCGAATGGTACCTGCCGGACAATGGGACGCTTTGGAGGCAACTGGGGGATGAAGCAGAGAGTCTGGCGCAAATGGGTTTTACGGCAGTCTGGATTCCGCCGTGCTGCAAAGCGACAGGAAGCAATGATACCGGTTATGGCATGTACGACGGGTATGATTTGGGGGAGTTCGATCAGAAAGGAACGGTTCGGACAAAGTATGGGACCAGACAGGAACTGCGGGAAGCCATCGGTGTGGTACAGAAATGGGGGCTGTCAGTCTATGCGGATGTGGTTCTTAACCATAAAGCCGGCGCAGATGAAACGCAGCGGTTTCCGGCGGTGGAAGTCAACCCGGAAAACCGAAACGAAGCGCTGACAGAACCGTACGAAATTGAAGGGTGGACGCGGTTCACATTCCCCGGGAGAGGAGGCCGGCACTCGGCGTTTCAGTGGTCCTGGGAGCATTTCAACGGCACGGATTACAATGCTGAAAACGGAAAAGAAGGCATTTACCTGATTGTCGGGGAGAACAAGGGTTGGGCAGAGGGCGTGGCCGTTGAATTCGGAAATTACGATTACCTGATGTTTGCCAATATTGATTATCAGCATCCGGATGTGCGGGAGGAGACATTCAGCTGGATCAGCTGGTTCATCCGGGAAACCGGTGTTGACGGGATCCGGTTGGATGCCATCAAACACATCAATGACTGGTTTATTCGGGATTTGATCGGACATGTGCGTGAAACGTTTGGACAAGAGTTTTATTGTGTTGGTGAGTTCTGGGAACCTGACCGGGATACCGTACACGATTATCTAGAGGAAGTGGATGGCCGGACGGACCTGTTTGACGTGGCTCTCCATCATCGGTTCCGTGAGGCCTCTCAGCAGGGGGAGGGATTCGATTTGCGGACCATTTTTGATGGCAGTCTGGTTCAGACTGCCCCGGAACATGCGGTGACATTTGTGGACAATCATGATTCGCAACCAGGGCAGGATTTGGGTTTTCCGGTTGAACACTGGTTCAGGCCGCTGGCCTACGGATTGATTCTGTTGCGGGCACAGGGTTATCCCTGTGTGTTCTACGGTGATCTATACGGTACGCAAGGGGAACATCCGCTGGATCCGAGCCCGGATGTGCTGCGCACGCTTCTGTGGGCCCGGCAGGAGCACTGCCATGGAGAACAGCTGGATTATTTCGAAGACACGAATCTGGTCGGCTGGGTTCGCACGGGGAACAGGGAGCATCCTGAAGGATGCGCCGTTGTCCTGTCCAATGGCGGCGGTGGATCACTCCGGATGGACGTTGGAGAAGGTCATGCAGGGGAAGTCTGGTCCGACCGGATGCCCGGCAGAGAGTCCCGGGTGACCATCGGGGAAGGTGGGGTTGGTGATTTCATGGTTCCAGGAGGAGCCATCGCACTGTTTGTCCGGGAAGGGTGATCGCCGGAGCGGATTTAGGCGCGAAATGATTGCTTTTCTGCAGGGGTTTGTTTGTTTTTGTGGAATGACATACAGAGAACCATACTGAAAAGGAGATGAGTGTCATGAAAAGACATCCATATAGTAAGGAAGAAAAACTGGAACAGCTCAATACGCTGCAATACAGGGTGACCCAGGAAGAGGCCACGGAGCCTCCCTTTGATAATCTTTACTGGGACAGCAAGGAAGAGGGGATTTTTGTGGATGTTGTGTCCGGAGAACCGCTGTTCAGTTCGCTGGACAAGTATGAATCGGGAACAGGCTGGCCCAGTTTCACAAGGCCGCTGGAACCGGACAACATTACGGAACATATAGACAAAAAACTTCTCGTCAAGCGGATTGAAGTCAGAAGCCGGGATGCGGACAGCCATCTGGGGCATGTGTTCAATGATGGACCGGAACCCACACAAACGCGGTATTGCATCAATTCGGCAGCGCTGCGCTTTATTCCCCGGGATCGGTTGGCGGAAGAAGGGTACGGCGAATATGCGGATCTGTTTGATCAGCAGACTCCTTCCGAAGAAGAGAAATAATTCCGGCAGAGCACGAGGGAAACGGTCCAGTCACGGAAGGGTCCGAGTGCGGGTGGCCGGCGCAGATCCGGAGAGGAGACAGAAAGATGAAAGCAGGAACGATTAAGAATCTTATGGTTCGGGAAACATCACCGCGGATCATTCTGGAAGAGACCGAAACGGGGGAAAAGGTGGTTCTGGATGAACGAAAAGGTCCCTTTGCCATCCGGCAGGGGGCACCTCTGGAGGTGTTCGTCTACCGTCGTGACCAGGAACACTGGATCGGCTCCCCTCACAGGCCCTTTCTGTTGCCGGGGCAGATTGGAACGTTGGAAGTGGTGGGAAACATCCGCTCCGGGACATTTCTGGACTGGGGCTTGGCAGGGGATCTCTTTCTGCCGGTCAGTGAACAGCGGGACCGCAGAGGAACCCTGAAGCGGGGACACAATGTTCTTGTTGGGGTGACCGTTACGCCGGAGCAGGATCGGGTCATCGGGACATTGAACATCTATGACCTTCTGAGTACACAGTCACCCTATGCCCGGAACGACAGTGTGGACGGGATCGTTTATGAACTCAACCCGGATCTTGGGGCCTTTGTGGCGGTGAACAGTCAGTTCCACGGGATGATTCCCCAGCGTGAGTTGTATGAAAAGCTGCACATTGGCCAGGCAATCACCGGCAGAGTAAACCGGGTCAGGGAAGACGGGCGGCTGGAACTGAGTCTGCGCATGGAAAAGCACGAACAGATGGATGACGATTCCGAACGAATCCTGAAACGACTCATTGAGGCAGGGGGGCGGCTTCCTCTGCATGACCGCAGTGATCCCGAAGACATCCGTCGGGAGATGCAGATGAGCAAGGCGGCGTTCAAACGGGCATTGGGGCGCTTATGGAAAAACGGGCAGGTCATCCTGGAGGATGACGGCATTCGTCTGGCCTGAAGGAGCGGCCATGGACTATTTCAAGTATATGGATATAGCCGTCGAGGAAGGGCGGTGTGCGTTGTCGGAAGGGGAGATTCCGGTAGGCGCTGTTCTGGTCTGTGGCGGTCAGGTGATCGCCAGGGATCACAACCGCAGGGAAGGACAACATGATCCCACCGCTCATGCCGAAATGCTTGTGATACGGGAAGCTGCCAAACGCCTTGGAGATTGGCGGCTGGAGAACTGTGCTCTGTTTGTCACCCTGGAGCCCTGCCCCATGTGTGCCAGCGCCATCAGTCAGGCCCGGATCGGGCTTCTGGTCTATGGGGTGGCAGATGGAAAAACGGGAGCAGTGGAGTCCACGATCAATCTCCTTCGGCACCGGTCCAGTTATCATGAGGTGGATGTGGTCGGAGGAATCCGGGAAGAAGCTTGCCGGCATTTGTTGGAACAGGGGTTTGATAAGATCCGCGGAAAACGAACGCAATCAACGGGACGGATGCACGAATAAGAACCGCTCAGGACCCTTTTGCTTGGGGTGTGAGCGGTTCGCTGTGTTTTTGATTGGGTCTGGCCTTTAATCCAGGTATCGCCCGTTCTCCAAGTTGGCCCATAAAAGGGCGACCTTGGACATCCAGCTGGCATCCGCGGAGTAGATGGGGTTCATGTCCCGCAGGGTTCCCCCGCGGTAATGCTTGCCGCCTTCTGTCAGATATTGGGACTCGATGAAATCTGTGACCACATCAATGCCTTCGTCCACGGTGTCAAACCGGCGGGCTGCCCCGGGATTGTGTGTGTAGGCCTGAAAGCCAAACAGGTTGTTGCGGTTTCTGGCAAAACCGCTGCGACCCCAGGCGCTTTCATGGATGGCCAATGCCAGCAGTGCAGTGGCATTGACGCCGTAGCGTTCCTGGGCATTGAGGAAGGCACCGGCCATTCCTTCCATGGGTGTGCCCTCCAGGGCACCATTGAGTTCATCTTCAGTTGCGGACGTTCTGCTTTTCAGCGGAAAGTCACTGTATTTTTCCTCCATGTCCGGTGAAGAGACCGGAACGATGGGCGCATCAACTCTGACGTCGACCGGGGAAAAGGCAATCGCGCTTGCCTGTATCCGGGTGGTTTCGGTATGGTCGTCATGGTCAGAGGAAGAATTGCTGGCATATGAAATGGTTGCTGAGAACAGCGCAGTGATCAGAAAGACCACAGCGATGATCAGAAACAGTTTCTTGTCCGAAATCGCATTGGATTTGTTCATCATCCTCATTCCTTTCCTTCATAATTGGATTTTCACTCACGAAGACAAGCCTACCACATTCCGGGAGAAGAAGAAAAGCAGAGGGGTGCGTGGTGAACGGTATCTAGCCGAGAGTGGACTCGTTCTCCAAGACGACCTCAATACAAATCTCATGAATACGCCGCCTTGCTCATCTAAACGCTCTTTTGCGGCCGTATTCAATAAAATGGAACTAGCCGATGGCCAGTTCCATTGCTTTTTCATACAAATTTTCGGGGATCAGGCAGTTTTTGGCGGTGAGGAAAACGTAGACGGTGTCACCGTAGCGCAGAGTGACTTTGCTCCCATTGCGGGACAGAGTCCAGATGGTCCGGGGTTCATTCCTGTTCAGCACCGTTAAGAGGTAGAGCGCCTTTTCCAGACCGTCGCCGGTTCCAAAATTGTGAACTTCATCCGGTTGGGCCAACCGGTCCTCACTGTAGATCGATTGATTCGGGAGTTTCAGAAGCTGCTCATAGATGGTCCGTGGCGCCAAATCCCGGGTGGCGGCCAGGCAGACCGGATTGCGTTCCAGGCTGGCTTTCAGGAACGGATACCAGTAGTCGCCCCGGATATCTCTGTAGGCCATAAATGCCAAACCGACAAGTTCATCCTGTTCACGCAGAGAGCTAAGCGCCTCCTGGATCTCCGTTCTGGAGCGAAGTCCGCGCAGAGTCAGATCGTGTTTCTGCGGTCGCACAACCGTTTTGTCGATGTCCGGCAGGAGTGGCACTGTCCGGCAAAACACCAGAAGCTCAGTGACGATCTCTTTTGCCCGTTCACAGTAGCTGCCCAGAAGATCCGTCAGGGTTTCGGGGTTTCGCTCAAGCGTGTCCAGCGTGAAACTGTGGCTGTCGAAGATCTCCTTCAATGTGTTTAGCGACAACCGGTTTTCCATCGGGTGAGGGTAAAACACATCCTCGTCGATGTCATCGAGGAGCTTTTCCTCCGTGTTTGTTCCCGCTCGGAAGTTGCTGGAGTGTTCATATTGGAAGATCTTCTCGATCGGGATATACAGCGTGTGTCCAAACCGTGAGTGTTCGAGCTGAAAACACCGTTGCAAATGGTTGTGTTCCCGAAGAAAATTCACCAGGATCTCATAGCTGATTTCGGTGGACAAGAAATCGAGTAAGCGGTTCTGAAAATGGCGATACTGTTCTGCAGGCATGGTCGCCTCATCGTAGATCCGGTGTACATAACCGGTGCTGGACGAGACGAACGTGACCCGTTCGTTGACCAGGGCCCGCTTGGCCTTGTTGGACAGCTCCGTGCCATTAAACCACATGTTATGGGTGACCAGACGCCGATTATTGGTTAACAGTCCATCCCCAAGATCCACAAAATTTTGCGAATGCAACGGGGTTGCGATCATATAGATGTCTTCGGTGGGAATCCCACCCAGAATCACGAGAGCAGCATAGTATAGTGTGGACAGCGAAACGCATTCTCCGGCCCCCTTGCGGTATCCCTCCCGCAGCTGGAAACTGACCATGGCGTCCACCGTCTCTGTTTTCCAGTAGGGGATCACGTCGGAGGTGTATTTGTCCAGGCCGAAATGCCGGCGGATATCGATGTCAAAGTAATATTTGTCGCCCTCATAGCCAAAAAGTGCATTGCTCTGTGAGAGGGTGGCCTCATCGACGAAATCCTGAAAGCGGTTCATTTCGCTGGGCTTGTCGGTCAGGCCCCAGGTGTCAAGGTCCAGGTTAAAATCAAAGTGATTCATGATATACTGTTTGATACGATGGATCTTTCGGTAATCGGACATGGTGTCCAGTTTGGAAAACCATGAATCGTCCTTCCACTCCCAGATCAGAGGAGACATGATGTTTGCCAGTGCCAGTGCGTACATCAGCTCCGGAAAGATGAAGATTTCCATATCGGACAACGTGACCGCCGATGAGTATTTTTCCATCGATTTTGGATTATGAAGATCAAGCATGGGTTTACTCCTTTTTAAAACGATTTTTCAAATGGTGACAGTGGAAACGGCCCGGTTTAAACCGCATCGTCTCCATCCATCTTAACACAATTCAACGCATAATGGCGTTCGGTCAATTGGAGGACAAACAAATGAACAGCAGAAGTGGACGTTTGCAGGCGATCACCGGAAAGGACTATGTGCTGACAGTGCTGGCTGCCGTCATATTCATCGCCATCAACTTCATTTTTTTGTCACTGGCCCCTGTGTACACTGTCCGGCAGGGCCATGGTGAATTTCTGGCGGGGTTTCAAAACACCTTTTTCAGTGTGCTCTGTGTGGTGTTTCGATTCTATCTGGGGCCCATGGCAGACCGGAAGGGCCGAAAAGGCATGATGCTGCTGGGAAGCAGCACCTTTGTGGCCGGACCGATGGTTTTCTGGTTCTCCGGCGGCCACTACGGACTGATTCTGGCGGGACGGCTCCTGATGGCCGTCGGGATGGCGTCCTTTCTGTCGGCGGTCAGCTGTTACGTGGCGGAGTCGGTAAGCCCGGAACACCGGGGGTTTGCCATTGGCGTACAGCGGTCGTTCTATTCGGTGGCCCTGATGGTCGCGCCGGTGGCCGGTCTGGCTGTGGCGGATAGTTCAGCCGGGTTTTCCGGGCTCTTTATTCTTTCCTCGGCATTGGGTGTTCTTTCAGTTCTGTTGGTCCTGGGCATTCGTGACCGCCGGGTGGAAGGCTGTGAGGCCAATCGTGTCCGCCGGGATACCGCTCTGATTCTGGGCAAACCCCTCAACAGGAAGATCTACTTGTCCATTCTGACCCTGTGTTTGTCGTACGGAATCCTCCTGTCGTACATCACACTTTACCTGGGAAGGTTTCCGGCTATCCCCAGTCCCGGGATCTATTTTACGGTCTTTGCGGCCAGCGGCCTGTTGGGCAGTGTCGTGGCCGGCGTTCTTTCTGACCGCTTCTCCAGACAGGTCATTGCACAACCGGCCCTTCTGGGAATGGGAGTGGGGATGGCGATGCTCTTTCTGGTGCCAGTCAGCCCGGTGATCGCTGCGTTGATCTCCGGGGTATTGACCGGGGCCTGCTTCACGGGAGGGGTGTCTGTTCTGGTGAGTTGGCTGGTGGACATTACGCCGGCCCAACTGCGTGGAACGGCATTGGGTCTTCAGGAAAGCAACATTGATGCGGGAATCGCTTTAGGCAGTCTGTTTTTTGGGACGTTGACGCTTGGACTTACTTTCCCGCTGGCTTTTCTGCTCATCGGGGCGTTTGGGATCACGGTTTCCCTCATGACAAAGTCCTCGAAAGAGGTACCCAATCCATAAGTTGTTTGGTAAAATGTCTTAGAGAGAATAAGGGGGTATAAAAAGATGCCATTGGTGACAACGAAAAAAATGTTCAAGGACGCTTACGCCGGAGGTTATGCGATTGGGGCCTTCAATGTAAATAATATGGAGATCATTCAGGGGATTACTGAAGCTGCAGCAGAGGAAAAAGCGCCGTTGATTCTTCAGGTATCTGCCGGTGCCAGAAAATATGCGAACCACACCTATTTGGTGAAACTGGTGGAGGCCGCTCTGGAAGAGACGGATTTGCCGATCGCCCTTCACCTGGACCACGGGGACAGTTTTGAATTGTGCAAATCCTGTATCGACGGAGGGTTCACCTCAGTCATGATTGACGGATCGCATCTGTCGTTTGACGAGAACATTGAACTGACCCGGCGTGTGGTGGATTACGCTCACGAACGCGACGTGGTGGTGGAAGGGGAACTGGGCCGTCTGGCCGGTGTGGAAGATGATGTCAACGTGACTGCTGAGGACGCCAGTTACACCAGACCGGATGAAGTGGAGGAGTTTGTGACCCGAACAGGGGTCGACTCTTTGGCCATTGCCATTGGCACCAGTCACGGGGCGTTTAAATTCAAAGGAGAACCGACCCTGAGGTTTGATATCCTGGAAGAGATCGAACGCCGTCTTCCCGGATTTCCCATTGTGCTTCACGGAGCATCCTCTGTGATTCCGGAGTACGTGGAGATGATCAACCAGTACGGCGGCAGGATGGCGGGTGCCCAGGGTGTGCCGGAAGACATGCTGCGCAGGGCTGCATCCATGGCGGTCTGCAAAATTAATATTGATTCTGATCTGCGGCTGGCCATGACCGGAACCATCCGGAAGTCTCTGGCGGAAGATCCTGAGAACTTTGACCCCAGAAAATATTTGGCCCCGGCCCGGGATGCCATCCGGGACATTGTGCGTCACAAAATCATCAACGTGCTGGGTTGCGACAATAAACTTTAAAGGAAAGGGACCGCCTTGGCGGTCTTCCTTTACGTTGGCGGAAGGGGGCAGTGGAATGATCAGAGCAGTCCTGTTTGACAAAGATGGAACACTGGTGAATTTTGAACAAACCTGGCTTCCGGTGGCAAACCGGGTGGTTGAAAGCCTTCTGCAGCGCTACGATCGGGAGGAACCACAGATTGCCCGGGAAATGCTGGAGGCGATCGGGGTCTTTGATGTCCGCATTGATCCGGAGGGATCCATGGCTCAGGGAACCAACCGGGATGTGGCACTGGATTTTCTGCCGGTGCTGAGAAAGCATACGATGATTCCGGACGATGAACAGTTTGTGACCCAATCCACAGCACTGTTTGACCAGATCGCAGCAGAATTGCCGGTGGTGCCCACGGAAGAAGGGCTTCCCCGGTTCTTTGAAACGCTGCGGCAAAGGGGACTGATTATCGGATTGGCCACAGCGGACAGCGATGGTTCTGCCCGACAGGGTCTGCGTCGGCTGGGGCTGGCCTCATATTTTGATTTTATCGGAGCGGACAACGGCTGCTGGGCGCCAAAGCCGGCCCCTGAAATGATGGCGGTCTTCTGTCGTCAGTATGGACTGGATCCACAGGACGTGGCCATGGTGGGTGACACGCCCACCGACTTGCGTTTTGGTGAGGGTGCGGGAGCCGGGTTTCTCGTTGGCGTTTTGTGTGGCACCGGATCCCGGGAAGATCTGGAGCCGTTGGCAGACGTGATCATTATGAACATTTCAGATATAATAGACGAAAGAGGCGCGTTGATTTGGAACGAACGGGGGGTATAAGGGATGATGCAGCTGGTAGTGGTATGCAGCGGAAGTACAGAAGAGGCCATGAATGAAACCGTCATTGGCTGGCGGGATCTGCCGCTGTCCGATCAGGGGAGACAGGAAGCCAGACAGGCCGGAGAACTGCTGCGGGAGCATGGCTTTGTCTTTGACCTGGCCTATACGTCAGTCCTGAAGCGGGCCATTGAGACGCTGTGGGAGATTCTTGCACAGATGGACCTGCAATGGGTCAAAGTCAACAAGAGCTGGCGGTTGAATGGTCGGCATTACGGCATGCTCGAGGGCATGAGTTTTGACGAGATTGCATCCCGGTACGGAGAACAAAAACTGCACAACTGGTTGACCGGTTACGATGTCCGGGTTCCCCGGGTGGAGGAAAGTGATCCCCGGCATCCATCCCATGATCCCCGGTATCAGGACCTGATTCCTGAAGAGATTCCTTCCGGGGAAACCTTGTTGGAGACCTTCTCGCGAATCTATCCCCATTGGGACAACAAAATCGCGCCCATGGTCAAAATTGGCCGGCGTGTACTGGTGGTGGCCCATCAAAACAGCATCCGGGGAATCATGACCATGGTCGAAGGTCTGGGTCCTGAAGAAGTCTTTGATTTGGAGATTCCCCAGGGAAAGCCCATTGTTTACACACTCAGTGATGAAATGACATGCATTAAAAAAGAGGTGCTGGGGGCATGACAAAAGAGCCACTGGTCTACGATGGGTGGTTAAAGGTGGTTCGCCGGAGGGTAGACGGCCGGACATATGACATTCTGCTGTCGCCCAGTGCGGTTGCCGCCTGGGTCACCAATGGTCGGGGGGACATCCTTCTGGTCCGCCAGTTTCGGCCTGCTGTTCTTCAGGAAACCTGGGAAATCCCTGCCGGTGTTTTGGATAAGCCGGGCTATGGCCCAAAGAGTGTTCTTCGGGAAGAGCTGATCGAAGAAGCGGGGCTGAACATTTCTGAAGATCAGATGGAAGAGATGGTGTCCTACGTTCCGCAGATTGGCTACAACGACTCCCGTTTGACCATTTACCGGGTCCGGCTGGAGGAATCACCCGAACTTCCCCCGCTCCAGGATGAGGATGTTCTGGAGGCCCGCTGGTTCACCCTGACGGAAGTGGAGAACCTGATTGCCAGGGGAACCGTGATTGACGAGAAGACACTTCTTGCCTACTATCGTCACACGGGATTGGCATCCCGTTAAACCGTGTTCTGAGATACAGGGCAACGGGAAAACAGGCAAACAAAAAAACCGCCGCCGGCGGTTTTTGTTTGCCTGTTTTGGCACTTATCCTGCTTCCTGAATGGCCTCGGCAATGTTGTCACAGTGATCGCCAACCCGCTCCATGTTGCTCAGGATATCCAGGAACATCACGCCGGCAGCCGGCACGCAAAGGCCGTCTTTCAGCCGTGAGGTATGCTGGTTTCGGAGGGTTCGCTCCATGGCGTTGATCTGTTTTTCCAGATCCCGGACGTCCTGGGCGGCAACCAGATCGCTGGTTTGCAGGGTCAGAAGGGCTTTTTCCAATGTGACCATGATCATCTGGTGCAGTTCCTGGAGTTCTTCCTGTGCGGCCGGACTGAATTTAACCGGGCCGGCGATGTATTCCTGGGCGATTTGCGCAATGTTTTCTGCATGATCTCCGATCCGCTCCAGGTCATAGGCAATGTGAAGCAGACCGGTGTTCTGCCGGGACAGGTGACTGCGCATGTTCTGCTGAGAAATTTTGGTCAGATAAATGGTGGTCTGTTTTTCCAGTTTATCAATAATGGGTTCCACCTCAAACACCTTGCGCAATTTTTTGGGGTTTTGGTTGATCAGTCCGTTCATTGCGTTGCGGTAGTTCTTCCGGGCCAGGTTACCAATGGACACCAGTTCTTTCCGGGCCAGCGAAGAGGCGATCTCCGGGGTTCCCAGCATCCGGTCGTCCAGATACAGTGGTGTTTTGCTTAACTCCTTTTCTTCTTCGAGCTCGGGAATGATTCGGTAGATCATGCGAACAATCACGTTGATCAGGGGAACAAACAAAAGTGCATTGAACACGTTGAATCCGGTATGGGCATTTGCGATCAGCCGCGGGACCGTGGCTGCCGGTCCGGAGATCAGGTATATGAGTGATG
Organism: Bacillota bacterium; assembly: GCA_007121025.1. Classification (GTDB taxonomy): domain Bacteria; phylum Bacillota; class TC1; order TC1; family UBA5767; genus SKMO01. Next base: position 13,259 of record SKMO01000080.1, on the reverse strand, counting down.
TGTACGGTCCGATGAAAAACATGAACAGGACTGAGCCCATCAGGTTGAAGATAACGTGGCCCAGTGCAGCCCGTTTGGCATTCCGGTTGGTTCCAATGGAGGAAAGGACGGCTGTAACACAGGTTCCGACGTTGGTTCCGAAAATGATGGGCATCCCGCTTTCAAGGGGGATCAGTCCGCTGCCCGCAAGGGCGATCAGGATCCCGGTGGAAGCGGTGGAGCTCTGCAGCAAGATGGTGATCAGAATGCCAAACAAAAGCCCCAGCCAGGGTTGCTGGGAAAAACTGACCATCAGGGAGTTAAAGGCAGGACTTTCGCGGAGGGGACTCAGGGATACCCCCATGATGCCCATGCCGTGAAGCAGGATACCAAAACCCAGAATCACCGATCCGATGTATTTCATCAGAGCCCGTTTCCCGAAAAAGTGGAGGACAAAACCGATGATGATCAGAGGGAACACAAACTGGCTGATTTTAAAGGAAATCAGCTGTGAGGTCACGGTGGTTCCGATATTGGCCCCCATGATAACGGCCACGGCCTGCTTGATGTTCATGATGCCCGCGTTGACAAAGCCCACCACCATCACAGTGGTCGCACTGCTGGACTGGATCAGGGCGGTCACGACGGTACCGACCAGTACGCCAAACACGGTTTTTGAGGTCAGCTTTTCCAGCAGGCTTTGCATTTTTTCACCGGCCGCATTTTTCAGGCCGGTGCTCATCATCTGCATTCCAAATATGAATAGGGCCAGCCCTCCGGCCAGACCGATTATGATGTCCATAGGTTTCCATCCTTCGTCTAATTGATGTCCAATCAGTCAAATTATATCACAGATTGGGCATTGGGTAAGAGCCAGTCCCAAAGTGCAGGAAAAAAGTTCAGCCCAAAAGTTCAGCCCAAAGATTCAGGACCCTGTCTTGCCCGAAGGGCTTAACAGAGTCCTGAATTCGTCCAGCGTTGTTTCCCGAAGAACGGGAATCCTTTGGACGATGGTGTCATCCTGACAATCACGGTTTCGGGTAATGGCAAAGAGACCATTGAAACCGGCGTCCCGGGCGGCGTTGATGACGTCCGGGCAATACGCGCCGTAGGGAAAGGCCAGGTGTGTCACCTCGGTTTTCATCAGGCTTTCCAGGATCTCCCGGGAATGGTTCAGCTCATGCTGGACAGCGGGCAACCCTTCTTTGGTAAGCAGTGCAGGCAGATCGGCATGGCTCACCGCATGGGAAGCAATGGTGATTCCGCGGGACTGCATAACCAGAAGCTCGTCTGCGCTGAGATGTCCCGGGGTGTCCTGGATCCGTTCAGTGTAGATGAACAGGGTGGCCTCAAAACCGTAGGTCTCCAACAACGGGAGTGCGTGTGTCAATGTGCTTCTGTAGCCATCGTCGAAGGTCATCAGCACTTTCGGGCGGGAAAACGTATCTCCGCTTTCAATGGAGTCCACCAGCTGATCCGGATTGATGCTCCGATAACCCATCTGGTCCAGCCACTGCAATTGCGCTTCAAACTGTTCTGGTGTGATGGCACCACTGGTGTTGGGATGTTCATCCAAATGATGGTACATCAATACTGGAACGTCCCGGGCATCCATCGAAAAAGACTGTTGCGGTGTAGGAGGCTTCTGGTCAGGGGTGGGTTGAGAAGCATCATTGGCGGTGGTCAGTTCCGCGACAGTGAAAGCCGCGGCCAGAAACAGGCAGGTGATTACTGTCAGTCGTTTCAACATCATCATATTATCTCCTTTTTTCGTTGCTCTGTTCAGCGTAGCAGGGAACTGTGACAGAATGATGACAGAACTCACAACCCCAGTTTCTGCTGTTTCACCAACGTTCGGAACAGTTTTTGCTGTTCCGGATCCGGTGCCAGGGGATCGGGTGAATAACGGCCAGCATAGTATCCCTGAAACGTGGACCCGAGAATGTGAACGTAATCGGTAAAAGCACGTTCAGGACAAAAATTGATCCACAGACAGCACGACGGAGGCAGCTCTTTTTGGCGCAGAACGGTGTGCATGTGCCAGGCAGACCCGGTGGTGACCAGGAAAGCTAAGTCGCTGCGGGAAAAGAGCTGCTCTTTTTCTGTTGTGTCGATGACCCCAAGATCCAGCAGCGTGACGGAAAAACCGGAATGGTGGTTCTCCCAACAGGAGGGGTGCATGGCCGGGAGGAACTGCGTCTGCCTGAAAGCGGGATGTTCGTAAAGCCCGGTGCATCCCATACGGTCTGAAGGGTGAAGAAGGTACTGCTCCAAGACCGGGTTTGAACCCAGTTCCGCAAGCAGCACAGAATGATCAGGGTCAAGGAAGCAGGCCAAATGCAGGGCCAAATGTGTGCAGCCCACACCGGGACAGCAAGAACCCACAGCGATCATCCGGCGTCTTGTGGCGGCCGGAGCCGGTTCGGAAACCGGCTCCGACAATTCGGGAAGGATGTCTGTGAGGGTTCGCGGGTGAAACAGACGATAGAGCAGTTCGCGGGTAAGCTTGCCAATGCCACGGGGGGTTGGCGTATAAATGAGAATGTCCATGATCTGCATGGCATAGAGCGTGGATTGCTTTTGAGTGCTGAGAGTTCCGGGCTGTAAGACCACGACTCTCAGTTCCGGGAATGTTTGGCGGCAGTCCCGCAGGAGGGGCAGGGGGGGTTGGCGGCCAAAAACATCCAGATCGATCAGCAACACATCCGGAGCGTCTCGCCCGATCCGGTGAAACAGGTGTTCTTTCCCGGAATGATGTCTGATGTGGCCCAGGTTATCCATACAGGTCAGTCCCTGGTGCAACGCCAGATCCTGCCTGACAGGATCCAGGCGGGGGCCAAAAACGGTGATCAGTTTCATGGGTTCCTCCTTATGATCGTTAGGGTTCTGAACCGATGATAGCGTGGAAGAGAGGAGTGGCGCAGGGTTTAACTGTCATTTAACGAAACTTAAATGTTTCATTTGGAAGGATTTTTGCTGGCGGGGGTCGAAATAAACCGTGGGAACAATCAAACGGAAAGGGGTGGTCGTCTTTCGGATCGAACTTTGTGTAGACAATGTGTATGGAGACCGCTTTCTGAAGCGGATCAGAGAAAAAGGAGGGTTGCTAGGAACGATCACAATGGCAGAGGATACCGGAGGTGAGCGGCCGCCGCCTGATCTGATTCTGTGCGATGAGGCTCATCAGCCGGAGGTTCCGGGGACTCCGGTGATCCTGCTGACCGAGACGCCCCGCGATGATCCCTGCACCATCTATCGGTACCAGTGTTTTGAAGAGATCCACAGCCAGCTGCTCCGCTGTCTGACATCAGCACAGGGAGGACTGTCTACCCGAAAAGGCTTGCTGGTGAGTGTCTGCTCAGCAGCCGGAGGCTGGACAAAACATGCTGTGGCAGTGGGCCTGAGCGCTCAGATCGGTGATCAGAACCGGAGCGCGCTCTATCTCAACGCAGATCCACTGGACCTGAACGACATGCTGTTGGACAGCGGTCTGGACAACGGCTTTACCAAACTGTTTCTCCATCAAAACACCCCGGAGAAACAAACCACCATTCAGAAACTATTCACGTATGACCCCCGTCATCGTTTCCGGTTTCTCAGCTCACCGGATCATTTTCTTGAAAAATCCCAGATCAGTTGGACGCAATGGGAAACAGCACTGGCGCACATGCGGGCCTGTGGGCTTTTTGATGTGCTCGTTGTGGAAACGGCCAGCCCTGTCGACCCCGTCGGATGGGAATTTCTATGTCATTCCGATATGGTGATTCTCGTGGATGGCGAACACCCCTATGAACAATTGTGTCAAGAACGCTTCCTCAGACAGGCGGCTTCCGGCCCCCAAAGTGAAGATCTCAGGGATAAGCTGCTGGCGGTCACTGTCAGGCAGTGGCAGGGAACCCCTTGTGCCCATGGCAAGCCGATCCCGGACGGACCAGCCGGCCATGGCTGGGCAACGCTGCAGACCGGCTGGGATGAGGGGACGAAACTCTATCTCGTGCAGGACGGAGAGCGCGTCTTTGACCCCGGGGGGAAGGTATCCCGGGGGATCTGGCCCATTTATCAATATCTGTTAGAAAGGATGATTGTGTTTGAATAGGCAGCTGGATATGCGAAAGGAAATCCGCGGAACCATTGACCGCAAAATCGCAGGATTCCGCGAAGTCGAAGATGATCAGCTTCAGGCGCTGATCACCCAGGAAGTTCTGGATTATGGCAAGCAGCATTATTTAAGCATTGCGGAAAAAGAAGAGTTGATTTTGTCGATCTACAACTCGATGCGCAGAATGGACATTCTGCAGCCCTACCTGGAAGATGACACCATTTCAGAAATCATGATTAACGGACCGGAGTGCATCTTCATCGAGAAGGGCGGTCAGATGGAGCGGGCGCCACAGGTGTTTGAGAGTCCTGAAACACTGGAAAACCTGATTCACAATGTGGTCAGCAAGGTGAACAGGGCGGTTAATGAGACCTCACCGATCGTTGACGCGCGCCTGGAAGACGGATCGCGGGTGAATGTGGTTCTTCCGCCCATTGCCCTGCAGGGACCGGTGATGACCATCCGGAAATTCCCCAAAACGCCGCTGACGATCGAAGATCTGATTGAGCGTGAAAGCGTCACCCGGGAGGCCGCCGGGTTCCTGGCCGAACTGGTTCGTTGCCGCTATAACGTGTTTATCAGCGGGGGAACCAGTTCAGGCAAAACCACCTTCCTGAACATTCTTTCCAATGACATTCCACCCCAGGAACGAATCGTGACCATTGAAGACTCTGCGGAACTCCAGATTCACGGAAAAGAAAACCTCATCTCTCTTGAATCGAGAAACCACAACGGCGGGGGCCAGCAGGTGGCCATCCGGGACCTGATCAAGACCGCCCTGCGGCTTCGGCCAGACCGGATCATTGTGGGTGAGGTCCGGGGGAAGGAGGCACTGGATATGTTGCAGGCCATGAACACGGGACATGAAGGCTCACTGTCCACCGGTCACGCCAACAGTTGTGGAGACATTCTGAAACGGCTGGAAGTGATGGCATTGGAGGCGGCAGATATTCCGATCTGCAGCGTCCGGCAGCAGATCGGGTCAGCCATTGAGATCATTGTCCAATTGAAGCGTCACACCGATGGTACCCGCAGAGTCATGGAGATCTGCGAAGTGGTGGGTGTGGACAGGGAAGAATACGTGCTGAACCCGCTGTTTGTGTATGACCACAATGAGCGGCGGATGATGCGCCAAAGTCAGCTGGTGAACCGGGACAAATTGCAAGTGGCCGGAAGTGCGATGGTATGTTGACGCGGCTTGGCCATGCGGTCCGGGGGGGTTGCCGTTATCGTGGGGAGCTGATGGCCGTGTTGGGTGCGTTCCTGCTGTTTCTGTTCCTGTTCGACATGGTTGTGTTGGCCCTGCTTCTTTCACCCTGGGGCATTCTGGTGCTTCAGAAGACAAGGGAAGCCATCGGCTCCATGCGCAAGAAGCGCTATATGGACCAGTTCCAGGATTTTCTCCTGTCCTATTCAATGGCCGCGTCTGCGGGAAAAACAGGACTCATGGCCTTTCGCTACAGCCTGGACGAGCTTAAAACCGTTTACCCGGAGCAGGGAGCGTTCCTCAGGGATCTCTCAGGCATTCTGGCGCAGTCCTCAATGGACCGGGATGTCCATGAAGTGTTTTGTGAATATGCCTGCCATTCGGACCGGGAGGAGATTCAAGTGTTTGGCGAGATGCTGTTGCTGATTTCACGGAAGGGGGGTGATTTTTGCAAGTTAACCGCCCATTGCAGTGATCTGATTCGCGAGAAGATGAAACTGGAAAAAGACAGGGAGGTGATTTTGGCCAAACAAAAAATGGAGCTGCAGATCATCACGGTGCTTCCGGTGGTTTTGCTCGCCATGATGCGGTCCCTGAATCCGGATTACCTTCAGGGACTGGTCAGCACGCCGGTGGGCGTTGCCGGACTGCTTGTGTCGCTGGTCCTGATCGGCCTGGCCATTGTATGGGGGATGAGCATATGTTCAACCGAGAATCTGTAAAGGCATTCGCTGCCCGTTCAGTCTATGGCCGGTGGGTGCAGGCCAATCGTCGGGTGCTGTTTCCGGAGGGATGCCAGCACAGCCTGGAAGAACACTGCGAAAAGCAGATGTGCCGTTTGGGGCTGTTGCTTGCAGGCTCTGCTCTCGGTGCGGTCGCAATCCGGGAGAAAGCGGTGCTGATTCTTCTGGCCGGTCTGCTCTATGTCTTCAGAGAGGATGTCAGAAACCACCAGAACGCCAGAAAAACCCTGGCGGCTTACCGGCGGGAATTTCCGCGGCTGGTCAGCAACTACATTGTTTTTCTTGAGGCGGGTTATCCGGTGGAAACGGCCCTCAGAAGGGCCGCTGAGATGGGAGCGGACAATGACATCAAGGCAGCGCTTCGTCAGGCGTTTCGGGACATTGACCACGGAACCCCAAGGAATGAGGCTCTGGGAAGGATCGTCCGCAGGATCAGGGAACCGAACCTGTCCAAGCTGGTCTTTCTGACACTCCAGGGCATTTCACTTGGTGAGGGACAAATGGCCCGGAGTCTGGAGCTTCTGGCCCAGAACTGCTGGAAAAGCCGGATGGATGAAATGCGGATCCGCAGTGAACGGGCTTCGGCGAAAATGGTCTTTCCAATGATGCTGATTTTTGTGGGGATCAGTTTGTTGACACTGACCCCAGGACTGATTGCACTGTTGCAGATCAGATAGAAAGGGGGGAGTATGATGCGCGGTACTGTTGAGATCATCAGGGCGTTCTGGAGGGATGAGCGTGGTGTTGAGACTCTGGAGGCAGTCATTTTGATGATTGCGATCATTGCCATCGGGTTTGCCTTCAAGAACACGCTGACCAACTGGTTCCATGGACTGTTGGGAAATATTGGACGGGACATCGGTGATCCGGTGGTGGACGTCAATGTGGGGACGTTCCCGGGAAATTAGAGGCAGCACGACCCTTGAAGGGGTGCTGGTCCTTCCGTTTCTGCTCATCATCCTGGTGATGGCGGTACAGGGACTCACCGGACTGCACCGCTTTGTTCTCGGGTCCCTGGACATGACAGCGGCTCTGCGCCAGACCAGCCTGAACTGGGTGACCCGGGAGTCAGGCCTGTACTGGGATGCCGCGGGAATCGTCGCTGGAAGTCCGGACGCTCTGGGGCGCATTGAAGCGCTTCAGCAAGCGACCCTGTCCCATACCCGGGACCGGGTGCTGGATATTCAGTATCATCTGGACCACCCTCCGGTGGGTGATGTGCTCGTACAGGGCACGGCCAGCCGGGACATGGTCCGTGCGGGTTCCCTGGGTGCCCGTCTTTCGCTCACGCAGACAAGCCGGCGATTTTTGCCGGCAATGAACCTCCGCCAGCTGGCATTTTTTAACGATGAAATCCTTCCTGCTCTCGGAGACAGTCTGGGAGAATGGGTTCCAGGAGACCCGGAGTCTGATGATTCCGGTGCCCGGAACGGACAGGTGTTCATTGTGGATGACAGCGAAAAGGCACACGATTATCTCAAAGTCTTCCATACGCACAGTGACTGCCGATATGTGCGAAACAAACAACCCCTGGTGACCACCAGGGAGGATGCCATTGCCTCCGGTTTCAGACCATGCCTGGTCTGTTTGCGCACACAGATCGCAGACAACTAAGGGTTCTGTGGTAAAATGAACCTGAGGTGAAGAACATGGCAGAACAATACCAGATCGGAGATTTTGTACAAATGAAAAAGGCACACCCCTGTGGAAGTGACCGATGGGAGATCCTTCGGGTGGGGATGGACTTCCGGATCAAATGCCAGGGCTGCGGCCGGATGGTGCTGCTTAGCCGCCGGGATTTTGAGAAACGGGTGAAAAAAGTCCTGAAACAGCCGTAAGCTTCTTGCGGGGTGGTTCCCGAAATGATACAATGTTCTTCGATGGTTTTCCATCCTTACTCCAGACTTGATCTGGGGTCAGAGTCCATAAGGAGGTGAAGGGAAATGAACAACTACGAGATCGTCTACATCATCAAGGCCGACCTGGAGCAGGAAGAAACTGCTGCGGTCGTGGAGAAGTATTCCACACTGATCGCCGAACACGGCGGTGAAGTGGTCAATGTCGATGAGTGGGGAAAACGCAGGCTCGCGTATGAAATCATGAAAAACAAGGACGGCTACTACGTCCTGGCAGAATTCAAGTCTGTCGGTGATTTTGTGCAGGAGATCGAGCGGGTCATGAGAATTGACGAAAACATTCTCAAGTTTCTTGTTACACGTAAGGAGTACTAGAATAACTGGAGGTGCTTGCTTTGTTCAATAAAGTCATTTTGGTCGGTCGTCTGACCAGAGACCCAGAGCTGAGGTATACAACCAATGGAAAATCGGTAACGAATTTCGATTTGGCAGTGGACCGGACGTTCAAACGGGAAGGACAACCGGATGCAGATTTTTTCCGGGTTGCTGTGTGGGGAAAGCAGGCAGAAAGCTGTGCCAACTACCTGTCCAAGGGACGGATGGTTGTGGTAGATGGAAGAATTGAGATCAACACATACGAAAAAGAAGGTCAAAAAAAGATTAGTGTCGATGTGACGGCCAACGATGTACGGTTTCTGCCAGGAGGCGGCGAAGGAAAAAGCGCTTCTTCCGGCAGCGGAGCGGAAACCAGCAGCGGTGGTTACGACAGCGACATTTCTGACGACGACCTTCCATTCTAAATCGTAAGGAGGAGTAGTCATGAAGCGTGAGCGCAGAAGAGGCCGCAGAAAAGTCTGCCAGTTTTGTGTAGACAAAGCGGAATTCATCGATTATAAAGACACCAACAAGCTGAAAAAATTTGTGACGGAGCGGGGAAAAATCCTGCCTCGTAGAATCACAGGAAACTGTGCTTCTCACCAAAGACAGCTGACGATCGCCATCAAGAGAGCAAGACACATTGCCTTGATGCCGTTTACCACCCAGGAGTAGTGATGAAAAGGCCGCTGGATCGACAGTGGCCTTTTTTTATTTTTTTGCAGAGTGTAGAATGGACACAGAACCGTTTGCGGAGGAAGCATGGAAGACAACAGAACGTTTCGCTCAGCCCATACAATCGCATACACCGCGGTGCTGGCTGCTCTGGCAGCCATCCTGGGAACGATCGGGGTGTATATCCCTCCGCTTTCGTTGATCACCAATTTTTTATGGCTGGTGCCGTTGATTATCCTGACCATGCAAAAAGGACTCAAAGCTGGTGCCGGGGGACTGGCGGTGGCGGGTGTGCTTCTCGGTCTTTTGGCGACACCCTTGCCGGCGCTGTTCCTGTTGCTGGAGTTTTCCGGACTGGCCTTGTTTTATGGCTGGTCTTTTCGAAAGCAACTGCCCCTGAGCCGAATGCTGTCCGGCGGTGCGTTGATTGCCGTGGCCGGAACCCTGGTGTCGCTGGTCATTTCCCTGGGCATTGCCGGATTCAGCCTGACCCAGATGGCGGCCCAGGTCAGCAATCTGGGTGAAACCATCATGGAGCTTTACAGAGACACCGGGATGGCTGAGCTGTTGGAAGGCCGGGGAATGACGCCGGAAGAAGCACAGGAAACCCTCCGTGCAGGGGCCACCCTTGTGGTCAGTATCCTGCCGGCGATGCTCCTGATCAATGCCATGGTCACGGCCCTGCTGTCGCTGATCATCAGCAGGGGGGTTTTGCGGAGACTGAAACTGCCCGTCCCGGAAAAACTGCCGCCGTTTAGCATGTGGCGGTTGGACTGGCGTCTGGTATGGGGTGTGATCGCCGGATTGCTGCTTGTGCTGATCTCGACTTGGCTCGACTGGGAGCTTCCTGGCCTGTTCGGGCAAAACCTTCTGGTGTTGTTCGGGTTTTTGTTCGGGCTTTCCGGTCTGTCCATTGCGATTTATGGGTGGAAACACACCAAACTGGCTCCGGCACTGAAATTTCTGTTGCTGTTTGGAGCGGTGCTGTATTTCCAGGTGTTTCTCTACATTCTCATCTTCATGGGTGTGTTTGATGTCTTTTTCGATTACAGAAAGAGCTTTGACCGGAAAAAAGGGGGAAAAAACGATGGAAGTCATTCTGAATAGCGATGTAAAGGGTTTGGGAAAAAAAGGCGATGTGGTAAAAGTGTCCGATGGGTACGGCCGCAATTACCTCCTGCCCAGGGAGTTGGCCCGTGAGGCGACGGCCGCCAGTGTGCAGAGGGTCCAGCAGGAAAAGGCCCGGGCGGAAGAAAAATTGGCCAAAGAGCTGAGTGATGCACAGGCGAAAGCCCGGTCGCTGGAAAGTCAGACCCTGGAGTACGTGGCAAAAGCCGGTGACAAGGGCCGGTTGTTTGGAGCCATCACCAGTAAAGACCTGGCAGACAGCATCAACCGGAAGTTCGGGCTGAATGTCGACAAAAAGAAGATTGATATTGGAGAGACCATTAAAACGTTGGGGGCCTATGATGTAAAGATCAAGCTGTACCCCAATGTCAGCGCAACGATCAAAGTGATTGTCAAACAGGAAGAATAGGAGCTGATGGAAGGTGATCGACCGGATCCCGCCGCACAATGAAGAAGCAGAACAGGCGTTATTGGGCTCTCTGCTGCAGGGACAAGACGTGCTGGATGAAGTCTCGGAATCCATCCGCGCTGGGAGTTTTTACCAGGAGAAACACGGACTCATCTATGAAGGAATCCAGAAACTCCACGAACAGTACGTTCCGGTAGATCTGGTGACGCTGACCAATCAACTGAAAAAGGGAGAAAAACTGGACAAGGTGGGCGGGGCTTCGTATCTGGCCTACCTGTCCACCGTGGTTCCTTCGGCAGCCAACGCACAGTATTACGCGAAGATTGTTGAAGAGAAGGCCATTTTGCGGGCACTGATCTCCACGTCAGTGAACATCACCTCCAAAGCCTTTGCCGGGGAAGCGGAAGTGGATTTTCTTCTGGATGAATCGGAGCGGATGATTCTGGATGTGGCGGAAAAACGCCAAAAATCCGGGTTTATCCCCATCGGGGATGCCATGCATGATGCCATCGATCAGATCTCCCTGATGGCACAGAATTCCGGCGAAGTCACCGGGATTCCCACGTTCCGTGATTTGGACCGCATCCTTCTGGGGCTGCATGGAAGCGATATGCTGATCGTGGCGGCCCGTCCCGGAATGGGAAAAACGTCGTTCTGTCTGAACATTGCCCTGAGGGCGGCCCGGGAAGATTACCCGGTGGCCTTGTTCAGCCTGGAAATGTCTGCGGATCAGCTTGTGACCAGAATGCTGTCTTCTGAAGCCATGTTGGATCAGCAAAAACTCCGGGCGGGCAATATTTCCATGGAGGAGATTGAGCGGCTCAGCAAGACCGCCAACGAGTTGTCACTTCTTCCGATCTACATCGATGATACTCCGGGAATCGGCGTTATGGAGATCCGGGGAAAAGCCCGGCGTCTGAAGGCGGACAAAGGGTTGGGTCTGATTATTGTGGATTACCTCCAGCTGATGCAATCCCACAAAAAGGTTGAGAACCGTCAGCAGGAAGTGTCCGAGATTTCCAGATCCATGAAAGCGCTGGCCCGGGAGTTGGATGTTCCCGTGATGGCGTTGTCCCAGCTGAGCCGGGCAGTGGAGCAAACCAGCGATAAAAAACCGGCGTTGAGTCACCTGCGGGAATCCGGGTCTCTGGAGCAGGACAGTGACTGTGTGATGTTTATCCACCGGCCGGAATACTACGATGATGAGACTGACAAGAAAAACATCGCAGAGATCATCGTGGCCAAACACCGTCATGGTCCGACGGGGACGGTTGAACTGGCGTTCTTTGCGGAAATGACCAAGTTTGCGGATCTGTCCCGTTAAGCCAGCTCCCCTGCAGGAAGTGAAAAAACGCATTACGCAAACCGGCGGGAGCTGGCAGACACTGAAAACAAGCGAATAGAGGTGCACAAATGAATAATCGAATGCTTCGCGGCGCATTGATTGCTGCGGTGTACACAGCGTTGGGACTGGCCCCTGGCCTGTCGGCCATTTCTTTTGGGCCATTGCAGTTTCGGGTGGCTGAAAGCCTGACCGTGCTTCCCATTTTATATGTTGAAGCCATCCCGGGACTATTTATCGGAGTGCTCTTGGTGAATCTGTTTGGAAGCCCTCTGGGCCCACTGGATGTAATCCTGGGGAGTCTGGCAACCCTTCTTGCGGCCTATCTGACCTACCGTCTGCGAAAAACAAATTGGGCGTACTGGCCACCGGTGATTGTCAATGCCATTGTTGTGAGCATCGTTCTTCATCTCACGCTTGAACTGGACTGGCCATACATTGTAACCGTTTTGTTTATTGGGATCAGCCAGGCTGCAGTTGTTTTTACATTAGGAAAACTGCTGATCAAGAAGCTAAGAGTGCATGCGGAGAATGAAACCCTGAGGAGGTAAGCAGATGTCTGCAGTTGTATTGATCGGAGCCCAGTGGGGTGATGAAGGAAAAGGGAAAATCACGGATTATCTGGCGGAAAAGGCCGACTTGGTGGTCCGGTACCAGGGCGGTAATAACGCCGGACACACGGTTCTTGTTGGGGATGTGGAATACAAGCTTCATCTGATCCCGTCGGGGATCATCAGTGGAAAACAGACGGTGATAGGAAACGGTGTGGTGGTGGATCCGGAAGTCCTTTTGCAGGAAGTCCGCTATCTGGAAGAAAAAGGGATCAGCGTGGAGACGCTTCGCATCAGTTCGACGGCGCATGTGATTATGCCCTATCACAAACTGATTGACGGGCTGCAGGAAGAGCGGCGCGGGAAACAGAAGATCGGGACCACGAAACGGGGGATTGGGCCCTGCTATGCCGATAAGATCAGCCGCTGTGGCATTCGGATCGGTGACTTGCTTCGGCCCGATGAGTTCAGGGAACTGTTGGCGTCCAATCTGCGGGAAAAAAATGAGCTGATTGAAAAAATCTACGGCGCCGCGCCTCTGGAATTTGACACGATTTACCAGGAGATTCTCGAATACGCAGAGGCCATTCGTCCTTATGTCGTGGACAGTGTGCCGCTGGTCAACCGGGAACTGGAAGCAGGAAAAAACATCCTGTTTGAAGGGGCCCAGGGCACCCTTCTGGACATTGACCATGGAACGTATCCCTTCGTGACCAGTTCCAGCCCTACGGCAGGAGGCGCCTGTCCGGGAGCCGGGGTCGGCCCCACAGCCATTGATCGGGTTCTGGGAGTTGCCAAAGCGTACCTGACCCGGGTGGGTGAGGGTCCTTTTCCGACGGAACTTTTTGATGAAACCGGAGAGACGCTTGGATCTGTGGGCAAGGAATTCGGGACG
>SKMO01000191.1 GCA_007121025.1 Bacillota bacterium | reverse complement strand
CGCCGGCACAAGCCCCCACCACCACCGGTGGGCAGGGATTGGGCCCGGCCAGCCGTACCGTTTCCACTACGAAATCCATGAACCCGATTTTCCCTGCCGAAGGCGGCAGCATCAGAAGGCGAGACATGTTTTCGCTGCCACCGCCTTTGGGTGCAACGGTCAGGGACAGTCCGTCACCTTCCACCAGATCCAGATGAATGACCGCCGGTGTATTGGTTCCGGTGTTTGTCCTTTGGAAGGGGTTAGAGACAATGGATTTACGCAGGTATCCATCCCGATAGCCCTTTTCCACCCCGTCGCTGATCGCATCGGTCAGCAGACCGCCACTGATGTGTACATCCTGTCCCAATTCCACAAAAACCACAGCAGTCCCCGTATCCTGACAGACCGGCATCATTTCATCTCGGGCAATGCAGGCATTGCGATAGAGATCCTTCATGATCTCCCGGGGACTGTCTTCCTGTTCTTTTTCAATGCTCCTTTTGTACGCCTGTTCCAAATCATCGTTGATCCGGCAGTTGGCCTGGATGCAGGCCAACCGGACTTCTTCGACGATTTGCTGATACTGGACTGTTCTCATCTGTTCACCTCGGATCGTGGGTGTTTGTCAGGCTTCTTCATTTTATCATTTACATGACGCGCTTGCACCCTGGTATTTTTCAACCAATGCGTACGCCCCTGAACCGGTTCAGCACGGCTGCGATGTCCTGCATCCGCACACCGGCCATGTTTCCGGGGTGTCCCCGCAGCGAAGAGACGCTGTCAAGTCCATTGTTTTCCATCTTCAAAATGACTTTCCGGGCAACCTGATGCACGGGAGTTTGGTTGTCGCAGAACTCCCGGGCAATGGTCTCCAAAACAAAGGCCAGCGTATTGACCTGGTCCGGATCGACCAGCTGCTCCAGGTCCCGCAGGTCAATGTCTGTCCGGTTAAAGGTCATCCGTTCAAGACCTCGTGCCCGGATCTTCATGCCCCGGGACCCGGAGGGAAAACTCTGTTTCAAAAGAATCCGGGACTTTCCGGATTCAGGGAAGTCCCCTGCCTCCATCTGACGCAGGGCGCCTGCCTCCCGACTGATCTTCCGGGCTCTGGCGGTCACATCCCTTGGGTGATACTCATCCATCATGATGACCTGATCGGCCACCGAAAAATAATCTCCGGAGCCCCCGATCACCAGGACAGTGGACACGCCCATGGATTCGTAAAGAGTCCTCACACGATCAATAAACGGGGTGATTGGCTCTTTGTCCTTGTGAACCAACTGTTGCATCCGACCGTCACGGATCATGAAGTTGGTAGCACTGGTGTCTTCATCGATGAACAAAAGCCTGCTGTCCGCTTCCAGAGCCTCTACAATGCCTGCAGCCTGTGACGTACTTCCGCTGGCGTTTTCCGAGCTGAACCGCACTGTGTCCTGTTTCAGAGGCAGGTTGGCAATAAACGGGGAGATGTCCACCTTCTGCACAGACCGTCCGTTTTCTGCCTTGATTTTCACGCCGTCCTGTCTGGAAACCACATATTCCCGTCCATCTCCAGCCCGGTGGTCATAAATGCCCAGTTCAATGGCGTTCAACAGTGTGGTCTTTCCGTGAAAGCCACCTCCCACGATCAGGGTGACTCCTTCGGGAATGCCCATCCCCCGGATCCGGCCCCGGTGAGGAAGATCCAGCTCAACCGCCAGTTCCGGCGGACTGGTAAATGAAACGGCTCCCGTGTTCATGGGACGCTGGGAAATCCCGCTTTCCCGGGGGAGAATACTGTCATCTGCCACAAAGGCCACCAGGTGTTGCCGTTCCAGTTCATCGCGGATGAACGTCTGGTCTTCGACCAGACGGACCTGGGCCCAGAGTGCCTGTTCATCCAGTGCCTCTGCGTGAAGAGAGTTCCGGACGATCCTGGGAAGAGCATCCACAAGGATCTGGGCGGCTTTTCGCCCCAGGATTCTGCGGCCTCCCGCGGGAAGTCCCACTTCCAAGCGGGCTTCCACTTTTTCGTCATCGATCACCACATAGTTTCGGTCCATGATCTCCTGACCGCAATGACCAATGGCCAACAGACCACTCTTCCCGGTGCCCCCGACGCCGTCGTACACCTCCCGGATGGCGCTGGCCACTTGCCGGCTCAAAAAGTCGACCACCGCCCGCTTTTTCCAGGGAGTATCATAAAGCTCCTTGTCGAATGTTGCTCTGTTCCCGGGGACGGTCACCCGGATGCGTGACGGACCGGCAAACGGATCGGCCTGAACATAATCCACTGACAGCGTAAACTCCGGATGATGGTACCGTCCGGCCAACTCCTTATACGCTTTGTATCCTTTTCCGTCGAGTTTGTGCAAAAGTGTTCTCAGATCGTCCAACGTGTTCATCGGTCATGGCCTCCCTGCATAGCTGTTTTGCTCACTCTGTTTATCTTAACGAATCTGAAAAAATTTGCAAGGAAGACCGCTTACGGCACCTCCGGTGGAAACACTTGGTGCTGTCCCTTCGTCTAAAAAGAAAAAGGCAGGTGTTCCCCATGCAAACAATCAGGCAGATGTTGTGTGTTTTTGTGGGTCTTATTCTGTTGGGGGGATGTGCCGGTCCTGTTCCAGAGGACATCCCTGAACAGCCGGTCCTTCCGGCTGAAATATATGCCGCTCTTGAAACCATGAAGCTGATCCGCGCGGCCACCGTTGTGCACCTGGATGACACCGCCTGGATTATTGCCAGCCTGGGTCCGGACCACGATCCCGGTGAAACAATCCGAATCGAACAGAGTGACGTACTCGACGGACAACTGGACGTACGGCTCCACATTGACTCATCTGGCAACGATTCGGAAACCGCAACGCATTGGACTGTTGGATCCACGGACCAATCGTATGACTGGGCCACATTCACCGTTGAGGGTGAAGTCTATCCTCAGGTGATTACTTTCGAGCAGCCACTGTCTGCACCCCTTGCTTTCGGAAACCGTGCTGTTTTGTTCACGGCAGCACAGACCAATGGCCTTCTGGAGGTAACCGGGATCGCCCAGGTCTATGAAGCCACTCTGAGTTACCTTGTTGAAGACGCAGACGGAAACATCCTCCGGGAAGACTTTGTCAATACTGCATCCGGAGGCCCGGACTGGGGAACTTTCCGCATCTTTGAGGAAAGCCTTTTGGAAACCTCACTGAATCTGGTATTGCTTGAAGAGGATGCCGCTGATGGTGGAATGCGCATCCTTTTAGAGCATCCGGTCGGACAGTAGCGGAAACAGGCCTGATTGGTCAAAATTGACCCATATGAATCAGAATGCCCGGTACCGTGAAAAGGGGTTAATCGCTTGACAACGGTCCCGGGCTTTGGTATATTATCTTCTGCGGTTCGCTCGCGTCTGTAGCTCAGTGGATAGAGTATTGGACTCCGAATCCAAGGGTCGCAGGTTCAATTCCTGCCAGGCGCACCAACAAATCATATGATATCAAGGCTTGACGGGGTTCTTTGGAGCCCCGTCTTTGCTTTGTATTTTAAAAAAGTGGAAAACGGGTAGCAAACAATTGAAGAATATCGATTGAGTTGCAAAACAGTTGAATCAAACAAGATTTTAGGTTGTTAAGTGCAAACAACTCATACTGTGATGGATTTCATGGGATTCCTCTGATTTTCCCGAGTTCTCTTTCTTGTGCTTGAATGGTCTCCACATCCAAGGAATAAAAGGGGCACCAATCAACCTAACAGAATCACCACAGGAAAGAATTGTAGAACCCCTCCCTACCGTGATATGCGAATACCAAACCTATACAGGCTTAATCCTATGACCATAAATCCGGCGGCAAAGACTGCGACCGGCTCTTGTTTGGTCCATTGTTCTGCCCTTGGGCTTATAGGTGTCTCATGAACCAAAGACTTATCCGTCCGCCGGTTCCAGACGGTCCGCAAAATAACTGTCGGCACAATACAGTGCCCCCGCCGGATTGTGGGCCAGCACACGATCCTTGGCCACCAGAACGGTCGTCGGTGCTTCCGAATACCGGAAAAACAACGAGTCATGGCCCACACACAGACCAATCACCACGTTGAAATCCGTTTTTTCACGGTTCAGCATAATGGCCTGTCCAATGGGATTGCAGGCCGGCTCGTAACTCCCTGGGTGAAGCTTTTCTTCATTCTCAATCCCGAATTCCTCTTTCGGGATGCTGCCGTTTTTACAGATCACCGACGATACGGTAAACCCCTGTTTTCTAAACAGATTGGCCGCAATCCGTGCTTCCTCCTGCAAGCCAATGCAAAACGCCACACCCAATTTTGTATAGCCCATCTTCCGGCTGAATTCAATAACCTCCCGGATCCGGGGCCATTGGCAATAACCCTCACTTTCGATCCTGGTGGACGTGGTGAAAAATCGGCTGTTCTCTTCCTTTTGGTATTCCTTCCGAATTTCCTGATAAACGTCCACATCGTTCACGGGGCAGTTGGCAGGGATTTTCTCCGGTTTTTCCTGATAACAGGCTAAGACTCTGCAATGTGCACAAGTATACATGTGGTCTCCTTTTTATTGGACATATGTCACAAACTGGTATTATCTTACCACCTGAGAGAACACACGTCAATGCAGGGAGCCGATCAGTCAGTTTGCCCGGGCCCTTCCCAGAACGGCCTTACACTTACACGTCAGGCAGCAACACCCTCTGTTCTTAAATAGGGCAATGATGGCTCTCACCCTACGCGCAGTGGCTCTGAAAAAACGCGTTATGCATATCCAGTGGCAAAGAGTGCCAATGCAATAGATGACCCGTTCCCTTCTAGGTATTCTTCGATCATTCTCAACTTGATGATATGACTGTACTTCGCTTTTCTTTCCATAGAAAACTCCCCTCATGGTAAACAGTTTTTTTAACTGTCTGCTACAAGGGGAGCATATCATTTGTTAAGAACTATTTGAGATAATGTTCCAGTGATCTTATTTTGCAGGTCAATTTGGGCAGCTGATCGATCGTTACATATCCGGGTTCAGCATTAATGACATCGGGTATTCTATTGACGATCTGTGAACTCGTTCCCAGTAATGTCGGCGGATTATCGTTTCTAACATGAATATTTGGTTCCCCTTTAATCCACCATTCATTGATATCTATTTCATCAGGTTGATATACTTTAGCGGTCTGCATAGCTCGAAAGAGGATTCCCTCCTCCGTTTCAATTTCTATTGTGTTATCCAATCCGATAACATCTCCCGCCGGTATTGTACCTTTCAATACTTTAGACTTTATATCATGATCAAGAATGATTGGTTCCACCATTTCTTTTATGCTTTTTGTTGTCAAGCCAAGATCTGAAATCTGGTTCTCCAAATCCATTCTTAAACAAACCACTTCATCTCCTATCGGGAGTTTTTCACCATTTTCTATCATTTCCCTGATATCAGCAGCTTTTCGTCCAACAACATAATAGTCTGCCACAAACGCAGGAAATTTATCTATGTTAATACTAACCTGACCCTCAATGGAATCTATCCTGTGTGATGCACCTGTTAGGTTTGTGACCATATTTGCCCAGAATACGTCCTGCATTCCGGAACCTGTAAAGGTCACTCCGTTTTCTTTTGCAATTCTATCCAGTTTTGCTGCTAATCCGGGGGAAGAAGTCCATGCGTATGAAGCCTCTTCTGAGGTGGTAATGACATTTAGGCCTGCTTCAAGACATTTCTTAACGTGAGGAAATATTGTATCCAATGATGTAGCGATTGCCACCAAGGCAATATCTGCTCCTGTTTCCGCCAGAACTGAATCCGCATCATCGGATATGATTACATTCAATTTACGGCCGGCTCCTATTACATCTCCCAGGTCCTCCCCGACATTTTTAACATCAATTGCATCGGTGATGATTACCCCTTTTTCCATCATGAACCTTGCAATGTCTTTTCCGATATTCCCTACTCCATAGCTTACTGCTTTAATTCTTTGAATTATATTATTTCCTTTCCTATCCATTCTTGGAAACAACATCGCCACGGTAATCAGCCAAGATAATAATCAGGCTCTAGCCGATATCGACAAGAGATTAGGCGAACTGCAGGCAGAGCTTCTCAAGCTGGCCAGCACAAAATCTGATTATGAGGATGTAGCGGATGAGATCTACTCATTGAGAGAAGAAAAACAAAAAGTCCAAGTGGACAGCGCTAGCAAGGATGAAGTCAAGAAGCGTATCGCTGACATGAGCGCCTTCCTAAAGGAACAGCCAACCACCATTACCGAATACGATGAAGCTCTGGTAAGGAGGCTGATTGAAAAGGTCACTATCCACGAGGACAATTTCACCGTAGAATTCAAGTCTGGACTGACAGTTGATTTAGATGAATAAACACAGCAAGGCACTCTACAATTAATCATGTAGGGTGCCTTCTCTATTGAGTTTATTTTAGTTAGTAATGGATTTATAAAGCAAAGATGATGCTTATATCGATCGGGAAAATATCAATTCTTTTTCAAACCATTATGCTGTTGTTAATGCAAAAATATAGCATTCAACATCAAAAACAATAAAATGCAAGTCACAAGACGAAATCCACCCCTACAATCTTTTTCAGCAGGGTATCTATATTGAAAGTTTGTTAGTCATCATTCGATAAATACCAACCATGTTCACGATGTCTTGGCTTGGCATCAGGGTGTTCTTTTTCGTATTTCGAATTCGCTCGATCAATCATTTCAGAATCAAACCTGTGCAATGTATCATATAATTTGTCTGCCTCGTCAATATCAATAGTTCCATCGACATACCTTTCTCGAACTTTCTCGCGTTCAGATTCTAATTCATCGTCAGTTGCATTACTGAACCATTTACTGCTAAATTTCATATCGTTTACCCCACCTTTATATAAATTGTCGACATCATCGTTCGAGTTTTCATCATCACTATCTTCTGATGATAAAAAAACAGCAGTAGTTATTAAGCCTCCGACAAGTAGTAACTCTTTCCAGTTAGTACGAAAAAAATCCGCAGCTTGAATTGATCTTTCTTTAATTTTTTCCCTTACTTTTATTTTTGCCATAACAATTATCTCCTTAATACTATATTAATAATCGTCTCTAACTATAATAATACCCAGAACATCTGACCTGACCACACAACTTCGCCAAATTCAAAATACATCTAAATTGACTACTCGCGAATCCTTGATATCTATCTTGACCACTCGCCAATCACTGACATCTAATCCGCTCTGTACAGGGCTTTTAGTCCCTCTTTGACTAGTTCCCGCAGAGCGGAAAATCATCGTTTTTCCAACTAAAATATTTATCACTAAAAACCCCAAAAGGCTTATATCAAGCCTTTTAGAGTACACTTTTTTATTTCCTTGACATCAATACTACCGTCTCCACGTGATAGGTCTGCGGAAACATGTCCACTGGCTTGACCAGACTGATCCGGTAGGCACCATCCTGGCAGAGCCGGGACAGATCCCGGGCCAGGGTGGCCGGATCACAGGAAATATAGACCACTTCCCGAGGGCCTGACTCCCGGATCACATCCAGCACTTCCGGCTTGGCACCGGCCCGGGGCGGGTCCAGAAACACCACATCGGGTGCGGTACCCGCGGCCACCAGTTCAGGCAGCACCTGTTCCACTTTTCCGGTCAGAAATGTTATATTTTGCAGCCCGTTTCCCCTGGCGTTGGCTTCCCCATCCACAATGGCACTGTGAACCTCGTCAATCCCGATGACCTTGGCGGCCTGCTTCCCCAGAAGACAGGTCAGAGAGCCGATTCCACAGTAAAGATCAAGAACCAAATCAGTGGGACGAAGACTGACCTTTTGCAGGGCATAGCCATAAAGATGTTCCATCTGGCTGTGGTTCACCTGCACAAACGCCCTGGGAGAAATCCGGTAGGTGAGACCCAGAATGTTCTCTTCCATGACGTCCGGACCGAACAGATGGGCATAGCGGTCCCGTTCCAGATCAACCCAGCCCGCGGAATACAGGGAACCGTCCTTCTGCACTTTTGCACCGAACACCCGCAGATGGTGATGACCCATTTTGGGTCCATAGAAGATCGCCTGAAGCCGTCCATGGTGCTGACTGCGCCGAAGAACCACCCGCTCCGGGTGAATGGATTCTTCACGCAGAAGATCCTCCAGGTGATGCTTGCAGCTGACCATGTCTTCCGGCAAAAGCAGGCAATCCTCCACCGGAACAAAATGGTGGGACTTCGCACCAAAATACCCCAGCCGGCTGTCCCGGACAGCAAATGTAACCTTGCTGCGGTACCGCCAGGGATCTTCCATCCCCCAGACCTCCCGGACCTCCGGCGCCTGCACGCCGCCAATCCGCCGGAGCGCCCCCTCCACCTTATGTCTTTTCATCTCCAGCTGCCCCTTATCTGTGAGATGCTGAAGCTGACAGCCACCGCACTGCTCATACACCGGGCAGGGGGGCTCCCGGCGCTCAGGACTGAGGGTATGCTTTTCAAGAATGACGCCCCGACCGTGATTCTTTTTCTTTTCAACCACCCGGATCAGCACCTTCTCTCCGGGAAGAGCGCCCGGCACAAACACCGCAAACCCATCCACCTTGGCCACCCCTTCTCCTGCATGAGAGAAATCGGAAATCCGAACCTCATAACGCTTTCCTTTTTCAACCATCCTGATGTCCTCCTTTTTCCGGCCCGGCGTCCTCCTGGCCGGCCAGCAACCGGCCAATGACCTCCGCGTAAGTGGTATCCTCCCGGTACTGGTCCCGCCGCTTTGCCACTTCCCGGCCCAGTTCCTCCCGGAAGGGTTCCGATTCCAACCACTGCCCCAGCAATTCTGTCAATGTCTCGGCATCCTGTACTGTCCGGACACCGTGAGGTGCAGACATAAAACGTTTTTCCTCGTCCGGACAGTACCCGATAAACGGCACATCCGCCGCCAGCGCTTCATATGTGGCAATCGTGTAGGGTCGTCCCACCACCAGGTCTCCTGCGCCGATCAGATCCGCCAAATCGTCAACCGACCGGACCGGAACGATCCGGGAAAAAGAGTCACGGCTGACCAGCTTTTCCAGCCAGCGGTTTTCCCCGGTCAGCACCACGGTATGGAAGCCGCTGTCTGCCAGCCACTGGTAAAAGGATTCCTCCCGGGGCAGCCAGGCCTCTTCTTCACCCAGAAGAACGAGCACCGGTGCCTCCGTATCCTCCAGTAAACTCTGACGGAAGGCCCGGGCTTTCGACTTGGAAAACGCCTGAGGCAATGGAAACGCCGCCCGATGGATCTTCTGCGGATCGGCCCCCAGTTCCTCCAGCCTGCGGGCAACCGCTTCATGCGGCACCAGATAGGCATCCACCTCCCGGTGAATAAACTTACGATCTTCCGGCACCTCCGGAATGAATGCCACCAGTTTCAACCAGGGATTCACCTTCCGTTTGTAATGGGCACCCAGAAAGACCCAGGGGTAAAAAAAGGTCACCAAAAGCCGGGGCTTATATGGCTCAACCCAGCGGGCGAACAGGGGCAAATACACCCGAAGCCCCAGGGAATCCATCAGGTTGGGACGGATCCTCCGGCCCAACCCAAGCAGATCGTAGAGCGGTTCCATGGTGTGCAAATAACGCAAATAAGACCGCTTCATTTTCCGATGCAGCCCCGGCGACAGCTTTTGAAGAAGGGGCAGGGTCTGCGTCTCCCGGCCTGACGCCTGAAGCTCCTCCTGCAACGCCCGGGCCGCGTCGCCGTAACCCCGGGAAAATCCACCGGTCAGAATCAGCACGTCCACTGGATGGCCCCCGGAGACCACCGGCTCTTTTTCCGTCAGTTCCCAGGCTTTCTGAACCACTGCCTGCAGCGAATGCGCCTGAGCCAGATGACCGAGATTGCGCTGCATGATTTCCAACAGGTCCGGCCGCTGCATCAGGGTGGTCAGCATCGGTCCCACTTCCCGGATCCGCTCCACCCGGACAGCCGCTCCTTCAGTTTCCAGCAAATTGGCGTTTTCTTCCTCTTGTCCGGGAATCATGTAGGGAATCAACAGTGGCATGCGTTTTGCGATGGCCTCCGAGACCGTCAACCCCCCGGGTTTTGTGATCATCAGGTCGGCTTCATCCATCAGTCGGGCCACCTCCCGGGTGAACCCGTAAATCACCACTTCCTTGCCGTCAGCCTGCATTCCCTGCCCATACGTTTTCTCCAGGTCTTCCCGCATTTCCTCGTTGTTTCCACAAACCGCCACCATCCGAAGGGGTTGCGGACAACCCATCACCTGACCAATGACTTTTTCCATCTTGGTCAGTCCCATACTGCCGGCCATCACCAGAACCGTGAACAAATCCCCCTCCGGCCGGCAAGGTCTGGGCTGATAAAACTCCTGCCGGATAGGAATCCCGTAAGTGAACACCTTGTGCTCGGGAACCCCCCGCCGGATCAGATCCCGTTTCGTAAACGCACTGCCCGTGATGTATGCGTCGATGCCCCCATGGTGGGCCATGTAGGTGTAATGCCCGATGTAATCCGTGACCACCGCCATCACCGGCAGAGTCAGCCGTTCTTCCTCCCGGGCAGCCCCCAGTAAAAATGTCAGGATCGGATGGGTTGAGATGATCAGGTCAGGGCTTCGGTCATCAATTTGCGACAGCAAGTTTTTGAGCCCCTTGCGCTTGATCAGATTGATCACCGTCTCATTGGCCACATCCTTCTCGGCCAAACGGTATATTTTCCCATAGAGTGTCGGCGATCGTTTCGCCATGGTGTTGTATCCGCCAGACACCAGCACATCCAGCAGGCGGTCCCCGCTGCGGAATGGATCCAGCAGTTCCGCTTCAAACCCTTCCGATTCCAGTTTTTCCCTGAGCGATCCGGCGGCGTAATTGTGGCCCGCCCCGGTGGCCAGCGTCAATAACAAGACTTTTCGCATCGTTACACTCCCAGTATCCAAATCCAGCCAAGAATCAGCCCCTGCCAAACGCCCAGGGCGACCATTGACGTATAAAGCGAGCCGGTCAGCTCATACACAAACCCCAGCGCCATACTGCCCAGAACATAAGCGGGGATCAGCAGAGGTTCGGCCAGGAGAAGACCAAACAGGACAGCCCCCGTCAGCAATGCCCCTGTCGCCCCCATCTCCTTCTTAAGGGCCTCATGCAGAAACCCCCGAAAAATGGTTTCCACCACCACCGGGAACAACCCCACCAGGGAAATGCCCAGAAGCACCCGCTCCAGGGGCTGATCTGCCGTCATGATCAGCTCGGAAAACAACGGGGCCACACCAAAACCCACGGTCCGGAGCACCAGCCCATAGCCCGCGGTCAGAAGTCCAAAACACAGCCCACCGGTCATGATGCCGATCTGAACATACCAGAGCCATTTTTCCGAACGGTATTCCAGCCGGCCGGTTCCCATGTACCGGTGTTCAATAAAATAAAAATGCAGGAGAAAAAGCACCAGTGCGGCAACGGTGATCTCCGCAAAAAAGACACCCGCCCTGTTGGCCCCCGGGTTAATGGACCGGGCCAGCAGGCCCACCCCTTCACGGGAGAGCAACACCCCGGCCAGAATAATCAGGGCGTCGCGCACGTCCCAGTTTTTTCGTTGTAGCGTTGATTGACTCATCTGCTGCCTCGATCCTATTGGACGGGGGGATCAGTTTTCTTCACCCCGGCCATTTCCGTTCGAAAATTGGCTTTCACCTTGTCCACATATTCCCGGCGCAGCCGGGCCTGCTCTCGTTTTTCCTCTTCGGTCAGGCCTTCTGCCTGACTCTTATGGTACAGTTGATTAATCCGGTCGATCAATTCTTTCATCTCTGTCACCTCACACATGATCGTTGCTTTCTCAGGCAACCGGCAGGCCGCCAAACTGACTGCGGTGCAAATGCTCATAAAAGCCCCCCAGTTCCCGCAGTTCCCTGTGTGTTCCCTGTTCCACCACCCGACCGTCCCGAATCACCAGAATCTGATCCGCCGTGCGAATCGTGCTCAGCCGGTGGGCGATCACAAAGGACGTCTTGCCTTCCATCAGCTTGAGCATGGCCTCCTGGATGTCCCGTTCTGTTCGGGTGTCCACTGAACTGGTGGCCTCGTCCAAAATCAGTATTTCCGGGTCCGCCAGAATGGCCCGGGCGATTGCCAGGAGCTGTCGTTGTCCCTGGGACAGATTGCTTCCTTCTTCCGTCAGTACTGTATCATACCCTTGAGGCAGCCGGTGAATAAAACCGTGGGCATTGGCCATCCGGGACGCTGCCTCCACCTCACCGTCTGTCGACTCCAACCGCCCATACCGGATGTTCTCCCGAACCGTTCCCGAGAACAGATAGGTGTCCTGCAGGACAATCCCCAGACGGGACCGGAGAAACTCCCGGGGGTAACTGCGAATATCCCGGCCATCCACCCGGATAACACCAGACTGCACATCATAAAACCGGGTCAGCAGATTGACAATCGTCGTTTTCCCGGCTCCGGTCGGACCCACCAGAGCCACAACCTCTCCCCGCCCGGCCTTCAGGCTGACATCCCGGAGAACCGGGACACCCTTTTCATACGCAAAATCCACGTGCTCGAACTCCACCAGTCCCTCCAGCATCTCTGGACGCACACCATCTTCCCGGTCTGGGCATTCCGGCGTTTCATCCATGATATCAAACACCCGTTCAGCCCCCGCAATGGCCAGCTGGATGGTGTTGTACTGCTGGGCGATCTGGTTCAGCGGGTGGGCGAACTGCTTGGAATAGTTCATGAATGCCGTGACAATCCCCAGCGTGGTCATGTTCAGGACCACCAGAAGAGCCCCCACACTGATCACCAGCACATAGCCGACGTTATTGAACAGATTCATCACCGGCCAGATCATTCCTGCATAAACCTGCGCCCGGATTCCCGATGACCGCAGGCGGCCATTGACCCGGCCAAACTCCCGGATCAGATCCTCTTCCCGGCCAAAGGCCTTGACCACCCGATGACCGGCAATGTATTCTTCAATCATCCCATTCACAGCCCCCAGATCTTCCTGTTGGGCCGTGAAGTTCTTCCGGGTCCGTTTCCCCAGAAAACCCATCAGAACCACCGTCAGGGGGACCAGCAGGATGGTTACCAGAGCCAACGGCCGGTTCAGCAGGACCATGGCAATTCCCACCCCGACCAGCGCCAGGGTGTTGGACAGAAACTGCGTCACATTCTGTGACAGGGAATTGCTGATGTTATCAATGTCATTGGTCATCCGGCTCATCAAATCCCCATGGGAATGGCTGTCAAAAAACTTCAGCGGCAACAACTGCATCCGGGCAAAAAGATCCTCCCGGATCCGGCGGACGCCGTGCTGGGCCACCTGGATCATCAGCCGGGCCTGCAACCAGGTAAACAGGGCACTCAGGGCGTAACTGCCGGCCAGCAGACCAATCACCGGGGGCAGTCCCGGCACATTTCCGGCCAGAATGTATTCATCTATGGCCACAGCAATCAGATAAGGGGCCAACACATTGAGCCCGGTCGTCAGGACCACCAGAAGGAGCACCAGTGCCAACAGTCCCTGGTGTCCTTTCATATATGCCAAAATTCGCAACACCGTTGCCCGGGCATCCCGGATTTTCGGTTTTTCCATCTGAAAGCGGGCTGCCGGACCCCGATGCGGCCCACTGCCCGGCTTGGACGTCATCCGGCTCATGACAGCACACCCCCCAGTTGCGAGTCGACAATCGCACGGTAAATGCCGCTTGTTTGCAGCAGTTCCTGATGCGTTCCCTGGGCCACCAGGTGTCCCTCATCAAGGACCAGAATCCTGTCCATGCCGATGACCGGTGCCACCCGCTGGGCAACCACCAGACGGGTCACACCAGGAAGGTAACCGTCCAATGCCTCATTGATCAGCACTTCGGTTTCACTGTCAACCGCCGACGTGGAATCATCCAGGATCAGCACGGCCGGCCGGATGATCAGCGCCCGGGCAATGGCG
>SKMO01000030.1 GCA_007121025.1 Bacillota bacterium | reverse complement strand
TTCAAAAGCCTTTTCCACATCCAGCTTGACATAGGCGTCCACGGCATCCCGCACCATGGATACAGCCAATTGAGCCATCCGCGGAATATCGATCAGCGGCTTGATGTGTTTCTCTTTTCCGATCTTCCGGGCGATTTTAGCGATGTTCACAGCGTTATCACTCATCCGCTCAAGATCCGTGGTAATTTTCATGGCGGTAAACAGGATCCGCAGATCGCGGGCCACCGGCTGTTCAGTAGCAATGATTTTCATGCAATGTTCCTCAATTTCATGCTCCATGTCGTCAATGAGATCGTCATCCCGGATCACTTCCCTGGCCAGCTCCACATCCTGGTCCACCAGTGCCCGAATGGCTTTTTCCACGGCCTCTTCCATCAGGGTCCCCATCCGCAGCACGTCTTCCTGCACGGCTTCCAGTTTTTCCACATAACTTTGCCGATTGATCATAGTCATTCCTCCCTGCGCATCCGGCTTAACCGAACCGCCCTGAAATATAGTCTTCTGTTTTCTTGTTCTTCGGATTGTAAAATATGTCTTCTGTACTGCCCATTTCAACAATCTCCCCATTGAGAAAGAACGCTGTTTCGTCAGAAATCCGGCCTGCCTGCTGCATGTTGTGGGTGACAATGACGATGGAATACTTTTTTTTGAGTGTTTCGATGAGATCTTCGATTTTGGCCGTGGAGATCGGATCCAGGGCGGACGTGGGTTCATCCATCAACACCACTTCCGGTTCTGTCGCCAGAGCCCGGGCGATACACAGCCTCTGTTGCTGTCCCCCGGACAACCCCATGGCATTCTTTTGAAGCCGGTCATGAACCTCTTCCCACAGGGCTGCATCCTTCAGGCTTCGTTCCACAACCTCGTCAAGCACCTTTTTGTCCTTGATCCCATGGATCCGCGGTCCGTAAGCAACATTGTCATAGATGGAAATGGGAAAGGGGTTTGGCTTTTGAAAGACCATCCCCACCTGCTTGCGGAGCATGATCACATCACAGGCGTCATCGCTGTAGATATCTGTTCCGTCAAAGAGCACCTCACCGGTGATCTTCACACTGTCGATCAGATCATTCATCCGGTTGAGCACCCGCAAAAATGTTGATTTTCCACATCCCGACGGTCCAATCAGGGCTGTCACCCTGTTCCGTTCGATGCCAATATTGACATTTTTCAAAGCCTGTACGGTTCCGTAATAGAGGTTCAGGTCACGGATCTGAAACGTATTCTTCTCTTCCATAGATTATTCCTCCTTCAGAAGTGCGGATCCGCCACTTCTATCGCTCAAATTTTCTCCGGAACCGGGAACGCAGCAAAGTCGCCGCCAGATTCAGGATAAACACCAGCACCACCAGCACCAGGGCTGTCCCGTACGCAATCGGTCTGACCGTGCTGATCGAGTGGTGCTGGGTGGCCATGATGTACAGGTGATAAGGCAGTGCCATGAACTGATCACGGAAAGACGATGGCAGAAACGGCAGAAAGAACGCTGCTCCCGTCACCAAAATGGGAGCGGTTTCCCCGGCCGCCCTGGCCAGGGCCAGAATGGCGCCGGTCATCATTCCAGGCAGTGCCTGGGGAATCACCACAGTTCGGATCATCTGCCAGGGCGCTGCTCCCAGAGCCAGAGAAGCCTGGCGGTAGGAATCGGGCACCGTTTTGAGGGCTTCCTCGCTGGCTGTCAGGGTGATCGGCAGGGTCAACAGGGCCAGCGTCAGACTGGCGGACAACAGGGACATCCCCAGCCCCAGATACTGAACAAAAAACGCAACACCAAACAGACCAAAGACAATAGACGGAACCCCGGCGAGATTGCGCAAACTTAGCCGGATCAACCGGGTCAGAATTCCTTCTTTTGCATACTCATTCAGGTAGATCGCCCCACAGACACCCAGGGGCACGGAAAACAAGGTGGTCAGGATGGTCAGATACAGCGTCCCGACAATGGCCGGGAAGATCCCCCCTTCAGTCATCCCCTGCCGGGGGATGTCCGTCAGAAATGTCCAATTGATCGTCCCGATGCCCTTACTGACAATGTCATATAGGATGATGAGAAGGATCGCTGCCACCAAAACGTTGGCGCCCCTTAGAATAGAGAACCCCAAAAGGACCGATGCCTTGCGATTGTTTGTTTTCATATTCACCAGCTCTTTCTGTGGGCAAGGATGTCAGATGCCAGGTTGACGAGAAACGTCATAATAAACAGCACCAGACCTACAACAAACAGCCCATAATAATGGGTGGTGTTAAACGCCACCTCTCCCATTTCAATGGCTATGGTGGCCGTCAGGGTCATTACCGGGTCCAGAAAGGACGACGGCATCGCCCGGACATTCCCGGTGACCATCAACACGGTCATGGTTTCCCCGATCGCCCGGCCCATGCCCAGCATAAAGGATGCCAGAATTCCGGACTTCGCCGCAGGAACCGTGGTTTTCCAGAGTGTCTGCCACTCGTTGGCCCCCAGAGCATAGGCCGCCTCCTTGTATTCCCTGGGGACAGCGTTTATGGCGTCCTCCGACAAGGAAATGATGGTGGGCATAGCCATAATGGCCAGCAGAATGGAGCCGTTCAACGCATTAAGCCCGTTACCCAGCCCGAACACCCGGGCGATGATCGGGTTCAGGACCACCAGACCAAAAAAGCCAACCACCACCGACGGAATTCCCGCCAGAATCTCGATGAACGGTTTGAGTATTTCCCGTTCTCTTGACGATGCCACCTCGGACAGGTAGGCCGCACAGGCCAGACCCAGAGGAATTGCCAGGATCAGGGAGCCTACGGTCACCATCACGGTGCTCAGCATGAGGGTACGGATTCCATACTGGGGTTCATTGTAGGACCCGGGATTCCACCGCAAATCTGTGAACACCGTGGTCCAACCCATCTCCTGGAAAAACGGCAGACTGTTTCGGACCAAGAGGGCCAAAATGGCCATCAGAATGAAAATCACAAACAGGCCGTTGAGTCCAAAAAACCAGCGGATCAGCCGTTCTTTTGCCTTTCCAGTTTTCATTGTTTCACCTCCCGGACAGCAAAGGACAGGACTGTTTGCACAGTCCCGCGCCCTTTAACCGTCAATGTCTGTCTTACAGTCTATTCAAATACCTGCATGTTGGCTTGTCTATGAGAATCCATGATGGGGAAGAACCCTTCCTCCTGCACAATGGCCTGTCCCTCAGCACTGACCACAAACTCCAGGTATGCTTTCAGACCGCCTTCCGCTTTACCGTCCACGTAGTGGAAGAGGGGGCGGACGATTGGGTAAAGGCCCTCCATGATGTTGTCCAGGTCCAAGGGCGTCACGGCCGGAGAACCGGCGTCCGGGGCCACCCGAAGAACCCGCAGTCCGTCTCTTTCATTGCCCGCTGAGTCCACTGCATAACCAATGGCTGTGTAACCGATCCCTGCCCCATCAGCCATCACACCTTCCACAATGGCGGCGCTTCCTGACTGCATTTTCTTGTTTTCGGAATAGTCTCCCTTAACAACGTTTTCCATGAAGTACACATAGGTTCCTGACGTGCTCTGCCGTCCGTATAGAGAGATCTCCAGGTCGGGACCACCCACATCGGCCCAGTTGGTGATGTCTCCGCGGAAGATGGCGCCGAGTTCATCAACAGTCAGTTCTTCGATCGGCAAGGAGTCATTGATCACCACCGCAAGACCGTCCTGGGCGAAGATGAATGGCCTGGGGTCCACGCCGTTTGCCTGAGCAGCGGCAATCTCTTCATCTCTCATTTCCCGTGACGAGTTGGCTACATCGATCTGTCCGTCGACCAGAGAGGCAATTCCTGTTCCCGATCCGCCTCCGGTCACCGCAAATGCAATATTTGAATCCGTTTCAGTGAACACCTCCGTCAATCGCTGAACCACGTTGACTTCGGAATCCGAACCGGCCAGCTGGTACATCACCGGTGACGTGGCATCACCGGATGGTTGATCGTTTCCATTTCCGTTTCCATTGCCATTTCCTGCATCAGATCCAGTGGCTCCCCCGCCACAACCCGCGAACAGGGAAACGGCCATGAAGGCCACCATCCCCAGAACAACTGCTTTTTTCAACATCTTCAGTTTCATTTACATATCCTCCTCAAATTTATTTCCAAGTACATCATACCCACAACAGATTAACTGCGTTTTATCCCCGGATTAAGGTTCTGTTAAGATGTATCTCTTGTTTTGAGGAATAAAAAAACTTCCCGCAGACCACTCCGGGTCTTCGGGAAGAAACGTTTTTATTGATTGGGGTCAGAGGGTGATTCCTTCCCGTCTTTTGAATGGTGTATCCACCACAGGATCAGGACTGCAGCGATCACGCCACTCAGGCTCACCACCTGAGCGATGCGCAGAGGGCCCAGCATCAAACTATCCGTCCGGAGCCCTTCGATAAAGAACCGTCCCAGGGAGTACAGTCCTATGTAAAGCCCGGCAATAAGCCCCCAGGGCTTTGTCCTGCGCGAGGCGATCAGCATAAGAATTGCAAAGACACCCAGGTTCCAGACAGATTCATAGAGAAATGTCGGATGGTAAACCGTATCTCCAATGAGCATACCCCGCTGAATAAATGCCGGAAACCGGCTGATAAAGGCCTCCGATACGGGGCCTCCGTGAGCTTCCTGGTTGAAAAAATTTCCCCAGCGACCGACCCCCTGGGCCAGCACCACCCCCGGTGCCACAATGTCCAGGATCATCAGGTAGGGCTCATTTTTCTTCCGTGCGTAGAAATAAAAGAAGACCATGGCGGCCAGAATGCCACCGTGAATGGCCAGCCCCCCCCGCCAAATAGCCAGGATGTGTTCGGGATGAGAGCTGTAATACTCCCAGCGAAACAGCACGTAATACAACCGGGCTCCCAAAAAGGCCACCGGGAGCATGAACAGTGCGCCATCCATGATTAAATCCGGGTTGACTCTTCTGCGCCGGGATTCAAAATACGCCGACAACAGGGCAAGAGCAATTCCTGATCCAATGAATACACCGTACCAGTACACTGTCATAGGGCCAAATTCAAACGCAATTGGATTCATGATTTCCCTCCAAAAAAACAGAGAGCCAAAGGCTCTCTAGGCAGTCGATCGATCTGGGCAGATTTCCAGTTCCACGGTCTTTGTCAGTACATCCACATAACTGAAGGACATCCGCCTTGATGGG
Source organism: Bacillota bacterium (assembly GCA_007121025.1). Classification (GTDB taxonomy): domain Bacteria; phylum Bacillota; class TC1; order TC1; family UBA5767; genus SKMO01. Next base: position 31,486 of record SKMO01000030.1, on the reverse strand, counting down.
GTTTCCACCGAATCATTGATCAGAACAACAAACACATTTGGATATGTTTGTTCCAAGACCCCATTTTTTTCGACAATCCTTTTTCGTCCGGTGTTTGCGCGAACAACCACCTGACTGCCGATGCGTTTTTTAAGTCCGTTTCGAATGCTGGTAACTTCCTGCTTACTGGCCACAGGCTCACCTCTTTCTAATGGGCACTGGAATAAGTATACCACAGAATGAGGGAAAAATAAAGATTCATTTTACTCAAACCAATTGGGCTTGTCAATGGTTTTTCCGTTATCTTCTGGGCTCTTCAGCCCTTTTTCAGTCTTTCAGTCTCTTTTCCATGTCCATCCGATCTGCCAGCCGTGCAAATTCGTCCAGCGACAATGTCTCACCCCGGCGTCCCGGATCAATCCCTGCGTCCTGAAGCATCTCCGCCACACATGGACGACCGAACTCAGCAAACTGATTCCCCAGAGCATTGAGAAGCGTTTTGCGTCGTTGACCGAATGCCGCCCGAACCACCCTGAAAAACAAGGTCTCATTGTGCACTGAGACAGCCGGTGTCTCCAGAATCTCCAGATGTATCACCGCGGAATCCACCTTGGGCGACGGATAAAACGATCCAGCTTTGACCCGAAGAAGGATCTCCGGACGACTCCTGAATTGCACTCCCACCGACAGCGCTCCGTAATCCTTCCCCCCCGGCGGTGCTTGAATTCTTTGAGCAACTTCCTTCTGCACCATCACCGTAATGCTGTCCAGTCTGAAGCCCGATTCCAGAAGGTGAAACAGAATCGGGGTTGTAATGTAATAGGGTAGATTGGCGACCACGCGAATCCGTCCGGATGCACTCACCGGACACAGTTCCTGCACCAATTCGTCCAGATCCATGGACAGCGCATCCCCGTAAACCACAGTCACGTTGGCGAGGTCTCCCAGGGTTTCCTGGTGGATCGGTCGCAGTTTACTGTCCAGCTCAATTGCGATCACATGACGGGCATTCCCGGACAGCGCCCGGGTCAGCGTTCCGAAACCCGGACCTATTTCCAACACCACGTCCTCTGGCCCGACACCTGCACCATGGATGGTTTCTTCCACCACACGGGAATCAAGCAGAAAATTCTGGCCCAACTTTTTTTTCAGGAAGAAGCCGTGTTTCTTGCGCAAGTTCTGTATGGTGCTGTAATCCGTCAGATTCATCGTTTGCACCCTCCACTGGTTTTCATTGTCAACGAGACGCGGCCACGTTCTTTGTCAATCTCCAGAATACGAACATCCACCTGATCGCCGACACCGACCACTGTGAACGGATCCTTGACGAAACTGTCGGAAAGTTCAGAGACGTGCACCAGTCCATCCTGATGCACACCGATGTCCACAAATGCCCCGAAATCCACGACATTGCGCACAACCCCCTTCAGACACATGCCCTCCCTCAAATCGTCCATCGTCGTCACACCAGACTGGAACATGGGGGGCGGACACTGGTCCCTTGGATCACGCCCGGGCTTTTTCAATTCCAGGAGAATGTCACGAAGCGTCGGCTCACCAAACCCCAGGCGGGCAGCATACTCCTGCACATCCAGATGATCTGCCTGCGTCTTCATGTCTCCGATGGTCAGACCCGTTTCCTGCAGGAGCCGTTGCGTTGCTTCATAGGCTTCCGGATGCACCCCGGTGGCATCCAGCGGTTGGTCTCCCCCACTGATCCGCAGAAAACCGGCTGCCTGCTGAAACATTTTTGGGCCCAGGCCCCGGACCTTCAGCAGCTCCTGACGGTTTTGGAATCTTCCCTTCTCCGTTCGAGCCTTCAAAATACTCTGCGCGACGGTCGGTCGGATCCCAGCAACACGTTCAAGAAGGGCCGCCGATGCGGTATTGACATCCACTCCCACCGCATTGACACAATCTTCCACGACATTGTCCAATGCTCCCCGGAGCCGTTTCTGATTCACATCATGCTGGTACTGACCGACCCCAATGGCCTTGGGATCAATTTTAACCAGTTCTGCCAGCGGATCGATCACCCGCCGGGCAATCGACACTGCACTTCGTAATGTCACATCCAGTTTCGGAAACTCTTCCTTTCCCAGAGCCGACGCCGAATACACCGACGCACCGGCTTCACTGGTGATCGTGTACACCACCGGCATATCCAGCTCCTGAAGAACCTGTTCCAGGAATTCCTCGCTTTCCCGGCAGGCTGTCCCATTTCCCAGGGAAATCAGATCCACGCCGTGTTGGCGGATCATCTGTTTCAGGGTCTCCTTGCTTTCCATGATTCGTGACTCTGGCGGTGTTGGATAGATCACATCGTAGGCCAGCAGGTTCCCTGCCTCATCCACGCAGGCCAGCTTGCACCCCGTCCTGAACGCCGGATCAAATCCAAGCACCCGACGGCCACGGACGGGGGGTTGAAGAAGAAGTTTCTTCAGGTTGGCCCCGAACACACGGATGGCGCTTTGCTCTCCCAAAACCGTCAGCTCTGCCCGCACTTCCCGCTCAACCGCCGGAGCCAAAAGCCTCTTGAAACCATCAAATACCGCAAGCTTAATCTCTGACAGAAAAAGAACTTTCTCCTGAACATGGCTCTTGAGCATCCGGTTCATGATATCCAGTTCCGGAAGAGTCAGCTTCACTGTCAAAAAGTTCTCCTGCTCACCCCGGTTAAGCGCCAGCACCCGGTGTGGGGCCAGTTGGGCGACAGGCTGGGAAAACCCGTAGTACGCTTCATAGGGGTTTCGCTCCTGCGTTTTCTTCCTGGGCTCTGCCGTCAGAGTCCCCCGGGAAAAGGCCTGTTCCCGGGAAAACCGGCGGATCCTGGGGTCTTCAGAAAACCGTTCGGCCAAAATGTCTCTGGCCCCTTGCAGTGCCTCGTCAGGACTGCCTACACCCAGTTGCGGGTTTACGAACGTCTTCAGGATCTCCAGCCGGTCACCCACCTTGGCTGTCAACATGGTGCTTGCCAGCGGTTCCAACCCCTGTTCCCGGGCTTTGGAGGCCCGGGTTACCCGTTTGGGGCGATACGGAAGGTAAATGTCTTCAACTTCAACCAGCGTTCGTGAAGCGTCCAGCATGCGGCCCAGATCCCCGGTCAGCAAGCCGTTTTCCTGAAGAAACGTTCGGACCTCTTCTCTTCTGCGTTCAAGATTCCTCAGATAAACGAGTCTCTCCTCGATGTTGCGCAACTGTTCGTCTTCCAAGGATCCTGTCATCTCTTTACGGTACCGGGCGATAAAGGGCACTGTGTTGCCTTCATCAAGAAGAGCAACGGCCTGACTGACTCTTTCCGTGCTGACACCCAGTTCCCCGGCAATCTGTTTGACTATGTTCACGCTGTGTCCACCTCATGATTCCTGTCATCGACCGGAAAACCTCCGGCCCTTTCCATTATTCCAGTATTCATGCGTCTCCACAACCCCCATTCCTCGGGCCCGCCAGGAAAAAGCCGGGCACCGCCCGGCTTTTCTTAAAAGAACATTTCTGTACGTCCATGCATTCCCATCGCTCCTACGGAAGAATGTGATACGATCGTATCTCCTTCCTGAAGGCCTTCGATGATCTCAATAAACTGATCACCCTCAACCCCCGTCCGGACTTCCTTTGGTTCGACAGAGCCATCGGGCTGCTTGATCTGCACCACGCCAAGGCCATCCTCCAGAATGGTGATCTCATCACGGGGGACACGGACCACATTTTCCTTCATCTCAACAAAGATGTCCGCATCGCCACTCATTCCCGGAAGCACACGCTCGTCTGCCTCAATTGTAATTTCCGCCCTGAAATTGACATTCCCACTTTCGGATGTCCCGCTGCGGGAAACAAAACTGACCACGCCCCCAAACAGCTCATTGCCAAATGCATTGAAATACACCTCCGCAGGCTGTCCTTCAAAGATCCTGGCCACATCAAACTCATCGACCACAACGCGCATCTTCAGCCGCCCTGTGCTGCTGATCACTGCAGCCGGAACGGACGCATCCGGAAATTCTCCATCCCGGACATTGAGTTCGATCACCTGACCGGAAACTGAGGTGCGCACCTTCGTTTCATTCAGCGCCTTTCGGGCCTCCTCCAGGCCCAGCCGGCTTCGTTCTAGTTCCAGAGACAGTTCCCGGTCACGCAGGTCTTGGCTGTCCTCTTCAATGGTGTAGAGAAGGGTTCCACTTCCCACAAGGTCATCCTTGCTGCGGTGCCTTGATGACACGACCCCGCGTACGCCTGCCCGGATCTCCACCGGATCCCGGTATGTCAGCTCTCCCATGTCCATGGCCGAAATGGTCCGGCCCCCAACATCTGTCTGGAGTTTTGCCTTGTCTCCCTCTTTCAGTCCTCCGGGATTGGAAACCGCAAGTGTCACGTAGCGCAGGATGCCCCCGCTGGAACCCGGAGAGTCCATGGCATCAATCTCAGCCACCTTTGCCTCCAGGAAAGAAATATACGCAGGCAGGAACACCTGGACCTGGTCACCCACTGACAGACGACGGACATCATTGACATTCATGGCCTGTCGCAGCACCAGTGTTTCCCGGTTCTGAAGGGTGGCCACCACGGTATCCGGCGTCACACTGTCGCCCGGGCTGACATTCATGGCGGTGATGACACCGGAACCCCCGGTGAGGATTCGGGGATCTCCCGCTGTTTCCCCGGTTGCCTCCCTGAATTCAGACTGCTGCTTCTCATATTGAATCTGGGCAGCCTGGTACGCCAGCCGCGCATCGGTGTCATCCAGTTCATACAACAGATCGCCAGGCTGCACCTGTTGTCCTTCCCGGACGTGCACCCTGCGAACCCTGGCACCGGAAACCGCGGCTATCCGTTCTTCACTTTCCGCCAGTGCGTTCCCGGCAACATAAATGGTCTGACGAACATCTCCCCTGTCCACAGCCACTTCAATCACGGGCATTTCCTCACTCCACTCCTGAGGAACATCGCCTCCCTGTGCATTGAGAAGCCAGCCGGCTCCGGCAAAGATCACCAGAAACCCCACACCGGCTGCTTTTTTCTTCCAGGAAGCCTCTTTGATACTTCGGCCCCATTGTTTGACATTATTCATGACTTTCCTCCTCATTCATTGCGGATGGCTTCCATCGGGCTGATCCTTGCTGCACGGGCTGCTGGGTAGAGACCGGCCAGCAGCCCGATCAGAATGGAAAAGCTTAGAGCAAACAATACCAACCAGGGGGGAATAATGGCCAGGCTGGTGTTCGCTTCAGCACCGGGGATAACGCTTCGCCCCACCAGATTGATCACTCTCACCAGCACCAGACTTGACAACAGTCCCCACAATCCACCAAGCAAGCCGATAATCGCTGCCTCCGTCAGAAACAGAAACTTGACATTCGGCAGGGTCGCTCCCAGCACTTTCATCACACCGATCTCCCGGTTCCTTTCCAGAATCGCCATAATCATGGTGTTGATAATCCCGATGGTTGCCACCAGAAGGGCCACTGACCCAATGCCTCCAAGGATCAGCTGGACCATCAGGAAGAACCGGTTCAGTTCCTCCAGCATATCGGTTGGTGACCAGGTCTGCAAACCAAGACCGCGGACGCCCTCCACCACCTCTGTCACCTGGTCGTTCCCGGCAACCTTGATCCGCACGCTGTCGTACCCGGTTTCCGGAGCCTGACGCCCGCCGGCTGCTTTTTCATCTCCCTGCCAGACACGCATCTCCTGCACCACATCCAGCGGAACGTATAGCACATTTCCCCAGTCCCCTGAACCGTCTGCCATCACACCGGCAATCCGAAACTGATAGTTTTTCCGGCGAACCTCACCTTCCCCCAGATACTGTTCCAGCGTCACTGTAATGTTGCGACCCACAACAGGGATCCTGTCCATGCCGTTTCCCACAGACATCTCCATGTGCATCCCCGGATCCACAACGTCATCGGTCCGGCTTGGACGCGACCGGGTTTTTTCATAGAAGCTTGACGGAAAATGATATGACACAAGGACTTCGCGGGGACTTCCGTCCGCCATGGATCCTTCACCCAGTGTATACCCGAAAGCATCCGCTTTGCTGAAATCCAGTCCCGTGATGTTGGGCTGATTCCACTGGCGGCCCAGTTGTACTTCGGCCATTCCGTAAAAGCCGACAGACGGCATGACGGCCTGCACTCCGGAAAGCTGTTCCAGGGCATCAATGTCTCCCTGCCGGATCTTGGGCTGAGAGAACTCATCCACACGCCCTCCCGGAACGTTTTCCCAGTTGGGGTGCACCTGTAAGATGCTCAGGTCCCCGAAGTCTCCCAGGGACTCAGTGGCCGTTCTCTGCAGTCCAATTCCCAGGGCCACCATGCACACAATGGCTGCCGTCCCGATGGACACCCCCAGTGCCGTCAGGATGGTTCGTCCCTTACGTTTTTTCAGGTTTCGGACAGACATTCTGATCCCGTCTCTGGTCCTCATTGGGCCACCTCCTGCTCATCGACAATCAGACCGTCTTTGAGGTAGACCGTCCGGCCGCAGATTTCAGCCAGGTGCAAATCATGGGTCACAATCAGAAATGTGCTTGCGTTTTCCCGGTTCAGCTCCTTCAGAAGCAGCATAATCTCACTGCCCGTCTGGCTGTCCAGATTTCCTGTGGGTTCATCTGCCAGGATCACCCGGGGTTTTGTGACCAGCGAACGGGCAATGCTGGCCCGCTGTTGCTGGCCTCCGGATAGTTCTCCCGGACGGTGATCCATCCGGTCTGCCAAGCCCACCTGTTCCAGCGCTTCAACCGCCATGGCCCTTCGTTTTTCCTCCGCCACCCGCGAAAAAACGAGAGGCAGTTCCACGTTTTCCAGGGCTGTCAGGTACGGCATCAGATTGTACGATTGAAAAATAAACCCAATATTGTCCCTTCGAAACAGACACAGTTTGTTTTCACTGAGCCCTGTGATGTCCTGTCCATCCACCAGAATCGACCCTTCAGTCGGCTGCATCAGTCCGCCAATCAGATTCAAGAGTGTTGATTTTCCAGACCCGGAAGCGCCGCACAATGCTATAAACGCCCCCGAATCCACGGTCAAATCGATCCCATGAAGGACCGGAACCTGCAGTTTTCCCATCTGAAAGGAATGTTTCAGACCGCTCACTTCGATTTTTCCATACATCGTCCCACATCCTTTCCAATAATGCATGACGAAACATTCACGACAAATGTTCCATACTCCTGGATATCAATTCTGGGCAAGGTCTGGGCAAGAATTCATCTGAAATCGCAACAGAAGGTTTTCATTGGTTCCATTATGATATAAAATGTCATTTAGGTTACACCATTGAACCTATACCCTTCGATCGAAAAGGAGTCTGATTAACCGATGATCAAGCATCTATTCACTCCCCAGGCGCAGGACATCCATATTGTTTCCGGTTTTGAAATCAAGCAAAAAGCCAAACAGTATGAAGACAGAGGCCTTAAGGTCATTCATCTGGAGCTTGGAGAACCTGATTTTGACACTCCGGAAAACATTGTCCGGGCCGGAATGCAGGCGATGGAGGACGGCTTTACCCACTACGGTCCGGCTCTGGGCCTTCCTGCGTTCAGGGAAATCATTGCCAAGTACGTGTCCTCCTACAAGAATATCCAGGTCGACGCTTCAAACATTGTCGTCACACCGGGCGCAAAGCCTATCCTGTTTTACACCATTTTGTCGCTGGTCAATCCGGGAGACGAGGTGATTATTCCATCCCCGGGGTTCATGATCTACGAAGCCATGACCCGGTTCGTCGGAGGCATCCCCGTGCCACTTCCCATGACTGAAGAATCGAATTTCAGATTCAGTCTGACCGATTTGGAAGAGCGGCTGAGCAGCAAAACCAAACTACTCATCCTCAACTCTCCCCAGAATCCCACCGGCGGGGTTCTGACACGGGAAGACCTCGAGGGGGTGGCAGACCTGGTTCGCGACCGGGATCTCATGATCCTTTCGGACGAAATTTACGACCGGATGATCTACACGGAGGAAACCCCGGTGTCCATCGCATCACTGCCCGGGATGCAGGAAAAAACAATCATTCTTGACGGTTTTTCAAAGACCTACGCCATGACCGGCTGGAGACTGGGGTATGGGGTGATGTCTCAGGAAGCGGCAGCCATCTTCAACCCACTCATTGTCAGTTCAAATTCTTGTACCGCATCATTCACACAGATGGCTGGCATTGAAGCACTCACCGGTGACCAGACAGCCGTCACTGACATGATCCAGGAATTTCGCAAGCGGCGTGACGTCATGATCGAAGGCCTCAACAGCATCACTGGAATACGCTGCGTCCAGCCCTCCGGAGCTTTTTATGCCTTTCCGAACATCGGTTCTTTCGGGCTGAGCAGCCAGGAAATGACTGATTACCTGCTGGATGAGGCGCAGGTCGCCACTTTGCCCGGTTCCACATTCGGAGAACATGGCGAGGGCTACATCCGACTGTCTTACGCCAATTCAGTGGAAAATCTTCAGGAAGCGCTCAACCGGATTGAAACGGCTGTCAGAAAGCTTTAAATAACCCCCCGGATTCAAATGAATCCGGGGGGTTATTCTGAGAGATAAATACTTTTCTGGCACATGAATCCGTCGATTGTATGCGTTGGTCTTTGTCAATGTCACATCACATCGACAGCCGGCATCCCGCTGAAAGGGACGCTCCCTGCCTATCCCCCCTCAATGCTCGAAAAAATGGCGACCCGGTCTTTCAAAGGTATGGTCGTCTTCAGTCCCTCCGGGCTGTTCATGTTCTTTCCGTGATACAGGATCACAACCCCCGATTTGAGTCCCGTTTCCGGGTGATACACGGATGCACCAAAGGTTTCAGGGTGTTCCCGGGCCAATTGGATCAACGCCTCTTCCAGCGTATTTTTTTCGACCCTGATTTCCTTTGATCCGGTCAGGTGGCGGATCATGCTGTACAATTCAATGATCATCGTTCTTCCCCTTTAACAGATATCCGATATAATGGTGTGTGTGCGGATGGTTTCTTACATTGTACAACAGAACAATGCACTGTTTTCTGCCAATCCGCCAGAAAAGGAGGTTCCCATGCTTTTACAGACCGAACGGGAGCAAATTGTCGTCTTTGGCCGTAAACTGATCGAATCGAGACTCACCACTGGAACCGGCGGAAATCTCAGCATCTTTGACCGGGAGAAAGGTCTTTATGCGATCAAGCCCAGCGGCGTCGAATACAAAGACATCACTGCAATTGATGTGGTTGTGATGGACCTTGATGGCAACATCGTTGACGGGCGGAGCAAACCGTCCAGCGAACACAACATGCACCGGATCCTCTATCAGAACCGTACGGACATCAATGCGGTCATCCATACCCACTCCGTGTATTCCACCACTCTGGCCTGCCTGGGGCGCGAACTGCCGGCAGCTCATTATCTGGTGGGATTTGGCGGGGGAAACAAGATCCCACTGGCCCCTTATGCGACGTTTGGCAGCCAGGAGCTGGCGCAATTCGCCTGTGAGGCCATGGACGGCTACTATGGGGTTCTGCTGGCGAATCACGGCCTGCTGACCGCTGGAGGAACCATTGGATATGCATTCAGCGCTGCCGAAGAGATCGAACTCTGCGCGGAAATCTACTGGCGGGCGCTCGCCGTTGGCGAACCCAACATTCTGACTGAAGAACAGATGGATGACGTCCTTGCCAAATTTTCAACTTATGGTCAACCGACCAAAACATCCTGAACCTTCGCCATCCGAAACCGGATGGCTTTTTTTCCCACGAGTGAAACCTAAGGTGGACGGCGACCGCTTGTTTGGTAACAATGATCACATACAGATGCTCCTTTTTGGACTACCGTTAAAGAAAACGCAAAGGAGCTTTCCCATGATTGAAACCCTGTACGAACTGACCCAAAGTGACCAGCGCTTGACTGAACGACTCATTGACGAAAGCCATCTGCACTACATTCACCTGGTCTTTCCTCCGGGAGAAGGACTCCCGGAACACCGGGCCAATGCCCATCTGCTCATGACCGTTCTTCGGGGAGTCGTCACCCTGCAGCTGGGCGATCAGCCGGACCACACATACGGCCCGGGAAGTCTGCTGAGCATTCCTTACCGCACATTGATGAACGTCAACAACAAGGGCAATGAGACACTTGAGCTGATCAACATCAAGCTTTTTTCAACCGACTCAGACTGATTTGTTTCACCACCAGAAAACCCGCCGTCCGGCGGGTTTTCTGGTGGTGTTATCACGTTTAGCAGAGTTTGTGCACAAATAATCCACTTCTGAGTTTTGGCTCGAACCAGGTTGATTTCGGTGGCATCACTTCACCGGCATCAGCCACACTCATCAAATCATCAATGGTGGTTGGGTACATGGAAAAAGCGACCTTCATGCCTCCGGAAACCCGTCTTTCCAGCTCTTCCAAGCCCCGGATCCCACCAATGAAATCGATCCGCTTGTCTGTCCTTGGATTTTCAATCCCCAGGATTGGGTCGAGCAGATTGTTCTGCAAAATGGCAGAATCCAGACTGTTCACTGGATGGGACGGGTCGTATGTCCCCTCCAGGGCTTCCAGAATGTACCATTTCCCGTCCAAGTACATCCCGAACCGGTGCTTATTGTCCGGCCTGTATGGACCACTTCCCTTGTACTCCTCCACAGAAAACACTTTTTGAACCGCTTCCAGATACGCTTCCTCTGAAAGTCCATTCAGGTCTTTGACCACCCGGTTGTAATCCATCACCAATAGTTCATGGTCAGGAAAGATCACCGCCAGAAATCTGTTGAACTCCTCATCCCCGGAGTAATCCGGGTTTTCCTGTCTGCGCTTCAGGCCAACCTTGGCCGCCGAAGCGCTCCGGTGGTGGCCGTCCGCGATATAGAGATTGTCCAGCTCGGCAAACAATCCATCGATCCTTGACACCAGTTCTCCGTCATCAATCTTCCAGCCCACATGGGCGATTCCGTCGTCCGACACAAAATCAAAGATCGTATCGTGCTCATTGATCCAGTTTCCAACAATCTCATTGATCTCCGGTTTGTTCCGGTAAGTCAGAAACACCGGTTCAGTGTTTGCATCACATACATCAAAATGGTTGATCCGGTCGATTTCCTTCTCTTCCCGGGTGAACTCGTGCTTTTTGATGGTGTCATCGATATACTCATCGATGGATGTGCAACCGACCAGTCCGGTCTGTGCCCGTCCGTCCATGATCTGCCGGTAGATGTAGTAGCAGGGAGCATCCTCCTGAATCAGCGTTCCTTCGCTGATCATCCGGTCCAAATTTTCCCGGGCCTTGGCATACACCGCGTCATCGTACTGACTGACTGAGTCTGCAATGTCAATTTCTGAACGGCCCACATGCAGGAAGGAATAAGGGTTCCCATCAGCCATTTCCTTGGCTTCCTGCCGGTTCATAACATCATAGGGCAACGATGCCACTTTCTCTGCCAGACCTTTGTTCGGTCTGACTGCTGCGAATGGTTTTACGACAGCCATTGAACCATCCTCCTTCCGTTATTTAGAAATATTCCTTAACAATCTCAACGATTTCCTCACCAATTCTGGCCTGGGCTTCCCGGGTCGACGCACCGATATGCGGTGTGCAGGACACGTTGCTGCAAGATACCAGATCTTCGTTGGGCGTCGGCTCAACTTCAAAAACGTCCACAGCTGCTCCGGACAGTTTTCCTGAATTCAGCGCTTCAACCAGTGCCTTTTCTTCAACAACTCCACCACGGGCACAGTTGATCAGGTAAGCGCCGTCTTTCATCATGCCGATTTCCCGGGAAGTGATGGTTGGGCCGACTGCCTTGTCATACGGAATGTGCAGGGAGATGAAATCAGCGGTTTTGAGAATCTCATCCTGTTCCATATACTCGTACTGGTCAAACCCTTCAAACTTGCCCAGAATATCGGTGTAAACAACCTTCATTCCCAAAGCATTGGCTTTTTCGGCCAGGCTTCTGGCAATCCGGCCAAAGCCGATCAGCCCAAGGGTTTTGCCCGCCAGTTCGATGCCCTTGTAGGCTTTCTTGTTCCACTGTCCGTCTCTCATGGTCACATTGGCTGCCGGAATAAACCGTGCCAGAGCAAACATGTGGGCAAGGGCCAGTTCAGCAACCGCTGAGGAGCTGGCTGCCGGTGTGTTTCTGACCTGGATCCCCCGTTTGTCCGCATGCTTTGCATCAATGTTGTCAATGCCCACGCCTGCTCTGATGACCACCTTCAGTTGTCCGCTCTTCGCTGCTGCATCGAGAATGTCTGCCGTAACTTTGGTTGCAGAACGAACCACCAGGGCGTCCACTTCCTGAACTTTTTTGGCCAGGTCTGCCGGCTCAAAAAACTCTTCAATCACATCGTGTCCCAGTCCTTTCAGGGACGCCACCGCACTCTTATCCATTCCATCCGTTACAAGAATTTTTGCCATTGTTATATCCTCCTTCGTTGATTCAAAAACAGCGGAAACTTAGAGCCTTATACGGCCCTAAGTCCCCTTCAGTCGTCTCTTTGGTCTAGTTCAGACCAAGAATATCTTCGATTTCAAACAGCAGGGCTCTGATTTCCGGCAGAGTCGTGTCGGCCATATGGGCAATTCTGAACGTAACATCCTTCATCTTGCCGTAACCGTTGGAGATGCACATGCCTCTTTTGGCCAGTTCCTTGTTGAGTGCGCCCACACTGATCTCCCTGGTGTTTTTCACGTTGGTCAGTGTTCTTGACGCATATCTTTCCTCAGGCAGCAGTTCAAAGTGCTTGTTTGCCCAGGTTCTGACATACTTGGCCATTTCTTCGTGTCTGGCCCATCTGGCATCCAGGCCCTCCAGCATGATCTTGTCCAGCTGGTAGTCCAGTGCATACAGGTGGGAAACCGACGGTGTAGACGGATACTGGTGATTCTTTTTGATGATCGTATCGTAGATCTCCTGCATATCAAAGTACAACCCTCTGTTTTCCACTTCCTTTGTGGCCTCGTAGGCTTTTTCTGAGAAAGAGCAGATGGCCAGTCCGGGAGGCAGTCCCAGGGCTTTCTGTGTTGCCGTAATGAGAACATCAATGCCCAGTTTGTCGACTTCAATTTTTGCGCCGCCGGCAGAGCTGACCGCATCCACGCACCAGACCACATCCGGGTATTTTTTCATGACTTCAGCGATCTCTTCCACAGGGTTTTGAATACCGGTGGATGTCTCGTTGTGTGTCACCGTAATCAGATCATATTTTCCGGTGGCCAGGACTTCATCGACCATCTCCGGCGTTGTCGGTGTCCCCCATTCTGCTTCGAATTTGTCCGCAGGCACGCCATTGGCCGTTGCCATCTTGTACCATCTGTTGCCAAACGCTCCGATGGAAAAGACCGCTGCTCTTTTCCGCGTGCAAGACCGGATCGCCCCTTCCATGAAGCCGCTTCCGGATGACGTGGAAAACATGATCATGTTTTCCGTGTAGAACAGTTTCTGCATTTTGTCATGACAACTTTTCTGCAGAACCGATGCCTCGTTGGTTCTGTGTCCGATCATTGGCGATGCCATTCTCTGAAGAACGTCAGGCGCCACGTCCACAGGACCTGGAATAAATAACTTTTTGTGCATTCCCATTTCCTCCTCTTTGACCAGTAAAATTTTTGATACCCCTCTATGATATATCTTGTTCAGATATCATCAGCAACGTGTGTGCGGTTTCGGCAACCACCAACTGCTCATTCTTTGACTTTGACCACCATGCTCACTTCCACAGCAGCGCCCAGCGGCAATCCGCTGGTCCCAATGGCGAATCGGGCATGCTTGCCGGCGTCCCCAAAAATCTCCCCAAGTAGCTCGGACGCTCCATTAATGACTTTGGGCTGCATTCCATAGGACTGAGGGCTGTTTACAAATCCCTCTACCTTGATCACCCGCTCGACGCGGTCAAGAGAGCCCAACAGGCTTTTGACCACACCAAGGCCGTTGATTGCACAGATACGGGCCGCCTCATAGGCCTGCTCAAGCGACACGTCCTCACCGACAACGCCGGCCAGGCTCAATGTTCCATCCACCATGGGCAGCTGGCCGGAGACGTACACATATCCATCAATCAGGACACCCGGTTCGTATGCCGCCGCGGGCTTACCCGGTACGGGAATCTCAATACCCAGTTCCCTGCATTTGGCTTCGTATGACATCATCCGTCCCCCCTGTTTTCTAGTTAAATAATCAATCGATAATTAAATGTGATTTACACTGCTAGTATATCACAGAAAAACTTTTTTTGAAGGCTCCCGATGAAAATCTTTCGGATGTTTGAGCCCGACACGCCGGGGCTTCAGAGGTGCCTAATCCGTCAAATACGATTCAAGGACTTCTCCGTAATACAGCACATGATAGTCTCCCTGAGTATACGCAGTGTCCCGGATGACTTCATCCAACTCCTCCGGGTCCAAAGGATGCCGGTACAACAGCCGGCATTCATAGTGCAGCCGGCAGTTCCCCACCACCGGTGTCTCCAGAAGGGAAAGGGCGTTTTGTTTATCCAGTCCAAACTCCTTGAATTTATCCATATCCCGGCCAGAATGCTTCCCGCAACCCAACAGCTGGTCCTGCAAGTTTTGATGGAGTGGCACACTGACCGTAAACTCACGGGCTTGCTCCAGAAGGGCATAGCTGTGGCGGGTCGGCCGGACCATCACCATGAGCACAGGCTTCTTCCACATGTAGCCGATGGTTCCCCAGCCGATGGTCATCGTGTTGTCCCGTGCTCCCTTGACGGTGAGAAAGGCCCCTTTTTTCAGCTGTTCCAAGTACTCTTTTGCGTACTCCTCATAACGAACTTCTTCCATGGCGTCATTTCTCCTTTCGGCTACGGAGCAAATCTCTGACGACTCCGGCAATTTGACGACCCTGAAGCCGGGCAATCGCTGCTTCCTGATCAGTGATGTCCCGGTCATTCAGCCCTCCGGTGATCATGGAAGCACCATAAGCGTACCCTCCCACCGGAATCTGCTCCTCGTGCATTTCATTTACGGTCAGCGCCGTTGGCATGGGGACGATCAACATACCCTGGTGATAGAAAAAATCGTTAAGCGTATGCAGACAGGTCTCCGCCCCACCGTTTTGTTCTGAAGCCGTGGTAAAGGATGCACCGACTTTCCCCATCAGCCGGCCCTCAGCCCACTGGGGCCCGGCCCCATGAAGAAAGGACATCATCTGGCAACTGGGCGTTCCAAAGTATGTGGGAGCCCCAAGGACAATGCCATCTGCATCTTCGAGCTCATTCATTGTTGCCACCGGAACTCCGCTCATCCGGGCCAGAGATTGTGTGGCCCCCATGTCTGCCAATGTGTTGGCGGGCAATGTTTCCGGTACACGGTAGATCCCGGTAATGATGCCCTCCACCTGTCTGATTCCCTGCTCGATTTCCCTGGCCATCTGGTAGCAGTGACCATGGATGCTGTGAAAAATAATGTGAATACGCATCTGCTGCTTCCTCCTTGTCGCCCGTTAATCGCTCTGCTCTTCCTGGGGTTGCTCAAACCGCAGTGTGGGTGGTACCACCTTGAACACATCGTTCTCCGTTACAATCCGGAACCGGCCCTTTTCGGCCTCGGCAATCCCGTCACGGGACTCATACCGGTAGTCCACCAATGCCACATACGTCCCGTCACTTTGTTGTTCAATGTCTCCGACCGTATACCGGGTCAGCCGCAACTCGCTTTGTCCCAGCCGCGCTTCCATATCACTGTAATGAGCCTCTCGATCACCAATGGGCGTTAACAGAAACACATGGTGATGCCGGCCATGCTGCTGTCCGGATAAGAACCGCCGTAAGGCTTCTTCAGGCGTCCGGTCGATCAGGTCTTTCCCGGGAGCCGGACCCCGGTCCCCGATACGATCATGGTAGAAGAACGTCCGGTAGTCGTAGTTGTTTCCGGCAGACCAGATCAGATACTCGTTAATTCCCAGTTCCTTACCGGCAATGATCTGCTCTGCGATCACTTCCGGTGTGTACCGGATGTTTCCGGGCACCCAGGACGCTGTAAATCCCTGAATCCAGGGACGGATCACCGCCGGTTCTTCAATGGCTGCATTTCGTTCTATGGCTTCGAGCAACGCGCCCCTCAACACCCCATAGGGATGGGCATCCGGATACTGAAACCCATACCAGTTGGTTCCATAATGACTGGGATACAGCATCGGACAGATATAGTCCGTGTTGCGGGAAATCCGGCGCCAGGTTTGGCCGATCAGTTCGGGCTTGTCGTCCCAGGAACGGGTAATCACACCAAATACATCCGCTGCAATGTGAACATTATATGGCGCCAGTTCCTGTCGCGAGTGGATCAGGAAGTCCTCAATGCCCACGTCTTTGGGCCGGTCGTTTTTGTTTGGAAAATGGGTAATGGGATCGTAGGTCCGGGCATTGTCTGGAAACCGGACATAATCCCACTGGATTTCATCAAATCCCCGCAGGGCCGCTTCCTGGGCCACAGCAATGTTGTATTGCCAGACATCCTCGTCGTACGGATTTACCCAGGCAACCCCGCTTCGATCACGCCAGGTGCCTCCGGCGGACAGTTGGATGGCATGGTCCGGACGCACTTTTGCCAGATAAGGGTCCTTGAACACCACAATCCGTGCAATGGTGTAGATGTCATTGGCTTTCAGGTAGTTCATCAATCGTTCATAATGCCGCATCGGAATAACCCAGTTGGAATTGATTTCCTCGACATATGCGATCTCGCTTTCCCAGGAAACCAGGCCGTCATCATTTTTGACATCGATCACCAGCGCATTGATTTCTGACGCCAGGCACATCCCCAGGATCTGTTCCAGTTTATTGATATCCCCCAACCGGCTGGTGTCCGCTGCACCGGAACTCTGTCCGGTCTGCCGGCGGATGTATTCGGCAAAATACTCAACATTTTCTTCGTCGAAAGTAAAACCGGCCACTGAACTCGTCACATAAAGCCCTTTTGCCTCTACAGTCACCCGTTCCCGTTCTTCACCGATGGCTGGAAGCGGTACATAAAATGCCCCCAGCTCTTCCTTGCGCCGGGACTCCAGTTCCCTTCGTTCCTCTTGGAGAAGCGCCAATTGTTCTTCTTCCGTCATCTCCGGTTCCGGTTCCTCCACCGGCTCTTCCACCCCATTGCCCGGATCCACATCAGGTGCTTCTGCACTGCCACATCCGGCCAGTAACGCAACCACCATTATCCCTGTCAAAATGACCAACATCCATTTCTGATTTTGCATTCCCAATCCCCCTTCAACGTTCCCGCTTTGGTCTGTCTTTGCTGTCAACAGTTCACTGTTTTCCTTTCTAGTGTATAATGTAACTGATCTTTATCAAACACTTTTTTGCGAAATAACAATTCTCGGGAGGCGAAAAGATGGATCTTAATGGAAATGTATTGATTGCACAGGGCGGAGGCCCTACAGCCGTGATCAACCAGTCCCTGATCGGGGCCGTTTTGGAAGCACGGCGCTACCCACAGGTCGAAAACATTTATGGGGCCATTCATGGGGTTGAAGGCATTGTGAATGAAGAACTGCTGGACCTGACTCAGGAAACACTTGAGAATCTGGAGCGGGTGGCCGCCACATCCTGTGCTGCCCTACGGTCCACCCGGGTTAAGCCGGATGAAGCGTATTGCGCCAAAATATTCCAGTCACTCAAGGCCCATAACGTTCGATTCTTTTTCTATATCGGAGGCAACGACTCTTCGGACACCGTTCGGATCGTCAACGACTATGCCGCGAAGGAACATTATTCTTTCCGTGCTGTTCACATCCCCAAGACCATTGACAACGACCTGGTGCTCAATGACCACACCCCGGGGTACGGCTCCGCCGCCCGTTTCGTTGCTCAGTGCTTTATCGGTGCAAACCTGGAAACAAGAGCCCTTCCCGGTGTCTACATCGGTGTCGTCATGGGCCGTCATGCCGGTTTCCTGGCCGCCTCATCGGCACTGGCCCGCAAGATGCCCGATGACGGTCCTCACCTGATTTATCTGCCGGAACGGGTTTTCGATCTGGACAAGTTCTCAGAAGATGTCCTTTCCGTATTCAACCGTTACGGGCGCTGTGTCATTTCTGTATCCGAAGGAATCTCGTCTGCCGACGGCGAACCCGTGGCCACCAAGCTGCAGGAGTCGGTGGAGCGCGATGCCCACGGGAATGTTCAGCTTGCCGGGGGTCAGCTGGGCGACATGCTGGTTGATCACATCAAGAAAACCACCGGCATCAGCCGGGTCAGAGCCGATACTTTCGGGTATCTGCAACGGAGTTTTATTGGCTGCGTCAGTGATACAGACAGCCGGGAAGCCCGGGAAGTCGGGGCAAAAGCCGCCCATTTTGCTATTGCCAATGGACAGACCGGATCGATCACCATCCGACGGACCGGTGACTACGAAACAGATTATGTCCTTGTCGATCTTGAGGAAATCGCTGCAAAAACCCGGCTGATGCCTGACGAGTATATTGGCCCGGACCACAATGATGTGACCAAAGCATTCATTGATTATGTCCGTCCCCTTGCGGGGAGTGATCTGCCGGAAGCATACAGTCTCAAAGCGCCCCGGGTGCCCAAACTCCTCCGTTAACCAAAAAGCGGCCGCTGGCCGCTTTTTTCCTGAAAGGATCTCATGATGAATTGGTTTGATCTCCCCGCTCCCCAACAAGTTGAGCTCACCGAAACGGTCGCCCATGGCTCATCCGGGCGTATTGAACGAATCGTTTCCTGGGGGCAGCACACCCCTGTGGGTTCTTGGTATGACAGCTCCGAAGATGAGTTCGTCCTTCTGCTGGCCGGTTCGGCCATTCTTGGGTGGGAGGACGGAACGGAACAAGAGCTTCATCCCGGGGACTCCCTGGTGATCCCCAGGCATTGCCGTCATCGGGTGGTCCGAACATCTGTGTCACCCCCCGCCCTATGGCTTACCGTTTACGGCGACTGGTCGGCCGTTCAGGGGGGACCAGGGCGCCCTTTCCCGTCCCGATAAGATCGTCTCTGCCTGCTTTTCGCAACGCTTTTCGGACAAGTGCCCGGTTATGAGGCTGGTCATACTGCAGCAGCGCACGCTGCATCTGCTTTTCCTCTTGAGAACGGGCCACATAGACCGTCTCCCCGGTCACAGGGTGTCGCCCTGTGTAGTACATGGCGGTTGCCAGTGTTCCCGGAACCGGGTAAAAGTCTTGCACCTGTTCCGGACGGGTACCGGTCCGTTTCAGGTAAAGCGCCAGCTCAATGGCATGCTGAAGCGTGCTACCCGGGTGACTGGAAATCAGGTAGGGCACCAGATACTGCTCCCTGCCCAGTTTTTGGTTGGTTTTCGCGTACAGTTGCCGAAACTGCTCATACACCTCCACCGGGGGCTTTTGCATCAGTTCCAGTACCGCCGGGCTGATGTGTTCCGGCGCAACTTTGAGCCGGCCACTGACATGATGGCTGCACAGTTCTTTCAAAAAAGACTTGTCCCGGTCAGCCAGGACATAATCATACCGAATACCCGAACGCACAAAAACATGTCTGACTCCGGGAACCCTGCGGGCTTGCCGGAGAATCTTCAGATACTCACTGTGATCCACTTCGAGATTAGGACAGGGCTCCGGATACAGGCATTGCCGGTGCCGGCAACTGCCCTCGCTCATCTGTTTTGAACAGGCCGCGTTGCGGAAATTGGCCGTCGGGCCGCCAATATCACTGATGACCCCATCGAACCCCTCCTGTTGGGCCAGCCCGCGAATTTCTTCGAGAATCGAACCAGGACTGCGGCTCACCACCACACGCCCCTGATGAAACGTGATCGCGCAGAAACTGCAACTCCCAAAGCAACCCCGGCAGGATGTCACACTGTTTTGAACTTCTTCCAACGCCGGGATCCCTCCTTGTCCCTCATAGGAAGGGTGTATGGCCCGGGTATACGGCAGAGAAAACACTTCGTCCAGTTCCTCACGTGAAAGAGGCGGCGCCGGGGGATTCTGTATCAGAATCCCCTTCTGCTGTTTCTGACACAAGGTTCCCCCCCGACAGAAATCCTGCTCCTCATACTGAATCCTAAACGCCGTGTTAAAGGCCTCCGGATCCTCTCGGATTTGAGACAACCCGGGAATCCAACTGGCGTTTTCCGGAACGGAGACGGCGTCCGTCAGAAAACAGGTTCCCGGAATCCAGGTGATCTGTCGGGCAGAAAATCCCAGATTCAGTTGTTCGGCGATTTGCCGGATAATCCGCTCTCCCATCCCAAAGACCAGCAAATCCGCCCCGCATTCCTCAAGGACGGATGGGTGTACACGGTCACTCCAGTAATCATAATGGGCAAACCGGCGCAAACTGGCCTCCAGTCCGCCAACGATGACATTCGCGTCCCCAAACGCCTCCCGAATCAGGCGCGTGTAAACAATCACGGCCCGGTCCGGCCGATGACCCGGATTCCCGCCAGGGGAGTAAGCATCTTTCTTTCGCCGCTTTTTGTTAACCGAATAATGGCTCACCATGGAATCCATGTTCCCGGCAGTGACCAGAAACCCCAGTCTCGGCTCCGGCCAAACTTGAAAGTCCCGGGAATCCCGCCAATAGGGTTGTGCCATCACGGCCACTTTGTACCCGGCCCTTTCCAGTGAACGGCCAATCACTGCTGCGCCGAACGAATGATGGTCAACATAGGCGTCTCCGGTGACCAGTATGAAGTCTGGCTGTTGCCATCCCCGGCTCCGCACTTCCTTTGGTGACACCGGTAAAAATTGCTGTTCCATGGGGTTCCTGCCTTTCTGGGACCTGCGTCACTTCGATCTGCAATCCGGTGAATTCCGATTCTGATCCGAGCCAATCGCTTCCAAGTACTTCCATTCTCATCTTTTTGGGGCCTACTTGCAAATCTTTTTTGAAAACACTATAATTAAAGTGAGATTTTGACCTTTACTGATCTTAAGGGGGGGGTGTGTCCATGAGCGTGACATATCATGATTATTATAAAACACTGGGCGTCGACAACGATGCCAGCGACAAGGAAATCAAATCCGCATACCGAAAGCTGGCCCGGAAATACCATCCGGATGTCAACAAGGACTCCGACGCGGACAGCAAATTCAAAAAAATCAACGAAGCTTACGAGGTTCTGAAAGATCCTGAAAAGCGGAAACGTTACGATCAACTGGGAAGCAACTGGCAGGACGGACAGGCGTTTACGGGATACGGAACAGATTTTTCCGGGTTCGACTTCGGTGGATTTGATTTTGGAAACGCAAACCGTGGATACAGCACCGGGGATTCTGGCTTTTCTGACTTCTTTGATGCCATCTTTGGGGGAGCCTCACGGAGCAGCGGAAATCCATTTGCCGACTCCGACGGGTTTTCGTACACCTACGGGAACCGTTCACAGCCACCTGTTGATGGACAGGACAAAGAAACCGACTTGCCCATCACTCTTGAGGAGGCCTATTTTGGGACTACAAAGACGCTGAGCCTTAAAACAACAGAAACCACCAGCGCCGGACAACGGCGGCAAACCACCAAAAATCTGGATGTGAACGTGCCACAGCGTGCTACGGAGGGCATGAAAATCCGCCTTAAAGGCAAAGGCTCTCCCGGCCGCCATGGCGGAAAGCCGGGAGATCTGTTTCTCAAGATTAAAATCAAACCCCATCCGGATTTCGAGGTGGATGGAAAGGACTTGCTGACCGAGGTTTCCATCAGCCCCTGGGAGGCCATCCTGGGACACCAGGCCCGAATCAGCCTGTTCGGTGAGACCCTGAGCTTGAAAATACCCCCTGGAACAAGCAGCGGTGAGCGGTTCCGGATTAAAGGACGGGGCTTGAAGAACAGAACCGGGCAAGGTGATCTGTACGCAAAGATCCGGATCGCCACCCCGCGCAACCTGTCCCCCGAAGAGCAGTCACTGGTCGAACAATTGAATCAACTGCATTCACAAAAGAGCACCCCATGAATACGGGATGCTCTTCTTTTGTTACATATCCTGCTGTTCTTCCAAATTGCGCACCACCGTGCGGACCGGGTTCTCCATATACACCGAGCGGGAGGGAAACGCCACTGTGGCTCCCTCCTCCTGGAGGATCTCCATGATTGCCAAGTTGATCTCCTGGCGCGCATGATGGAATCCGTCAAAATCCAGTGCATGCAGGAACACATAGATCAGAATATCCAGTGAGCTGTCGCCGAACTCCGTAAAGTAGACCCGTGCCGGCTCGTCAGTCACCTGTTCGTGCCGCACAAGGAGCTCCCGAATTCTTGCAACAATCCGGGACATCTGCTCCGGTGTCGTTCCATACGTGACGCCGAGCGTGAACCGCAGCTGACGCATTTTCATCTCCGACCAGTTGGTCAGCGGACCATCGACCAGCACACTGTTGGGGACGGTGATCACCGATTGCGCGAACGTTCGGATTTTTGTCGTCCGGTAGTTCAGTTCTTCAACAATCCCTTCCAGTTTATCATTGGCGATCCAGTCACCCACCTTGAAGATTTTGTCCGAGATGATAAAGAAACCGGACAGTACATTTCGGATGGTCTCTTGTGCACCCATGGCCAGGGCAAAGCCGGCCAGCCCAAGACCGGCAATGAACCCTTTGATGTCATAGTTCCACTCTTCTGCCACCACAAGGGCCGCCAACAGGAACACCACAATCTTGACCCCGGTTCTGATCAAAGGAATCAGTGTGTCTTCGATTTCCTCTGTTTCCCGAAGCTGACGGGAGACCATGGCTTCGAAGAAACCAGCCAGCCCGCTGAAGACAAGAAGGACGGCCAAACTCCTGAAGGCTTTAAGCCAGAATTCCTGCCCCCCGGATGTTGGCGGAAAATGAATTGCAAACAGATAGAGGCCGCTCAAAAGAAACAGTCCCTTCAGGGGCTTTTCCAACCCCCGAACCAGTCGGCTGTCCCATCTGTAATGCGTTTTCTCCGTCAGACGAGTCATCAGAGACAGCAGCCGGCCGGCCAGAACCTTTCGGAGAATCAGAAACAGAAGAAGCCATCCGAAAGCGGTTGCCGTCTGGATGATGAACCCCAAACTGATGGTGTCCCGATACTGCACAAGCAATTCATTGATCAGCTCCATCACACGGTCCTTTCATTTACTCAGGCCTGCTCACTGAGGCTTTCTTCCAACAATCCGTTCATCCGGTTGACCATTTCCTGAATGTCAACCGGCAACCCGGCAGACAGCATGGCGTTGTCAAACACCTGGTCCGCCACTCTGCGTGCCCGGTCTTCGTCTTTTTCCCGGAGTTCATTGATCTTGGCAATCAGACCATGGTCCGGATTGATTTCCAAAACCTTCGGACTGCGGGGGACTTCCTGGTTCATCATGGAAAACCAACGTTCCAAATTGCTGGGGATTCCCGATGGGTTCTTGACAAGCGCCGGACTCCCGGTCAGTCTGCGGGATACACTGACGTCAGTGACTTTCTCACCAAGAGCCCCCGCCATCCACTGCGCCAATGCAACGGCTTCTTCTTCGGTCATAAGCTTCATCTCGCGCTCAAGGGAAAGATCCGCACTTTCTGCCGATACGAAGGAGACCTCCCGGTAGGCCCCGGCCATGGAGAGAACATAATCATCAAGGCCTTCATAGGAATACAGCACTGGAATGTTCTTTTCACGAAAAACCTCCAGATAAGGTCCCTGTTCAATCGCATTGCGACTGCTTCCCGAAATATAGTAGATGGCCTCAAGGGGCTCGTCGCCGCGATCCAGATATTCATCGAGACTAACCATTTCCTCCGCTTCACCATCAGAAATCTCGAAGCGAAGAAGCTTGAGCAGTTTTTCCGTATGTTCTGAATCGCCGGCTAACCCTTCTTTCAGGAAAACACCAAATTTTTTGTAAAACACAAGGTAAGCCTCCGGATCCTTTCGAGACAGTTCATCCAGATAACTGAGAAAGCGCCCGGTGATCACCCGTCCAATCTTCTGCATCAGAAGACGGTCCTGCATGGTTTCCCTGGAAATATTCAGGGGGATCTCATCGCTGTCGATCACCCCCCGCAGAAACCGCATCCAGGACGGCAGCAAATCCTCTGCCCGCTCCCGGATCATGACCCGGCGGCTGTAAAGTCTGACCCCATGTTCCATCTGCCCCAGTCCACGCATTTCCATGTTTTCAGCTGGGCAGAACAACACCGCATTGATGGACAGCGGCGCATCCACCGAAAAATGATAGTGCAGCAGCGGGTTCATGTAGTCCTCTGCCAGGAACTTGTAAAACTCCTCATAATCCTGCGTTTCAACCTCATTTTTGTTTTTCAGCCACAGGGCCCCGATGGTGTTGACTTTTTCACCATCCACATGGATCGGGAATGAGACGAACGACGAATACTGCCGGATGATCTCCTTGACCCGCAACGGATCGGCGTATTCCGCAGTGTCCTTTTTCATGTAAAGCGTAATGGTGGTTCCCCGTTCATCAACCTCAGCGTCTTCAATGGTGTATGTGCCATCCCCCTGGCTGGTCCAGCGTACCCCATTGTCCCCGTGAATAGACCGGCTGAGCAGTTCCACCCGGTCGGACACCATGAACGCGGAGTAAAAACCAACGCCAAACTGACCGATCAGGTTCACATCAGAACTGTCCTTTTGACCCAGTGTCTCGAGAAATTTTTTTGCGCCGGAATGGGCAATGGTTCCCAGGTTTTCGATGATCTCGTCCCGTGACATCCCGATCCCCGTGTCCCGAATGGTCAGCGTTCCGGCCTTTTCATCCGTATCGATACGGATTTCCAGCGGACATGCCGAAACCTGTTGCCCTGATACTTCAATGTACCGGGCTTTTTCCAACGCATCGGCAGCATTGGAAATCAGCTCCCGCAGGAAAATGTCTTTATCGGTATACAGAGAATGAACCACAATATCGAGCATTCGCTTGACTTCAGTCTGAAACTCCAGCTGTTCTTGTTTGTGTTGTCTGTTTTCATCCACGGCAACTTCCTCCATTCTCAATTCGTTTTCATGATAGATTATACTCAATATCACAGCCGGTTGCAAAGTCATCCTCTGGACAATGGTGTCGGGCTTCGCTATGATGGATTGAAACCATTCATGAAAGCGAGGAACATCCATGCGTCTGAAATACCAGGTGGACGAAAAACCCCGTCACTGGGAAACCGCCGTCTATGGCCTGCAGTGGACCGCAATGATCTTATCCAGCAACATCTTCCTCCTGCTGCTTGTCGCCGGCAACATGGGGTTTCCCCTCGACATGGCTGCCCGCTTTGTTCAACGGTCTCTCATGTTTATCGGTCTGTCTTGCCTCCTGCAGATCTATTTGGGGCACCGGCTGACCATTTTTGACGTGGTGGCGTCCTTCTGGCTGAGCACCTTTATTTTTGTGGGGCAGACACAGCAGTCACTCGGCATCAGTCTGAACGTTGCTCTTGGAAAACTTCAGTTTCTCCAGATCGTTACCGGCCTGTTCATGATTCTTCTGACCGCATCCGGTTTAGCCGGCCGGCTGAAACGGTTCTTTACTCCCATGGTCATGGGCGTCACCCTCATTCTGATCAGCATTCAGATGAGCGCTGCCATGCTGCCCGGCATGATGAGCACCCCTGAACAGACCGCAGACATGCGTCTTGTTCTTTTTTCCACTGTGCTGTTCCTGGTTACACTGACCATCGGATTTCGGGGAGGACGGTTTCAGCCTTTTGTCGGGCTCATTGGTCTTGGAGGAGGTTGGCTGACATACACCCTGCTCAGGCTGCCCGCCGCGGCTCCCTCCGCTATGCCGGGGTTCCTGATTCCCGAACCCTTTGCCTTTGGGCCACCGGTCGCCGACTGGAGTCTGGTCCCCATCGCACTGTTTATCGTCATGATCTACCTCTCCAATGAAATCGCCTCCGTCAACGCCGGCGGGGACGTGATGAAAGTTACTGTTACTGACCAGACCATCCGCCGCACCTCCTACGTTGCCGGAGCCAGCCATATGCTGGCGGCCCTCTTTTCTTCCATTACCCTGGTTCCCGCAGCCATGGGAGCCGGCCTGGTGGCGACCACAGGGGTCGGCGCCAGGCGACCGATGGCCGTTGGCGCCACCATACTGATCGGTCTTGGATTGATCGGTCCGGTCGGCAGCTTTTTCGCCGCGATCCCCCCTGCTGTATCATACAGCGTCAGTCTGAGCATCGTAGCGCGAATCATGTACATGGGTCTGAAAAACTGTTTTGTTGGCGGACTTGACGAACGAACACTAAGCATCGCCGGCGTGTCCATTCTGGTCGGCTCCGGCATCATGTTTTTGCCCACTTCCTTTTTTGCCACTTATGGGTATCTGTCGAGTATTCTGGGAAACGGACTGTTCATCGGTGTTCTGATGGCACTGTTCCTGGAAAACGTTCTGTTCCGCAGCCGTTTCGTGTTGCCCGAAGAACCGCCACAATAAAGAGCGAGGAAGGGGCGCCCCTTCCTCGCTCTTTTCCTGTCCGATGATTCCTATGGAAAGAGGTGTTCCAGCCGCACTTCGCGAACCACACCGTCTTCCACTTCAAACCAACCATAATTGTATTCCGCCTGATCCACCCATTCATAAGCGCTGTTGTCCGGATCCGTCCGTCCATCCAACGTCTGCTGGATCTCCGGATAGGCTTCTTCCATCTCCAGCCGGGTGCTTCCAACCCCAATGTTTCGCAGGGTTCTATAGTCAGGATCGTCGGTCCGCATATTCATCAGCCAAAACCGTTCCCCGTCTCCCTTCGGAGAAAACCACTGCAGCTGCAACCGGTCAAACTCCTGTGTTTTCAACCAGGAACCTGTAAATGTATCGGCGTTTTCCAGCTGAATCACCTCTTCGGCTCCGGGCCGGCCCAGAAACGCGTCTGCATGAAGCTCATCTTCCCAAGCTTTCAGTGTCAACACACCATCATTGCCAATCAGGGAAAACTCACTCACCGGGGGCTCCGGGAAGTCAGGCTCAGTTCCTTCGGGATCCCCCGGCGCTGTCGGTTCTCCAGGCTCAGTCGGCGCTGGTGGATCCGCCGGCGAGTCGGGTCCGCTTCCCTGCAACCCGCATCCTGCCAGGAGCAACAGCACAACCATGATTGTGCACACTTGAACCACTCGTTTCTTCATGTCCATTCCTCCCTATCTTTCCGGGTCCGTGAAAGTCGGTTCAACGCCAGTCAGTCCGGGGTATCCCTGCTCTTTCAGTCCCTGATAGATTAGACGTTCGCAGTGGTCGGAATGTTCATCCATCAAACGACGGGCTTCTTCAATTTGCCTCTTTTCAATGGCCGTTAAAATCCGGTCATGCTCCTGGTTGATCGCCATGAGTTCATCAGTCATCGCAATCATCTTTGCATCATCCCAGCCGGCATAATGCCTGCTTTTCAGAAAGATGTCCTTGAGAACCCGGGAGCCGGACAAATCCATGAATCGCTTGTGAAAAAGATTGGTCAGTTCATTGTACTGTTTGCGGTCCCGTTCCTGCAGTGCCTCCTGAATCAGACCGGAAATCCTGCGCAAGTCCGCAATGACTTCGGGATCCGGCGCCTGATTGTTCCAGGAAATCGCCTCCCTTTCCAGGTGGCCTTCAATTCTCATGATGTCACGAATCTCTTTCCAGCTGAGGGCCCGGACTTCATAACCCACATGGGGGAGGATTTCGATCAACCCATATTCCGCCATCTTTTTCATCGCGTCGTTTACCGGTGTTCGGCTGACACCCAGTTCTTCGGCCATTTCTTTTGCACTGAACCGGTCTCCGGGCATCAGTTGCCCGGCTTCGATCTTTTCTTTGACCGCCCGGTACACGATTTCACTTTTGCTCTGATAGAGGCTGTCTGTTTTCATTTTTCTTCCTCATCCAGCTGTTCATCCAGCTGGTCCCAGCGGGTCACAGTTTCCCGTCCGGCTCCACTGGCCAGGGTTCCCAGGGAAATCGGATTGACCGGCTGACGTTTGCGCGGCGGATCGATCGCCGCCATAGACACCCCGGTCTTCTCGCAAATCAGACGGGCCACCAGACGCGCGCAGGTTTTCCCCTGACACAGGCCCATCCCTGCACGGGTCCGGCGTTTCACTGCATCAAGGGTTTGGTCCCCCCGTTCAATTGCATCCAGAATCTGTCCTTCTGTGATTTCCTCGCACCGGCAGATGATCCGGTCCCGGTAATTTTTTTCGTTCATTTTGTCTCCAGCCTCCTCATGCTCCAGACTTCCCTGGATATCGCGTCCGCCACATCCAGATAAACCAATTCTGTCGGATCATCTTTCAACGGGCGCCGGATTCTCAGAACGACCCCCTCACCCAGAACCGTTCCCCCCTGATCCACAGCAGATACCCGTTCTCCCTTTTCCGGAAGGGGCCTGTATTCATAGGGGAAGACCACTACTGAACGACCGGACTGCTGCCCGGGACCGATCAAACGGATGGCCAGTCCGGGACAGTAGGCCAGACAGATCCCACAGCCGGTACATTTTTCATCGCTTACCACAGGCTGATTGGTGATGTCATCTCCAATGTGAATGGCTCCAAACGGACAGGCCCATTGACAGGGATTGCAGGGGATTGGCTCGATGCAATCGATGTCTGCTTTCAGCTTATTTGTAGCCATAGAATTTGCACCCCTTTACGATCACATCCTGCTTGGCGATCTGTCTGGTTTCTCCGAAACAGCCGCTGCGTAAATTCCGCAGCCGGTCTTCAATCAGGTTCAATTCCTGTCTTCCTGTCTCTTCGCTCAGAAGGCCCAGCCGCATGGCAACAGCCGTTCCCGCCAGCTTGCCTTCTTCAAGAGCGGTGCTCGCTTCTTCAATGCCCGCAGCATCGCCTGCGACATACAGATTCTCCCGGGTCTCCAGTAAACCGCTGTGCACCGGAAGATGTCCTCCCAAGGCCGGGACGTAGTCTGTTTTGCATCCGGCCAGCAGCGCCAAATCGATCCGGGGTGAAAGCCCCACCGCAAGACAAACGGTATCCGCGTCCACTTCGAACGCCTGATCCATCAGGGGCTGGAACCGATTGTCCACCGGTGCAAGCACCGCGGAAGTCACTTCCGGATTTCCCCGGGCTTCCACAATGGTATGCTGCAGGAAAAAGGGAACGCCCGCCCGCTGGACTTTTTTGGCGTGCACATCATAGCCCCCCACGTCCGGCATGGCTTCCACGATGGCCACCACTTCCGCCCCGGCCTGCATCAACTGATACGAGACAATCAGCCCCACGTTACCAGTGCCCACCATCAGGATTTTTTTCCCCGGAAGAACCTGGTGAATATTTATCATGGTCTGAGCAGCTCCCGCGGTCATCACTCCCGGCCGGGTGCAGCCTGGAAAGCTCAGAGCATTTTCTGTCGCACCTGTTGCGATCACAACCGTTTTGGCTGCAATGGTATACGACTGATTGTTTTTTCGGATCGAGACCACATTGTCGTCGAATATTCCCCAGGCCAAAGTGTCGAGATGCACCTGGACGCCAAGTTCCCGGGCCTGTTCCAGGAGAAGCTCGCCAATTCTGAAACCACGGGTCCCGGCCATATGATCCTGAGACCCAAAAAACTTATGAATCTGCTTGAACAGCTGTCCTCCGGGGCGTGTGTTTTCGTCTACCACCAAAACCCGGGCGCCATGGCGGGCCGCCTGGGTTGCGGCACCCAGTCCGGCAGGTCCGGCCCCCACAACCAGGCAATCGATTTCCGAATTAATCATGAGCCACTCCTCCATTGTCCGATCCCTTTTTGGAACCGCACATCCATACCCTCGCGAACAGGTGTGATGCAGGTACGGATATTCGGAATGCCATCCACCTGCATCACGCAGTCAGTGCATTGCCCAATGCCACAAAAAACGCCCCGCGCTTCCCCAGTCCTGGGCGTTTCCCGGCAGATACGCATTCCTGCCGCCAGCATGGCCGATGCAATGGTATCTTCTTCCCAGGCCTCCACAGGTCTGCCATCAACATAAATCGTTACGATTCGACTGCTCTCATTTTTTCCTAAAATCGGATGATCTTTCACGCGCATGGGATCCCTCCTATCCATTAATCCTGACGGGGCTCCAAGCCCGGTAATCTTCTTCTGCAATCCCGTCGCACAACCAGCGGGCCGTTCGTTCTCCAACCGCCGGAGCCACTGAGAACGCCCCTTTGAACCCAACGGCAAGAAACAGATTGGGATAAACACCGCTGTGCCCCCAGAATGGCTTTTCATCTTCGGTCAGAGTGGTCACCCCTGACCAGGCCCGGAGGATCTGCACATCCCGCAGGACAGGAACATGGTCGAGAAACAGTTTCACCATGGCCGCCAGATCGCCTCCGTGAATCCCGGTATCATAATCTTCAACCATCCGGTTCGCCTGGGCAATCAGAACAGACCCGTTTTCTTCCTGAACACCACCGAAATAAATGGCGCTTCCGTCTGGAACGTTTCCGGTAAAGTATCCCCCATCCTCGATGATTCCATGCAACACCGGCGGGCAGGGCTCCGTGACAACAGCACTTCCCCTGATATAATCCACTGGATAATCCAGCTCCAGCGTTCTCATCAGTTCCCGGGTCCAGGATCCCGTGGCAAGAATCACCTGGTCAGCAAGCAGGTCCCCCTGTTCAGTGGCAACCCCTTTCAGGTGGCCCTCATGCCTTACAAATCCTGTCACCCGTGTATGGGGGTGATAACAGACCCCCGCCCGGACAGCTCTGTCGTACAGCCAGCAATTCACCCGCAGCGGGTTGATTTGTCCTTCTTCAGGTGAATACACCCCACCCCGGATCTTCTCCAGATTCGGTTCAATCTCTCCAAGTCGTTCGTTGGTCACAAGCTCCAGACGGTATCCCTGCTTTTTCTTCTTTTCGACAATCTCCCGGGCAATCCTCTCATCTTCGATCTTTTCGAAAGCACAGATTCCCCCGGACTGACGAAACTCAAGTTGATAGAAGGGGCTGGCTTTTTCATATTGATCCAACGTCTCGAAAACAAGGGTCTGTTCAAGACCTTGTTCCCGGTCCGACATGGAAATCTGTCCCAAATTGGTTCCTGAAGCTCCTCTCCCGTACTCCGACTGATCCACCAGAACCACAGACCGGCCCCGGTCAGCCAAACTCGTCGCGATGGCAAGTCCAACCACCCCGGCACCCACCACCAAGTATTCCGATTTTCTTTCCATGATGCACCCCACAGCATTTTTTTTTCATCTTACCACCTAACATGTTACATGTCAATCCCGGGCATTGACACATGGAAAATCCCGCTGCTCCGACAGCGGGATTTTCGGGTTCGATTATTTCACTGTGTGGAACTCATCATGAATCTCGTCTGAGGCCTTCGTCCCTGTCCGGCTGAACAGGTAAATCGCCAGGGACGCCAAGACAAACCCAGGCACGATTTCATACAAATCAAACAGTCCTCCGGACAGCTGCCGCCACACAAGGACGGTCACCCCGCCCGTAAATATTCCAGCTGCAGCTCCGTTTCTGGTCATTTTGTCCCAGAACAGAGAAATCAATATGGCCGGACCAAACGCAGCACCAAAACCAGCCCAGGCATACGCCACCAGATCGAGCACCTGGCTGTCGGGATTCAGGGCAATCACGAACGCGATCATCGCCACGACGACAACGGTAATCCGCCCAACCCAGACC
>SKMO01000101.1 GCA_007121025.1 Bacillota bacterium | reverse complement strand
GTCAGATAGACAGAGACCACTGAATATCCGGGGTAGTTGTCTGCCCCGTAACCAAGGCCTATGGTGTTGGTGATGTCATAAAAGCTCAGATCACCCAGTCCATCGGGACCCATCCGGGGCACCATGCTCCCACGGATGCTTCCGTTGGCCTGAACGGCCACATCCACCGGACGTCCGGTAAGTTCGGCGGTGACCATACGCATGCCATCTGTAATGAAATTTCCGACCTGGGATTCCTGCAGAGGTGGACGGTTGGTCAGTACATATGGGGAACGGGCGATCGGACCTAAGATATCTGTGAACCGTCCACCGGTCATCGAAGAGACGAAATTGTTCAGTGTCCGGGTATACACGTCTACCTGGTCTTCTACCGCCGGATGAGGGGCATACTGCTCGCCGATACTGATCACAAACGGACGGCCTGTATCGGTGTTCCGGATCCGGAGTTGGCCGGTCTGCCGTGAGTAACCCAGTTCCAGCATTCCCAGATGAGACGTCTGCGCTCCTGCCTGGACAATCAGGGTCTGCCCCTCCACAACCGGTTCAACCAGAAGGGTGTGGGAATGCCCTCCGACGATCAGGTCGATCCCTTCCACTTCCCGGGCAAGGGCCACATCCTCCACGACACCGGAGTGAGTCAGCGCGATGATCACATCAACACCCTGGCGGCGCAGATCGGCCACTTGCCTTTCCGCCGTTTCATGCTGATCGCTAAACGTCACGTCACCAGGATCTGCGGTGACTGAAATGGCGTCTTTTCCAATCAGGCCAAACAGCCCGACACGGAGACCGTTGTCCAGACTGATCACCCCCGAAGGCCGGAACAATTCTTCGGTTGTCAGGGGATGGGTGTCCGGGGGCACCGTATTGGCCGCCAGGACAAGCGTGTGCTCATGGGCCTGCGGATAGCCGGCGGTCCTCAGATACTGGGCCAGTACGTCCGGGCCAAAGTCATATTCGTGGTTTCCAATGGTGACTGCGTCATAGCCCATCAGATGGAGCCATTCCATTTCCGGAGCAAACCCCTGGGTGGACAACCACCCATAAGCCGTCTCACCCAGAAAATCTCCGGCGCTGAGCAATAAAACAGGTTCGCCAGCGTCGTCTTTGGGCCTCCTGACCGACTCAATGGCTGTGGCCAACCGGGATAAGCCTCCGATCTGCCGGTCTGGATTGTCAACAGACAGGTAGGGAACAAACGCCGAGTGTTCATCGTTGGTGTGAAGAACCGTGAACAGGAGCTCTTCCTGGTCCGCACCCTGGACGCCTGTGAGGGGTCCCCACAGCAGCCCAATCACCAGCAGGATTGTGCCAAGAATGAGTCCTGCTCCCGGGGTCTTCTTCCACACGCGTTGGATCTGCTCGTTCATCTGTGGCTCCTTTCCTTGCCTCTGCAAGCCCGTGTTTTTTTCATTGTACACCAAAAGACAGCCGAACAGGAAGAACGGGCGCAGACGTAAAAATGCACGTGGGCAACTATCACGGTTCCGATGTTACAACATCATGGGGCTGCCCGGGTTACGATTAAGGCAGAAAACAGACATCAAATCGAAAACGATTCAAGTTGGGAGTGAATGAAATGACCACATTTGATGCCCGGGTGGACGCCCGGGAGTATGAACCCAAAGACAAGCACCCCACCATCTTCAATGCCCTGGATACCCTGAAACCGGGCCAGAAGATGGAACTGATCAACGACCACGACCCCAAGCCCCTGCACTATCAGATTCTGGCGGAAATGCCGGATCAGTTTGACTGGGAATACCTGGAGCAGGGACCCGATCTCTGGCGTGTGGCCATAACCAGAAAACAGTAAGGCGGACAGCGGTTCTCTGTTAAGAATCAGACCTGTCCAACACATTCCACGCAAACAAAGCGAGACCCCCGGGCCCTTTTTCATTGGTCAGGGTCTCGCTTGCTGTCAGGCCTTGAGTTTAGGGCCCTGAAGGTGTGTGCTTGGCCACTGCTGTGAAGGAAAGGAAACCCTCAGGCCGCTTTTCGTTCCATCAGATTGAGCCCCAGACCCATCAGGAGCACACCCATTAAGACCAGCACAGCCATGTCAAACAGCAGCATGCCAAGGGGCATTTGGAGATACGTGGCCCCCTTCAGAAGATTCATCCCGTAAGTCAACGGAACCACTTGAGAAAGCCGCAGAAGGACCGGACTTGAGATGATTTCGATCGGCCAGAATCCGCCTCCCAGCATGGCAAAGCTCACGGCAACAAGAGGGGTCAATGCGTCCATCTGACGATGGTTTTTGACCACACCCCCCAGAAAGACGGCCAGGGAGACCACCGCAAACACGTAGGGGATACTCACCAGAAGAGACCGGATCAGTCCTCCGTAGAAGTCTACCCGAAAGAAAATGGCAAACAGCAGAAAGACGACAATCAACTGGCCATAGGCCATCAGGAAGCCAAACCCCAGATGCCCGGCATAGATCTGCGCCTTGTTCAGTGGAGACAACACAATCCGGTCCCAGGTCCCCTCTTCCTTTTGCTTCAGGATGAGTCGGATGTTCAGGGCTGCACCGTAGATGAGAAAGAACAGAGTGAACCCGAACAGGTTGTGAAGCGCCCCGTCATAACGAAACCCTGCAGCGCCATCTTCAAACCGGATGGTTGATGAAAACCCATGGGTGCGGATCCGGGAGTCAATGGTGTCTGCGAATTCCCGAGCCGGCACCCCCACCAATGCGGCTGCAGCCACAAGAAGAGCCTCTTCCCGGTATGTGGTCTCCAAAAAAGACTGCAGAGCACCCATTTCAGGCATTTCCTGGGCCAGAACCAGACGAAAGGTTTTGGCTTCCAGTTCGACGCCGTAAGGGATCACATTTTGGGCCAGCTTTTTATCGGCCACGTCAGCCGGCTCCTGAAGGAATATGAATTCTTCCTGGCGTTCGTTCCAGCGTTCAATCAGCTGGAACACGTCCTGCGACGACAACTCGTCTGAAAACACAGTGACCGGGATTGCAGAACTTCCTCCTGTGCTCCCCATGATCAGGGCAAACCCAATGGTCAGGAACAGCGTTCCCAAAAACTGCAATGGTTTTCTTCGGATGGAATGAATGTAATTGAAGATGATTGCTTTCATGTGGTTTCACTCCTTCGTGGAAAGATCATGATGGCCAGCATCAGCACTGCGGTGGTGGTCAGAAGTGAGGGGATCAACGTACTCAGCGTGACGGAAGCTTCAGCGCCACGCAGAATGGAAAGATACCCTCGCAGTGCGGCTCCGTTGGGCAGCCAACCGCCCAACACCCACAAGGCATCGCTGGTGTTCTGGACTGGAATGAAACTCCCTCCGAGAAACGCCATGACCGTCACGACGCCCCCGTCAAACAATCCGATCAACTCCGGTGAATTGCGGCGGAAGCTCAGGGAGATCAAAAGAGTGGCCAGTGATCCGACCGCCAGACACAGCCCCAGTGTCACAGCAGCAAAGCTCAACGGATCGGGAAAGTGCACCCCGTGAACCATCCTCGAAAAACCAAACAGGATCAGCACCTGGACCATAGAAAGAATTGTGCCCGCAATCATCTTGCTGGACATATACGAAACGGGAGAGATCCCGGCAAGCAACAGCCGGTCAAACACATGGTCTCGCTTTTCCCGGTAAGAACCGTGGGCAATAAAAATGGCTGTGTACAGGGCAAACATGGCGGCCATGCCCACCGCGTAGTATTCAAATGCTGTAATCGTGTTCAGTCGTTCATCCTGTCCGTCCACTCCCGGCCCGATCACGTCGGCCCCCAGTTCTTCCATGCGGGTCATCACCTGCTGCAGATCAGCACGCTCAGAGGTGAAAAGAGTTTCGCCCAACGCATAGGTCAGTTCCTTGCCGAGGTTCATCTGGTCAAGAAACCCTGCCGTGATACCACTGGCGATCCGGCCACGCAGGCCGGTGTCCCTGCCCAGAACCAGTTCAAGGTCCGGAACGCTCTGGTCAGAACGCAGAAACATCTGCCGCCAGGTGGCCAGTCTGTAGTCCTCCGGGAAAAGCCAGTAGCCATGGACCTCGCCGTTTTGAAGAAGCATATGAGCCTGCTCCTCGGTGGCCACCTGGGTGATTTCGAAAGTCTCCCCCCAGTCTGGTCCGGTCAGTGTGTCCTGAAACAAGTCTGGCAGACTCAGTTCCTGACCAAGTTCTTCCAGCAAACCAGAAAAGGCCGGATCCAGATCCACCTGATCTGCTTCCATCCTGAAATGTTCCCATTGCTGCTGCCTGTCGCCCTGATCCACCAAGGCCATACGGACAGTCAGGGTCCCCTCTCCGGGATTAAACTGGCCTCCCAGAGCGGCCCCCAGAATGGAAATCAGAACCACGGGCATCAAAAGAAGAACCAGCATTTCTTTTCGGTCCCGGATCAGTTGTCTGATTTCCTTGACAATCATTGCTCCCACTGTGTCTTCCTCCTAATCTCTCAACGATCGTCCCGTCAGGTGCAGAAACACATCTTCCAGTGACGGGGACACCACCTGGACCCCCTGGAGCTGCACTCCATGGACGTGTGCCATTGAAAAGAGGGATTCCAACAGCCTCTTATCCCTTCGGGCGACCACTGTGACCGTCTGCTCGTGCAGGGACAGCGAATGGACCGATTCCAGGCCCTCAAGGGCCTGTTTGAATCTCTCCGGGAAGCTGTCCACAGTCAAATGCAGGGTGTCTTCCTGGGTCAGGATCCCGGTCAGTTCTTCCCGTGATCCGTTGGCCAGAATGTCTCCATGGTCCATAATGTAAACCCTGTCGCAGAGAAATTCGACCTCTTCCATGTAGTGGCTGGTGTAAATGACGGTCATCCCCTGTTCTCTGTTCAGTCTGCGGACGGTCTCCAGAATATGATTTCTGGACTGCGGATCGATTCCGACGGTCGGTTCATCCATGATCAGGATCCGGGGCTGGTGCAACAGCGCAACAGCGATGTTCAACCGCCGCTTCATGCCTCCTGAAAAACCGGATACAGGTTCCCGGGACCGCCCGGCCAAGCCGATTGTTTCCAGCGTTTCATCAATCCGGTTTCGGAGCCGTTCACCGGAAAGCTTGTACGCCCGTCCGAAAAAGGCCAGATTCTCCCGGGCAGTCAGATCCATGAACAGGGCGATTTCCTGCGGAACGACGCCCAGGAGTGGACGAATCCGCTCGGGATTGCGGCTGACGGAATGCCCGTCGATGATCACGTCTCCCCCGCTCGGCTTGACCAGTGAGGAAATCATCGATATGGTGGTGGATTTTCCGGCCCCGTTAGGACCCAGAAGACCAACCAGCTCCCCTTCTTCAATAAACAGTCCAATGTTTTTTACGGCATGGATTTTTCCGTAATGCTTGCTTAGTTCCACAGCTTCAATCATGGAAAACCCCTCTCTTTCTCTGATTGCCTCCGAATAAACGCGGAGGCCCACGGATGTCACTCATCCGTGTTTCGTATCTTTAGTGTAGCTGACTGTTTCCACCACTTACAGTCACTGTGGTCATGAAATCATCCGAATGGCGGTGACTTTGGTCACTATCTGACGAAAAAAACTCCGGCTGGAGGGCCGGAGTCATCATCTATCCCATGGAACGATCAGACCAGGTTGTTGCGAATCCCAAAAATGGCCAGTTGTGTGCGGTCCCGCAGATCAAGTTTATCCAGAAGCCGTGTGATCTGGTTTTTCACCGTTCCCAGTGACAGATGCAGCGTCTCTGCGATTTCCCGGTTGTTCAGACCTTCACCCACAAGACGAATCAGTTCCCGTTCCCTTAAGGTCAGTGACGGAATCGGTGTTTCAGGGGTGTCAGTGCCTGCAGGTTCGTTTGACAGAAGCGATGGCATCAGTTGCGCAGCCACTGTTTCATCCAGGCAGAGACCCCCTGCAAGCGCCTGTTTCATCGCGTGAAACAGACGTGGGGCGTTGGTGTCCTTGAGCAGATAACCAGCCGCACCCATCTGGAGAGCGCTCATCACATACTCGTCATCCTGAAACGTGGTCAGAATCAGAACGCGGGCACCAGGATCCCACGCCAGAATCTCCTTTGTGGCCTCAAGTCCTGAGCCGCCGGGCATCCGGACATCCATCAGGACCAGATCAGGACGGTGACGTTTGTACAACCGGACAGCTTCCGGCCCGCTTTGTGCTTCGGCGATCACCTGGCATTCCGGCGAGGCGTTGATCATGGAAGCAATGCCTGTGCGGACCAGCTCCTGGTCATCTGCCAGCAGAATCTGTTTCATGGTCTCCCACCTCCTTTAGGGGAAAACGGGCTTCAAGCAGAAAATGCCCTGCCCGTTGTTCCCAACTCATCTGTCCACCAATGTCTTCAATCCGCCGGTTCATGCCGGTCAATCCAAAGCCAGGCACGACGGGCGTTTGGTTCTGTACCCTATTTTCCATGGTCAGGACCACCTGTGAACCCGCCTGAAGGGACAGCGACAGGGTCACTTCACGACTGCGGCCATGACGCATGGCGTTTGTCAGTCCTTCCTGGACAAACCGGTAAATGGCGACGTTCTGTGTGTTGGTCAGTGGTGCCGACAGGATTCCACCGCCGGTACTTAGTTCCACACGAAAGTGACTTTGGGCTTCCAGTTTGCGTACCAGGGAGAGCACTGCCGCCATCCCGGTGGGAGGCTGGTCGTCTGCCAGGCGACGGACCGCGAACCGGGTTTTTTCCAAAGCGCCCCCTGCCATGTCCCTGGCCTGAGACAGCATTTCAGGTTGCACCGGTTCGATTTGTCTGTAAAGGGTTTCCAGGTGCATCAGCAACGCAGTCAATTGGTGGCCCACCGAATCATGCATGTCACGGGCCATCCGGGTGCGTTCTTCCTGTCGGATCTGTGTTTCTTGTGCCAAAATCTGACGGTTTGTTTCTCTGAGCCGGGCAAACGCCTCTTCCAGAAGGGTTCGGCAGGTCAACCGGCCTTCCTTTTCCTGCTGGACCAGTAAAACGCCGGCAAGTCCCCCGATCACCACCCCAAGTCCGGCAATCTGTCCCGGCGGAGAAAAACCACTCAGAATGACGGAAGCTGCGGCGACCAGTGACAGTACAAACGGCCAAAGTCGTTGGCCGGAAACGGACTGCCAGCTCAGCCCCAATCCGGCCACCAGAAAGAACAATAAAAATGCCGGAGGGTGTACGGGAAATACAAACATTTTCACACTGCCAACTGTTGCAGCCAGCACAAAAAGGCCCCATTGTTCTTTCTGGCGGCTGATGAGAAGTGGCATCAAAAAAAACGCACCCCAGAAAAGAGTCAGCAGACCCATCAATGAAATCCGGTTGGTCTGGGCCGAGAGGTACTCTCCTCCCGTCACCACCACAAGAGCCCAAATGGACAGGGAAAGACACAATTGGCGGAAAAACACAGACATGGAGCACCTCCAGTCTCTCAGGAATGGAAACAATAATGATGGTTCACCCTGCCGGGACACCGCGCCGTATATCCGTTTTTGTCACTGGCTCACGAGAGCCCTTTGCGGAAAGCGTTCGTCGCAACAGAGCGCCATACTCAGCCGGATACACGGTTGATGACCGCCCGGGCTCTGTCCCAGTCTCTCCTGTGCACAAAAAACGTATACAGGTACTGGATGTCCGGGGCATTACCATATATGATCCCGTCCGTGCCCGCGAACTGCCAACAACATCAGGACTTTGGCGGTTGACCGTTTTTCTCCGGAAAGCCAGCCCGGCTTCATCCAGCCGATCGGCAATTTCTGCCTGCTTCTGCATCGAAACAGTTGTAAAAAGTTCACGACGATTAAACACAGTGAGCATTGTCCAAGACCTGCCCATTCTCGTTGTCCGTTGACTGCAGGACCATGAGAAACCAGTCCTGTCCCTGATGAGCCAATGATTGCAGGCATCGGCCTAAAACAACAGATCAATGACATCCCTTAAGGTCTCCTCATCAATCGCGCCAGGAATGCCCCCCAGGATGTACCCATCAGGATCAATGAACAAAGTGGTCGGCAGGGCAGAAATGCCATAGGCAATGCTGGCTTCCAGTTCTTCATCGAAATAGACGGGAAAACGATAGCCGTCACTTTCAATAAATTCCCGGGCCTGGGCCATGGTTTCCCGCTGCCCGTCTGTCTGGTTGACCATCAGGAAGTGGATGTCCTCACTGAAGTCCTCATAGACCCGGTCAAAATCGGCCATTTCTTCCCGGCAGGGCGGGCACCAGGACGCCCAGAAATTCACAATGACTGGTTTTCCGAAAAAATCGGACAGCCGGACGTCCGTTCCATCCCAGTCAGTCACTGTGAAATCCGGGGCGGGTTGTCTCTCAGGCGACTCTCCCTGTTCATCCGTGACAGGTGTCGTCGTGTTCAGTGGCAGTTGTGGCCGGTATGCGTCCGACAAATAGTCGTAGGCCAGCCAGGCACCGGCCAACATCACCAGAAAGAACAGCGCTCCGATCAGTGCTTTTTGTTTTGAACCCATTGTGTCTCCTTCCTAAAACGCCAGCTGTTCCAAAACCCGGGCCAGCACGCCCGTGGCCATCAGAAACCCCAGCAGGACCAGCAGACCACCGGACACCAGGTGTAGCGTCCGCTGATGGCTTCTCAGCAAATCAAAGGCGCCTTTGAACCGGTCCAGAAGCATCGCACTGGCCACGAAGGGAACAGCCAGCCCCAAAGAATACGCCAGCAGCATCAGGGCCCCGGACAGACTGCTTCCACCCGTTGCCGCGAGAAGCAGTGCAGATCCGAGAAATGCACCCACACAGGGGGTCCATCCCAGGGAAAATACAAGCCCGAACACAATGGAAGAGAAAAACCCCGGTTCCCGGTGTTGGACGTTCAGTTTGTGGACCCGGTTAAGAATGCCGATCCGCAAAACCCCCAGATAGTTCAGTCCAAAAAGAATCACCACACCACCGGCCACCAGATTGACCGTTCTGCGGTAACGCAGGACCAGCCCCCCCAGTGTTCCCGCAAAAGCCCCCAGAACAACAAACACCAGGGTAAACCCCAGAACGAAGCCCAGGACATTGCGCAGAAGGATCCAGCGGCTTCCGTGAACCTCCTGTCCGGCGAAATAGCCAATGTAGAGCGGAAGCATCGGCAGCAGGCAGGGCGAAACGAATGTGATCATTCCCTCCAGAAACAGAATCAATATGGTCATGAATGTCCTTTCCGTTCATCTACAGTTTTCCCATACAACATCACTGTTCACAGGACCATGGTGTAAACGCAGGCGTTAACGGCAGGTCCTGTGTGCCCGTCTGGCAGGTTTACTGACCATCCCTTGGACCGGTGTTCTCCCCGGAATCCGGCAACGGTTCAGGGTCTGCGGGCCGGCTGACCGTGATTTCCAGTTCACCGGTGTATTCAGACAATTCCATCAGTTGCTGCTCGTTTCGGAGAAAAACAATGCGGCATCCCCTGAGTTTCTGGACAACAGGCCTTAGAAACCGGATCCGGACCACTTCATTATAGGCATCAGGCAGTTCATCGGTCAGATCGATCCGCGTGGTGGGGCGGACCTGAATTCGCTTTTTCCCGAGAGTCTGCCCGGTTTTGGCGTCAATGATCTGGATGTGCTTTCGGGTCAGCAGACGAAAAACCGTCAGGAGAAGAATCGCCGTGACAAGAAGGATTACCCATTGAAGCGACCGGCCTGTTTCCGGGTCCTCCTCCAGTTCGGTGACCGTCACCTCTTCGTCTGTGTCGTCTGGATCCGGCAAGGAGACCAGCAGGCTGACCCGGAAATGAGGATTGTTCCCATCCACCGTCAAGGCGGTCAGGACCAGGGTTTCGCCAGTGTTCGGACTGACCATCGCCAGGCTGTAGCTACCAAAGGGCACATCGTCAAAGAAAAATGAACCGCTCCGGTCCGTTTCTGTTTCCAGGGAATCCAGAAGAAGCCGGGTTCCGGAGACCGGGCGGCCCTCATCATCGGAAAGACGCCCGCCAACCGTCCCGGCAGCCGGAGCTGGTTCCTCTTCTGCAGGAGGTGCCGGCTCATCATCTTCCCGGTCTCCCGGCAGAACGTTTTCAACCAGATCACCCACGGACTCCTGAATGGTTTCAATATAAGTCCGCATAGTCTCGATCAGTTCTCCGAGGGTTTCCATCAGTGTGTCAGTGATCCCGTTTTCCGGCAGGGCGACTCCGGTCAGGGGTCCCTGGCCGGCCAGCAGCGGCGGCGTCGGCCCAAAGACCACCAGAAGGAACACCAGTAGCAGGATGGCCAGCTTTCTTTTTGTAAACGTCGTATATTTCATGACTATTCTCCATTTCCATTCGTTGGGAAACCGCGACAGTGCGTTTTGTTTCCCTCAAGAAGATTATAGCGGTTTGTTGCGAAATGTATAGCCCCTGATCGGCGCAATCGAACGTCCGGGCGCCTCTGCAGCCCGCCCCACCTGACCCGGTGCATGACAAGAGAAAGTCCGTCGGCCGACGGACTTTCTCTTGAAACAGTCTTCAAGGATTTATGCTTGTCAGTATCGCTCCCGCTTCGTATAACGGGTGTGCAGCAATCTGTGGCTGTTGTGACCCAGGGGTTTTTCCAGAAACGCCTCATAGATCGCCTTGATGTGGGGGTTCTCATGGGATTTGCGCAGAACCTTGCCTTCGTCTTCCGTATACAGGGCTCCTGTCCGCAGTTTCCGGATGGCATCATTGACCGGTCGGGGCTGGCCCCCACCGCTGATGCATCCTCCGGGACACCCCATGATCTCTATGAAATGATACGGAGCCTGTCCTTCTTGGATTTCCTTCACCAGTGCACTGGCTCCGGCCAGACCGCTGGTGGTGGCCATCCGCAGGGTGACTCCGTCCAGGAAAGCCCACTCCTTCACTGGATCCGTAATGGTCAGTTCCGCCGTTTTGACCCGTTCCAATCCCTGGATGGGGGTCACATGGAGCTGTGGGAACGGCAGTTCCCGTCCGGTGACCACCTCA
Organism: Bacillota bacterium; assembly: GCA_007121025.1. Lineage (GTDB taxonomy): Bacteria > Bacillota > TC1 > TC1 > UBA5767 > SKMO01. Next base: position 3,080 of record SKMO01000101.1, on the reverse strand, counting down.
AAGACTGTCCGAAGAGCCGCCTCCATCACTCCACCGGTCACCCCGAAAATGTCGGCTGCCCCGGTGGACAGACCCAGCGGGCTGTCAAAGTCCCCCTCCGGGAGGGCCGCAAAATCAATGCCATCTTCCTTAATCATCCGGGCCAGCTCCCGGGTGGTCAGAACGGCGTCCACGTCCCGGAGACCGTCGTGCTGCATCTCGGGCCGGGTGATTTCATATTTTTTGGCGGTACATGGCATAATGGACACCACAACCATCCGGGACGGGTCGATGCCGATCTTCCGGGCAAAATAGGACTTACACAAAGCCCCCAGCATCATGTGAGGGGATTTGCAGGTGGACAGATTGTCCAGGCAGTCCCAGCCATGATGTTCCACATACTTGATCCAGCCGGGACTGCAGCTGGTGATCATGGGAAGCACGCTCTGGTGTTCCGGAAGGGAAAAACCGGTGTCCCTGAGCTGTTGTTCGTTGATCAGTTTCTCCCGGAAAAAATGATGGGCAATCCGTTCCAGGAACTCCATGCCCTCCTCCATAATGGTCAGATCCGCCGCAAAGTTTGTGTCAAACACAACGTCAAATCCCATTTCCCGCAGGGCACTGGCCATTTTCCCCGTGACCCGGGTTCCCGGTTCATAACCAAAGGCTTCGCCCAGTGCCGCCCGGATAGCCGGGGCCGTCTGCACAATCACCGTCAGGTCAGGATCTGCCAGAGCGCGGCGCACTTCGGACGTGGCGTCTTTTTCCTTCAGCGCCCCCACGGGGCAGACCAGAACGCACTGTCCGCAGTACGTGCATGCCGTTGTGTCCAGGAGCAACTCGTTTCCCGGCCCGATCCGGGAGGAAAACCCCCGGAACTGGTTGTCCAGGATGCCCACCTCCTGAACCTCATTGCAGATCGTCACGCAGCGTCGGCACAGGATGCACTTGGCGTCGTCCCGTATGATAGACGGGGAAGAGTCATCCCACTGGTCTTTGGACCGCTGCCCCCCAAAGCGGGACTGGTCAATACCGATCAGCTCTCCGATGTCTTGCAGTTCGCAATTGCCGTTGCGGCCGCACTGCAGGCATTCTTCCGGATGGTCGGACAACAGCAGTTCAAAAAGAATTTTCCGGGCCTTCCGGACGGTTTCCGAATGGGTGTGGATCCTCATGCCGTCCCGGACCGGCGTGATGCACGACGCCATCAGATTCTTTTCCCCTTCCACCTCCACCACGCAAAGCCGGCAGGCGCCGGCCCCGTGGACGTCCTGCAGGTGGCAAAGGGTCGGAATGCGAATGTTCCGGGAACGGGCGGCGTCCAAGATCGTTATGCCTTCAGGCACTTCGACCGGTTTTCCGTTGATCGTTAACGCAAGCATGTTCCTGCCTCCCTTACTTCAAATCGCACCGCAGACAGCGCATGGCTTCTGCGATGGCATCCAGCCGGTGATAGCCCCGGTGGATTTCTCCAAAATGAGTCCTGCGCTCCCCGGGATTCAGCGTCTCCATTGTGAACCGTTCATGTTCCTCAAGCTCCCCGTCATCCAGGATAGATGGAATGTCAATGGGTTCTCCCTTGTTCAGCTCTCCGGTACCGCCCAGGTGGCGGTCGATGGACCGGGCGGCATTCTTACCGTCAGCTATGGCCGTGATCACCACATCCGATCCACGGACCACATCTCCACCGGCAAACACGCCGGGGATTGAGGTCATAAAGGTTCCCGATTCCACCACGAAGGTTCCCCAACGGGTCATTTCAACTTCATCTTTCCGGACGAACGGCAGATCCGAGTACTGGCTGACCGCAGGAATCACGTGATCCACATCCAGAGAAAATGTGGAACCGGGAATCTCCACCGGGTTTTTCCGGCCGGTGCTGTCAAACCCGGACAGTTCCATCCGCTGACAGATCACCTGGGAGACGCGTCCGTTTCCTATCAGCCGGACCGGTGCTGCCAGGGCATGCAGCTGGACACCCTCTTCTATGGTCTCGTCGACTTCCCGGCTGTCGGCCGGCATATCGGCCCGACTGCGGCGGTACAAGAGGTGTACCTCTTTGGCTCCCAGCCGAAGAGCCACCCGGGAAGCGTCGATGGCCGTGTTTCCCCCGCCGATCACAGCCACTCGGCCCTCCAGCCGATCAATCTTTTCCAGATTGACGTCCCGCAGGAAATCCAGTCCGTGATGAACCCCATCCAGGGTTTCTCCCTCGATGCCCACCTTGTGGGGCAGCTGGGTTCCGGTGGCAATGTAGACCGCCTCATGCCGGGAACGAAGTTCATCAAAAGTGATGTCCCGGCCCACTTCCGTATCCGTTCGGATCTCCAGACCGGCTTCCGCGACGGTTTCAATTTCCCGCATCAGAATCCGGTTGGGCAATCGGTACTCCGGGATGCCAAAAGCCAGGACCCCACCAGGAACCGACTGGGACTCATAGACGGTCACATCATAACCCAACCGGGCCAGGTAATATCCGCAGGTCAGCCCGGAAGGGCCTCCTCCGATGATTCCCACGGATTTTCCTTTTTTCGGAAACTGCAGTACGCGCCGGGGCTCGTCGGTTTTGTAGACTTCATCGGCCGCATACCGTTTCAGATCGCAGATGGCCACCGGCTCGTCCAGCTGGCCTCTGCGGCATTTGCTTTCACAGGGATGGGTGCAGACCCGACCGCATACCGAGGGAAACGGATTTTCCTGCCGGATCAGATCGTAGGCATCCCGGGGACGGCCGGCAGCAATCAGGGCCAGATACCCGGGCACATTCACATCGGCCGGACAGGCATTCTCACAGGGAGACAGAAACAGTTCCCCACAGACCCCGGCTTGACAGAATTTGTCCCTGATATGCTCATCGTATTCGTGGCGGAAATACCGGATGGTGCTCAGGACCGGGTTAGGCGCCGTTTGTCCCAGTCCGCACAGGGCGGTGATCTTCACTGTCTCAGCAATTTCCACCAGTTTTTCAACGTCTCCTTCTTCTCCCTGTCCTTCAGTGATCCGTTCCAGGATCTCCAGCATCCGTTTGGTCCCCACCCGACAGGCCAGACATTTACCGCAGGATTCCTCCTGAACAAATTCCATGAAAAACCGGGCCACGT
>SKMO01000051.1 GCA_007121025.1 Bacillota bacterium | reverse complement strand
CCTGTCCCACCAAAAAGCCGATGGCCTTGTCTTTTCCATTGCGAAAATCTTCAACGGACTGCGGATTGGCCGCCAACACCTCTTCGACCACCGCCTCAATGGCCCCCTCGTCGGAGATCTGCACCAGCCCTTTTTCCTCCACAATGGTTTTCGGGGATCTGCAGGTTTTCACCATCTCCGGAATCACCTCTTTGGCGATCTTCCCGCTGATGGTGCCTTCTTTGATCAAATTAATCAATTCGGCCAACTGCTCCGGAGTCACCCGGCATTCTTCCACGCAGAGTCCTTCTTCATTCAGGGTCTTGGAAAAATCGCCCATCAGCAGGTTGGCCACTGTCTTTGGATCCTTCACCAGAGAATTAATCCGGTCATACAGCATGGCCATGGGCAGCGTTTCTGTCAGGATGGCAGCATCGTATTCCGACAGCCCGTCTTCCCGGACCAGCCGGTGCCGGCGGCTGGCCGGCAGTTCCGGCAGTTCCCCCCGGACACGGTCAACCCACTGCTCGGAAAGAAGCACCGGCGGAAGATCCGGCTCTGGAAAACACCGGTAATCGTGGGCCTCCTCTTTGGAGCGCATGCTCAGGGTAATCCCTTTGAGATCGTCCCAGGTCCGGGTTTCATGGACAATGGTGTCGCCGGACTCAATGGCATCGATCTGCCGCTGCACCTCAAAGTCGATAGCCCTCTGGAGTGACTTAAACGAGTTCATGTTCTTGGTTTCTGTTCGCGTTCCGTATTCTGTCTGATCCACCGGACGGACCGACACATTGGCGTCCACCCGCAGGGACCCTTCCTGCATCTTGCAATCCGATACCCCGATATACTGCATAATCCGACGCAGCTCTTCCACGTAGGCTCTTGCCTCCTCAGACGAGCGGATGTCCGGTTCCGAAACAATTTCCAGCAACGGAACCCCTGCCCGGTTGTAATCCACCAGGGACCCTGCGGCAGACGTGCTGATCGTATCGCCGGAATGCACCAGCTTCCCGGCATCCTCTTCCATGTGAGCCCGGGTAATCCCGATGGCCTTGGTGGTCCCGTCCTCCAGGGTGATCTCCAGTGATCCGTTTTCACAAATGGGGAGATCAAACTGAGATGTCTGATAGTTTTTGGACAAATCCGGGTAATAATAGTTTTTCCGGTCGAACCGGTTGTAGGCTTTGACCTCTGCATTCAGGGCCAGTCCAGTCCGGATCCCGAATTCCACCACCTGACGGTTCAGCACCGGCAGCGCCCCGGGAAGTCCCAGGCAGACAGGGCAGACCCGGCTGTTGGGATCTCCCCCGAAATCTGTGGAGCAGGAACAGAAAATCTTCGTTTTGGTTTTCAGTTCAACGTGGACTTCCAGCCCGATAACCGTTTCATAGTATTTGCTCATGCCTGCACCTCCAGCACCGGACGATTCTTACCATAATCCGTCATCTGCTCAAACGCATGGGCAGCCCGGATCAGGGTGGATTCCCCAAAATGTTTGCCGATCAGCTGTAAACCCACCGGCATTCCGTCCTGAAAACCACAGGGAACGGACATGGCCGGCACACCCGCCAGGTTGATCGTTACTGTACAGATGTCCTGCAGGTACATGCTCAGATCATCCTGGGACTTGTCCCCCAGCCGGAACGCCGGATTGGTGGCCGTGGGGGTCATCAGAACGTCGTATTTCTCAAACGCCCTGTCAAAATCAGCTTTCACCAGGTTACGCACCTTCAGTGCTTTGAGGTAATACGCATCATAGTAACCGGCAGACAGTGCATAGGTCCCCAGCATAATCCGTTTTTTCACTTCACGGCCAAATCCTTCGGCCCGGGTATTCATGAACATCTCCAGCACATCGGTGGCCTGGGAGGTGCGGTATCCATGCCGAATCCCGTCAAAGCGGGCCAGATTGGATGAGCATTCCGCCGGAGCAATGATATAATACGCCGCCAGGGCATGGTCCGTATGGGGCAGCGAACACTCTTCTACCACCGCACCCATCTGCTCATACTTTCTGATCGCCTGCCGGACCAGATCCTTGGTGGCCCCGTCCAACCCCTCTCCGAAATACTCCCGTGGCACACCGATCCGCAGACCTTTCACATCTTTGTGCAGTGCGTCCGTAAAACGTTCGACCGGCACGTCGGCAGACGTGGAATCCCGACTGTCATGGCCGGCAATGGCCTCCAGCACCATTGCCGCATCTGTTACATCCCGGGTAAACGGTCCAATCTGGTCCAGGGAGCAGGCATAGGCGATCAGACCATAGCGCGACACCCGTCCGTATGTGGGCTTAAGCCCCACCACACCACAGAAGGACGCCGGCTGGCGGATGGATCCCCCGGTATCGGATCCCAGGGTGAACACCGCTTCCCCGGCAGCCACTGCTGCCGCCGAGCCACCGGAAGACCCCCCAGGCACCCGGTCCGTATCCCAGGGATTACGGGTCGGGTAAAACCACGAATTCTCATTGGATGAACCCATCCCGAACTCGTCCATGTTCATTTTCCCCAGCATGATACCCCCGGCCTCCTGGAGACGCTGTACAACACTGGCATCGTATGGGGGCACATACGTTTCTAGCATCTGCGATCCGCAGCTGGTCCGCACGCCCCGGGTGGATATGTTGTCTTTGATTCCCATCGGCAGTCCGGCCAGCGCAGGCAATGGCTCACCGGCTGCACGCCGGCGGTCCACGTCCCGGGCAGCGGCCAGGGCTTCCTCTGGCGTCAGGGTCAGATACGCCCGGATGGTTCCATCCACCTGCTCGATCCGTCCAAGAAAAGCTGAAGTAAGTTCCTCGGCGCTGATTTCTTTTTTGCTCAACAAGTCTTTTAACTGGTGACCAGTCATTTCAAATACGTTCATGGCATCTCCTCAACACTATAGAATTCTGGGCACTTTGAACTGTCCGTCGATCTTCTCCGGGGCATTGGCCACCACATCGTCCACCGCCATGGAGAGGGCCACCTCATCGTCACGAAAAACGTTCTTCAGATCCAGCACCTGAATGGCCGGCTCTACCTGTGAGGTGTCCAGCTCATTGAGTTTTTCCATGGACGACAGCACAACATTGAGTTCCGTGGTGTACATGGTGATCTCTTCTTCCGTCAGAGCCAGGCGGGCCAGAAGGGCCATATGTTCCACATCTTTTCGTTCAACTGACATTTTTTCACCGTCCTTTTTTAAAAACAAAAGTATTATACCAAAAAAACGGACACCGGTTAACCCCCAGCCGGCCGGTCCATCTGTTCACGCAGCAAATGCAGGGGGCCTTCCGGATCATCGTCTCCAGCCCGGCGCCGTTGCCAGTAGGTCCACAGTGCAACCCCCGCACTGATCAGAACAGGAACGTAATAGGTCATCGACCGCCAGAGCAGGACCGCCACCATCAGCGTGGTCCCCTCATAAAACCCGGAGTAAAACAGATAAAACCCAAACTCCGCCGCGCCAAGACTGCCCGGGGTCGGGATGAAAAAAATCGTCACCGTCAGTGCAGCCTGAAACGCCAGAAATGTGAGCACTGATTCTCCCTGAAACCCCAGAGCCCGGTAGACAAAGTAGGCACTGATAAACTGGCAAAACAGATTCCCCAGCATCAGGGTGCTGACCTGAAGGAGCATCTTCTTTTCTTGAAGAAGAACACCGATTCCCCGGGCGTACTGCAGGACCAAATGCTCCAGCTTGTCTTCCCGCAGCCCCCCCCTGGCCGGAGGAAACAGACGGTTGGCCAGCCGGAGAATCCGGAACGCCAGACGGGAAACCATTGATGGATGCCGGAACATGACGATGGCTGCTGCGGCCACCAGAATGCTGAGAAGCAGGCCGAACACTGTAAGGGAAATGGCCGGACCCAGAGTTTCTGCCAGCCGGGGAAACTGCCAGAGCGCTCCGGCCAGGGCCACAATCACCAGCATCAGTTTGTAAAGAATCAGCCGGTTAAACACCGCGGATGTGGCGGACCACAGGGGCACGCCGTCCTTGCGAACCATGTAATACAAAAGAACGGGCTGTCCTCCGGTGGCCAGCGGGGTGATCAACTGGTAGAATTGTCCCGT
>SKMO01000059.1 GCA_007121025.1 Bacillota bacterium | reverse complement strand
CCTTGGACACAGTGTTCTGGCCATCGATTCATCGGAGGAAAAGGTGCAGTACATTTCGGAAGTGGTGTCTCACGCGGTGTATGCCAACGCCACGGATGAGGATTCCATGAAAGCCTTGGGAATCCGGAACTTCGAGGTGGCGGTGGTGGCCATCGGGGAAAACATCCAGGCCAGCATTCTGGCCACATTGATCCTGAAGGATCTGGGGGTGAAGACCGTGGTGGTCAAAGCGCAGAGCGAACTGCATGCCAAAGTGCTGGAAAAAATCGGCGCTGACCGGATTGTCTTTCCGGAGCGGGAAATGGGCATTAAACTGGCCCACTCTCTGGCAGAACCCAATGTGCTGGACTACATGATCCTGAACAAGGATTACGGGATTGAAGAAGTGGAAATCCCGCAGAAGTTTGTCGGTAAATCGTTGGAACAGCTGGACATGCGTTCCAAATACGGGGTGACCGTGATCGCCATTAAGCAGGGCAAGGAACTGGAGCACAATCCTGACGCCAAGTCCACCTTCCAGGAAGGCGACACGGCGGTGATCGTCGGTACCAAGAAAAACCTGCGCACCATTGGAGAAATGAAATAGTGGACAAACGGATAGAATCGCCCAACAATGAGCTGTACAAAACAGCCAGGAAACTGGCCACAAGAAAAGGACGGGAAAAGACCGGTCTTTTTCTTTGTGAAGGCTGGAGGGCTTCCCTGGAAGCCCTCCGGGCCGGGGTGGAACCGGTGGCTCTACTGATCAGCGATGAGGTGACTGAGGAGGAAAACAGGGCCCTGTCGCCTCTGATTTCATCCGGAGTGGATGTCCGCAGACTGCCTGTCGGACTGTTCCGCAATCTGACCGATGTGGTGACCCCACAGCACGTGTTGCTGGTTGCCCGGATGGCCCGTCCGGACTGGCGGTCGTTTGACCCGGGAGGGACATTGCTGGTCGTCGACCGGGTACAGGATCCGGGAAATCTGGGAACAATTCTGCGGACCTGGGCTGCTGCCGGCTTTCAGGATGTGGCTTTACTCAGGGGAACGGTGGATCCATACAGCCCCAAGGTCCTCAGGGCCATGTCCGGAGGCCTGTTTCATCTGCGATTGTACGGGGTCGACGAGCCTGGGGATCTGCTGCAGCGATTGAGGAAAGAGGACTACCGGCTGGTCTGCGCAGACGTCAGGGGGGACAACACGCTGTTCGGTTTGAATCACCAGGAGCGGACGGCCCTGGTGATCGGCAATGAGGGAGCGGGCATTGAGCCCGAATTGCTTGAGGCGGCTGATCTGCGGGTGGGCATTCCCATGCCGGGTGGTGTGGAGTCTCTGAACGCCGCCGTGGCGGCAGGTCTTCTGATCTATGAACTGGTCCGTAAAGGCCCTCTTGCAGGCGGGAAACAGACATGATATAATTTCAGCGATGTTCATAAGCCAAATGCGACGAACGGGGCAGTAACCAAAAGAGCCTGACAGGGAGCCGGAAACGCAGACTGAGATTTCCGGCAAGACGTTTGTTTTGGTGAAATTCGCCCGGGAGCAGCAAACTGAACCCCCTCAAGCGGGGCTGTAGGAGCGCCGGCGCCTGCCGTGATCAGGAATCAAGAGGGCCTTTGGGCCAATTTGGGTGGTACCGCGGAATGTTCACTTTCGTCCCAGCAGGGATGGAAGTGTTTTTTTATTTGAAATGAACGGAGGGGGAAACGCCATGAGGGAAGAATTGAATGCCATTCGTGATGATATGAAGGCACAGCTGGCAGCGGCCGGAAGTTTGGACGAGTTACGGGAGATTCAGGTGGCCTATCTGGGCAAGAAGGGGAAACTGACCGGTGTCCTGCGGGGGATGGGCAAACTGTCTGCCGAGGAGCGCCCCGTGATCGGCCAGTTGGCCAACGAAATCCGGGATGAAATGGGAGAGCTTCTGGAAGAAGTCAGAAACACCCTGAAGCAGAAGGAACTGCTCAGTCAGCTGGAGGAAGAGCAGATTGATGTGACCCTTCCCGGACGCCGGGTTGGTCGGGGACACAAGCACCCGTTGACGCTGGTGGAAGACCGGATCAAAGAGATCTTCAGCGCAATGGGGTATGTGGTGGAAGAAGGCCCGGAAGTGGAACTGGACCACTACAATTTCGAGCGGTTGAACATACCGAAGGACCATCCGGCCCGGGAGATGCAGGACACGTTTTATGTCAGTGAGGATGTGGTTCTGCGGACACACACCTCTCCTGTCCAGGCCCGGGTGATGGACAGGATCAGTCCTCACCTGCCGGTCAAGATCATCGCCCCGGGAAAGGTCTTTCGCCGGGATGATGATGCCACCCATTCACCCATGTTTCACCAGGTGGAAGGGCTGTTGATTGATGAAAACATCACGTTTGCCGATCTGAAGGGGACACTTCTTGAGTTTGCCCGTCAGATGTTTGGAGAGGACCGGAAAATCCGTCTGCGTCCCAGTTATTTTCCCTTTACGGAGCCGTCTGCCGAGGTGGATGTGTCCTGCATGTTCTGCAACGGGGCCGGTTGCCGGCTTTGCGGTCAAAGCGGTTGGATTGAAATTCTGGGCAGCGGAATGGTTCATCCCAAGGTGCTGGAGATGGCCGGTTATGATCCTGAAAAAGCGGTGGGATTTGCCTTTGGCATGGGAATAGAACGGATTGCCATGTTGAAATATGGAATTGACGATATGCGTCTTCTGTTTGAAAACGATCTTCGTTTCATCAGGCAGTTTTAGGGGGGATACGATGTTAGCAACGAGAAACTGGCTTCGCACATACGTTGACCGGGATTTTTCGGTCACTGAGATTGCAGACGGCCTGACCAAAGCGGGCATAGAGGTGGAGAGCATTGAGGTGCTCGGTGAGCGTTTTTCCGGAGTGGTGGTCGGGGAGATCACCAGTCGCACGTCACATCCGGATGCAGATAAACTGTCTGTGTGCCGGGTGGATGTTGGGGAAAAGGAAGATCTGACCATTGTCTGTGGTGCCCCCAACTGTGATGCGGGAATCAAGGTTCCGGTGGCCCGGGTTGGGGCTGTTTTGCCCGGGGATTTCCGGATCGACAAGGCAAAGCTAAAGGGCATTGAGTCATCCGGGATGATTTGTTCAGCCGGAGAACTGGGTGTTTCTTCGTCTTTGCAGTCGGAAGAGGAACGAACGGGGATCTGGCGCCTGCCGGATCATCTGGAAACCGGAGTGGGCTTTAAGGAGGCGCTGGGGTTTGACGATGTGGTTTTTGAGCTTGGGCTGACCCCCAACCGGTCGGACTGTTTGGGCATGATCAATGTGGCCCGGGAAGTGGCCATGATTCACAACCTGCCGGTTCAGATCCCGCAAGTGGAGCATACAAAGGACAATGCACAGGCACAGAGCCTGATTCAGGTGGACATTGAGGATCCGGATCTGTCGAACCGCTACATCGGACGGATCGTCCGGGACATCAAAATGGGCCCGTCCCCGGTCTGGATGCAGAACCTGTTGCGGGCATCCGGCGTGCGCCCCATCAACAACATTGTGGATGTGACCAATTATGTGATGCTGGAAACCGGTCAGCCTCTTCACGCGTTTGACCTGAACAAGCTGGAGGGTGGGGTCATCCAGGTCCGTTCCGCCCGGGAAGGGGAGACGTTCGTGACACTGGACGATGTGTCCCGTGTCCTGGATCCGGAAATGATCGTGATTGCCGACGGGGAAAAGCCTGTTGCCCTTGCCGGGGTTATGGGTGGGGCCAATTCGGAAGTGGACGCACAGACAGTGGACATCTTGCTGGAAAGCGCTCATTTCAATCCGGTTTCCGTACGCAAAACCAGCCGAAAACTGGGGTTGCGGTCTGAAGCCTCTTCGCGCTTTGAGCGGGGTGTCAGCCCGGAGGGATCCCTGTATGCCGTGAATCGTGCGGTGGATCTGATCGTTGCGATGGAGGCAGGACAGGCCGTGCCTGGCGCTGTGGACAACTATCCAAGACCACAGCAAACGTACAGGATCGCCCTGCGTCCGCAGCGGGTGAACAAGGTTCTGGGTACGTCCATCAGCCCGGAAGAAATGGCTGATTATTTCAGCCGTCTGAATTTTGACGTGCAGATGGGTG
>SKMO01000195.1 GCA_007121025.1 Bacillota bacterium | reverse complement strand
CTGGCTCCGGGATCATAATCCACCGGAGCAATGTTCGACCGGGGATAGCGGCGCCTGAGTTCCTTGATCATCCCTTTGCCGGTGACATGGTTGGGCAGACAGGCAAATGGCTGCACGCAAACGATGTTGTCTACACCGGCATTTAATAATTCTACCATTTCTGCCGTCAAAAACCAACCTTCTCCTGTACGGTTTCCCAAAGACAGGATCGGTTCGGCACCTTCCAGCAGTTCATCAAAGGTGGCCGGGGGGTCAAACCGCTCGCTTTGCGTCAATGTCCGGCGCAGTGTGGACCGGTAGATTTCCAGAAGACTCATGGCAAAAAGCCCCATGTTCTTGGCCGTTTTGCTCCCGGCCAGCTGGTCATGATTGTACACCTGCCCGTGCAGCGAATACAGGAAAAAGTCCAGCAGGTCGGGAACCACGGCCTCAGCCCCCTCCCGCTCCAGAAAGTCCACCAGGTTGTTGTTGGCAAAGGGCAGAAATTTCACCAGAATCTCCCCGACCACTCCGACCCGGGGCCGGATCTCATCGCGCAGAGGCAACCGGTCAAACTCCCGGACAATCTCCTGAACATTCTTCCTGAAACCCACAACAGACGCGTCCTCCACATTGCGGATGATCCGGTCGGTCCACCGGTCGGCCAGCGCCTGGGCACTTCCCGGCTCCAGCTCATACGGCCGGGTCCGGAAGAGCACCCGCATCAGAAGATCGCCGTAGATCACCGCCAGAATCACCCGGTGAAGCATGGGAACCGTCACCTTGAATCCCGGCGCCTTTTCCAGGTTGGCCGATGCATTAAACGGGATCACCGGAATCCGGCCCAGCCCCGCATCGTGCAGTGCCTTGCGGATAAACGCAATGTAGTTTGTCGCCCGGCACCCGCCGCCCGTCTGGCTGATCACAACGGACACGGCGTCCAGATCGTAACGACCCGACTTCAGGCCCTGCAAAATCTGTCCGGTCACAATGATCGACGGGTAGCAGGCATCGTTGTTGACGTGTTTCAGCCCCAGTTCCACTCCTTCGTCGGTCACCGGAGGAAGAAGCTCCGCCCGGTAGCCGGATTTCCGGATGGCCGCTTCCAGAAACTGAAAATGAATCGGCGACATGTCCGGAAGCAAAATGGTGTGGGTCTTTTTCATCTCCCGGGTAAACACAGGCCGGGGCATGGGTGGCCGCACCCGCTGCAGGACCACGTCCTTCTTGCGGCGTTCTTTCATGGCGGCAATCAGGGACCGGATCCGGATCCGGGCCGCCCCCAGATTGCTGATCTCATCGATTTTCAGGAGTGTGAAGATCTTCCCGTAGCTTTCCAGAATCTCCTGGACCTGGTCGGTGGTCACCGCATCCAGACCGCAGCCAAACGAATTCAGCTGGACCACTTCGAGATCTTTCCGGGTGCAGGCGAAACTGGCCGCCGCATAGAGCCGGGTGTGGTAGACCCATTGATCCACCACCCGCAAAGGCCGCTCAATGGTTCCCAGATGGGCCACCGCGTCTTCAGTCAGGACCGCCAGTCCCAGCGTGTTGATCATTTCCGGAATCCCGTGGTTGACCTCCGGGTCCATATGGTAGGGCCGGCCCGCCAGAATGACCCCATAACGGTCGTGTTCCGCCATGTAGGCCAGCGCCCGCTCCCCCTCCCGGCGGACGTCCTCCCGGTATTCCTCCAGTGCCCCGTAAGCCTTTTCCGAGGCCAGGGACACCTCGTCGGATGTCACGTCCAGAACCTCCCGGAGACTCTCAAAGAGCCGCAGGGCCATTTTTTTCCGGTCGAACAGGGGCAAGAACGGATGCAAAAAGGTGACCTCATCGTCCCGGACCACGTCCATGTTGTTTTCGATCACTTCCGGATAGGAGGTGACAATCGGGCAGTTGAAATGGTTGGTGGCTTCCGGGTCCTCCTTGGGTTCAAAGGGGATGGACGGGTAAAAAATGAAGTCCACTTCCTTGCCCACCAGGTCGGCAATGTGTCCGTTGGCCAGTTTGGCCGGATAACACAGGGATTCCGAGGGAATGGTCTCCATGCCCAGTTCAAACACTTCCCTGGAGGAACGTCTGGACCGGACCACCCGGACCCCCAGCTCCGTGAACAGGGTGTGCCAGTATGGGTAATGCTCATATATGTTGAGCACCCGGGGAATCCCCACGGTCCCCCGGGTGGCCTGGTCCGGGTTCAGGGATTTGTAGGCAAAGATCCTGCGGTATTTGTAGTTGTACAGATTGGGAAGCGATTCGTCCTCAAAGGCCAGTCCGGCCCCCCGCTCGCAGCGGTTCCCGGTGATGTAACGCACCCCGCCGGCAAACGTGTTGACGGTCAGCAGGCAGCTGTTGCCACACAGTCCGCACCGTTCCATGGATGAATCGTAAGAAAAGTCCTTGAGCGCCTGTCTGTCGATCATGGTGGACTCTTCGCCCTGGATATAGCGTTCCCGGGCAATCAGAGCCGCCCCGAAGGCGCCCATGATCCCCGCAATGTCCGGTCGGACGGCCTCTCTTCCGGTAATCCGTTCAAAGGCCCGGAGCACCGAATCATTGTAAAATGTGCCCCCCTGGACCACAACTTTTGCCCCGAATTCCTCGGGAGAACGCAGCTTGATCACCTTGTAAAGCGCGTTTTTGACCACCGAATAAGCAATGCCCGCCGATATGTCGGCCACTGTGGCCCCTTCTTTCTGGGCCTGCTTGATCCGGGAGTTCATAAACACCGTGCAACGGGTGCCCAGATCCACCGGCTTGGGTGAAAGCAGACCCGCCTGGCCGAAATCCTTCACGGGAACCTCCAGGGATTTGGCGTACGTTTCAATGAACGATCCGCATCCTGAGGAGCAGGCCTCGTTGAGCATAATCGAATCGATCACCCCGTCATGGATCCGCATGCACTTCATGTCCTGCCCGCCGATGTCCAGGATAAACTCGGCCCCGGGCAGGAAAAAATTGGCCGCCTTCTGGTGGGCAATGGTCTCAATCTCCCCGGCATCAATCTTCAGGGCCGCCTTCAGAAGGCTCTCCCCGTAGCCGGTGACCGCTGCCTTGGCGATGTGCACGTTCTCCGGGAGGGCATCGAACATCCGGTTCAGAGCACCCACGGTGTACATCAGCGGCGCCCCTTCATTGTTTCCGTAGGCAGAATAGATCAGCCGGCCCATTTCATCGACCACCGCCAGTTTACTGGTGGTGCTTCCGGCATCAATCCCCAGAAAACAGCGGCCCTCCGCCTCTTCCGGCCGGACCCGCTGCACTCTGGCCTGTTCATGACGGGCCTGAAATTCCGCGTATTCCTCCTCGCTGTGAAACAGGGGTTCCAGGCTGATCTTTTCCTCGGCATCCGCCAGCGCCAGGCTGTCCAGCCGGTCAAGCAGCGCATCGAAACGGATGATCCCTTCTTTCCGGGAGGCGTACGCCGTGCCGATCGCCACAAAATACTGGGAATCGTCCGGCGTCACAATGGCGTCGCCCTCCAGTTTCAGGGTCAGGATGAAGCGCTTGCGCAGCTCACTGAAAAAGTGCAGCGGCCCTCCCAGAAACGCCACGTTTCCCCGGACCGGACGCCCGCAGGCCAGTCCGGCCAGTGTCTGGTTGACCACCGCCTGAAAGATGGACGCTGCAATGTCCTGGCGGGCAGCCCCCTCATTCAGAAGCGGTTGCACATCCGTCTTGGCGAACACCCCGCAGCGCGAGGCGATGGGGTAGATGGTGGTGGCGTCTTTGGCCAGTTCATTGAGTCCGGTCACATCGGTTTCCAGAAGAACGGCCATCTGGTCGACAAAAGCCCCGGTGCCCCCGGCACAGGATCCATTCATCCGCTGTTCCATGTTGGAGCCAAAATACGTGATCTTGGCGTCCTCTCCCCCCAGTTCAATGGCCACGTCGGTCCGGGGGATCAGCTCTTCCACGGCCTGAGTACAGGCAATGACTTCCTGCACAAAGGGAATCTCCAGACGGGAGGCCACCGACAACCCGCCGGATCCGGTGATCATCATGGTGGTTCCCCGTTCATCCAGCATCTCCCGGTTGGTTTGATACAGATCCTTTAACAGGCCGGATACGGTTTCCCGGACATTGGAAAAATGCCTCCGGTAAT
>SKMO01000153.1 GCA_007121025.1 Bacillota bacterium | reverse complement strand
TGGGTTGTCTGGCCAGCCAGATTGCCGGATACCCTCTTGGCTCCGGTCACTTTGCGGCCATTGGCTCCGGCCCGGCCAGAGCGCAGGCCGCCCTGGAAGTGGACCACTGTTTCCGTTACACCGAGTACCGGGACCACCACGACGAGGTGGTGATCGGTGTGCAGGCCAATGCGCTGCCGGACGAGGACATGGCCCAGCGGGTGGCCAATGATTGCGGTGTCAAACCGGAAAATGTGTACATGCTGGCCCACAACACCACCTGTATCGTCGCATCGGTACAGGTATCCGCACGGATCATGGAACAAACCATCAACAAAATGATCGCCAAGGGGTTTGACCTGAACACCATCGCGTTTTCCCGCGGGCTTTGTATCGTGGCTCCGGTTACCGATGACGAAGACGAGGCCATGGGAAAAATCAACGACTGCCTGCTCTACGGCGGGAAGTCGGAGTTCTGGGTCCGGTGGGAGGATGAAAGCATTGCCCGCATCCTGCCCCAGTTGGTGACGGAATCGTCAAAAGACTACGGCCGGCTGTTCAAGGACCTGTTTCTGGAAGCAGAGAGGGATTTCTACAAGATGGATCTGGACATTCATTCTCCCGCCCAGGTGACCATTTACAACATGAGCACCGGAAATGTCTTTACCGCCGGGAAGATCAGAAATGATCTGATGATCAAAAGCTTGTACAATAACGAACGATAAAATCGTATCCTCACCGAAACGGAAACATCCGGGGAGTCCCCTGCAGCGGCAGATGACTCCCCGGATGTTTCTTGTTATCATGCATTTCACCGATCACCGATCGGTGGAGAAGAGACGGGCTCCCCGGGGATCTGACGGTTTTGCACGATGCCACGCATCAGGCGGCCCAAAATATCGGATCCGGTGATGATTTTTTGTTGCTCTTCTGTCCAGAGCAGGATGATGTCCTGATCGATCACATCGTCCTCCCCATGTTCAGGATGGACCCTCAGCCGGGTGATCACGTGCCCAAGGGGGGTGTTGCTGTCACGGATCAGAATCGGCCGGTGACAGTGCCGCAACGGGGAAGGGGCCGGGGTCTGTTCCAGCAGATTCCGCAAGTATTTGTCTGCGTTGAGAACAAGTCGGGGCGCGGCTGCTTCGGAGTTTTTTTCTGTGAGAACCACCCATTTTTTTCCTGAGGACAGCACCTGATGTTTAAACTGTTCTGCCTGGGAAGTTCCAGGTGGCGGAAACAGGGGATAGTTTTCATCAAAGGGCAGGCAGAGTACGCTTTTGGGGTCCAGGAGCTCTCCTTCCCGGTGGAGGGGAAGATCATCCAGATCCAGAAAATTCATCGCGCCTTTACCCTCAGTCCGGTCGATTTCCGTCTCGGTTGAGTGCATGTGCAGCCGGATCAGTTCCCGCAGATCCCGCTCACGGTAATAGGCGATGGCGTCTTCCCCAAGCCAGTGATCAAGAATCAGGGCGGTTGGTTTGGCAACCGGGTACAAAAGAACCTGGTAGAAACGAATCAACGGACTCAGACGAGCGCCAACATGAAGCGCATGACGCGAAAAATAGGCCTGTGGAAGGATTTCCCCAACGATCGTGATCACCACCGTGGAGAACAAAAAGGCGGCCACTCCGGCCAGGACAGATCCGGACAACAACGCCAGCAATACATTGACGGCCACGTTGCCCCACAAGATGGTGACCAGGAGAAAATTGGCGTCCTTGCGCAGAGACATGACCCGCGCAGCATCCGGACTGTTGGTTTTCGCTTCCAGTTCAAGCTGGAGCATGCTCAGGCTGAAATACGCCAGATTCAGGCCGGAGAGCATGGCGGACTGAGACAGACAAAGGATGATCCCCAGCCAAATCAGCAATTCCATGGTGAGACCCCGTTTCAGGTTGGATTCTCCCTCTGCATCCTGCAGAAAGAGTGGTGGTATGCTTTCATATTCCGTTTCAAGGTCGGATTTCCTTCCGGCAGGACAAACGTTGCCTTGAATGGCAGTGTATTGCCCGCAATATGTAACTCGTTACATGACCTTTCCCTGCATGAATCGAAGGACCAGTGAGGTTGATTTCAGCATATAGGGCGTCTTCAGAGAGGTTTGAACCCTAAAAGCCGAAAAAAATCAATTTCTCAAAAAAAAAAAGCCTTCAAAAAAAGGAATTTTGAGGGGAAAGAAAGAATAGGAAATGTAAACGCTTACAATTTATACACAGGGGTGTTACAAAGACCACGCAAAGGAGTGGAGTAAAAGAGGTGATTCGTTTTGAAAGTGATTGAACTGGACAATATTTGCAAGGCGTTTGGAGACAACAAGGCCAACCAGAACGTTTGCTTTGATCTGAAAAAGGGAGAGATCCACGCGCTGCTTGGAGAAAATGGGGCGGGCAAGACCACCCTGATGAACATTTTGTACGGACTGTACAGTTGTGATGCCGGGAAGATCCGTGTGAATGACCAGGAAGTGGACATGGACAACCCAAAGACCGCGATTGACATGGGCATTGGGATGGTTCACCAGCATTTCATGCTGATTCCCCAGCTGACCGTCACCCGGAACATTTTCATGGGGATGAAGGAAAGTGGCTTTTTCCTGGACATGGATGACCTGAACCGTCAGGTCAGGGAGATCAACGAGAGATTTGGTTTCAATGTTGATCCAAAGGCCTACGTTTGGCAGCTGCCTGTTGGGGTCCAGCAGAAAGTGGAAATCCTCAAGGCCCTGATTCGGAAAGCGGACATTCTGATCCTGGATGAGCCGACAGCCGTTCTGACGCCCAAGGAAGTCGAAGAACTGTTTCTGTCAATCAGGAAGCTGACTGAAGAAGGGTATTCCGTTATCCTGATCACACACAAAATGGAGGAAGTGCTCAAATACACCGACCGGGTGACCGTCATGCGGGAAGGAAAAGTCGTCAACACCAAGGACGTCAAGGACACAGACCTGCATGACCTGGCCGACATGATGGTGGGCCGGGAGGTCTGTCTGGAGCGGACCTTGGAACCGAAAGAACCCGGTGAGGTGCTTCTGAAAATAGACAATCTGAAAGTGAATGACAACAAAGGCCATCATGCGGTGAACGGAGTTCACTTGGATGTGCGGGCCGGGGAAATTGTTGGCATTGCCGGTGTGGACGGAAACGGCCAGCTGGAACTGGGAGAAGCCATTGTGGGGCTTCGGAAAGTGGAATCCGGAACCATCACGATTTGTGGACAGAACACGACCAATGCAACGCCCCGGAAGATCCTGGACGCCGGCGTGGCCCACATCCCGGATGACCGGCAGAAAAAAGGACTGGTTCTTCCCTTCACCGTGAAGGAAAACATGATTCTCGGATCCCAGCGGGACAGCGATTACCACCGGGGTCTGGTGATGGACTACAGGAAGGTTGAAGACAATGCCCGTCGTCTGGTGGAGGAATTTGACGTCCGGCCCCGGAACATCGAGCTGACCGGTGAGATGCTTTCCGGAGGAAACCAGCAGAAGGTGATTCTGGCCCGGGAAGTGAGCCGGAAACCGGAAGTGCTGATTGCCCTTCAGCCCACCCGCGGACTGGACATCGGGGCCATTGAATTTGTCCGCAGCAAGATCATTCAAGAACGCAATCGCGGCAAAGCGGTGCTGTTGGTGAGTACCGACCTTGACGAAATCCTGACCATGAGTGACCGGATTGCCGTGATTTACAAAGGAGAAATCCTGGGCGTTGTCGGACCGGACACCCCGGTTCGGGATATCGGACTTCTGATGGGTGGTGTCCGAGGCCAGCAGGGCCAGCAGGGACAGCAGGAGGTGCAGCATGGAGAAGCTTAAAGGGTTTCTGAAACAGTTGTTCAAACCTGCGGTGGCCATTGCAGCAGCGTTTCTGATCGGAGGTCTGCTGCTTTTGCTGGCCGGCTACGATGTAGCCCTGTCCTTTCGGGCCCTGTGGGATGCGACATTCAGCAGTTTGCGCAACTTTACGGTTTCACTGAACCGCAGTTCCCCGTTGATCTTCACCGGTTTGGCGGTGGCGATTGCCTTTCGGGGAAGCGTGTTTAACATCGGCGCGGAAGGCCAGCTTCTGGTCGGAGCCATCGGGGCCACGCTGACCGGATTGTATCTGAGCATGCTGCCCGGATTTA
>SKMO01000046.1 GCA_007121025.1 Bacillota bacterium | reverse complement strand
GTTCTCCGTCTCGTACTCAATGTGCGCCGTGTTGATCGTAATCCCTCTTTGTCTTTCCTCAGGGGCATTGTCAATCTGATCGTAGCCTTTGACGTCCGCGCCGCCTTCTTTGGCCATGGTCTTGGAAATTGCCGCTGTCAGGGTTGTTTTCCCGTGGTCAACGTGGCCGATGGTTCCAATATTCACGTGAGGTTTCGTTCTCTCAAACTTTTTCTTAGACATTTGTGTTTCCTCCTTCAATCAATCGAATTGGCTGCCTACGCGCCCTGGCGCTTGGCAATGATCTCTTCTGCAATATTCTTTGGCACTTCATCATAGTATGAAAACTGCATGGTGTAATTGCCCCGTCCCTGGGTTTTGGAACGCAAGTCCGTGGCATACCCAAACATTTGCGACAGTGGCACATAGCTTTTGATCACTTTGGCACCAACACGGTCCGTCATGCCTTCGATGCGGCCCCGGCGTGCGTTGATGTCGCCAATGACGTCACCCATGTATTCTTCAGGGACAACAACCTCCACACCCATGATCGGCTCAAGGATCTTGACACCTGATTTTTTGGCACCGTCTTTAAACGCCATGGATCCGGCAATCTTAAATGCCATTTCCGAGGAGTCCACATCGTGGTAGGATCCATCCACCAGTCGAATCTTCACATCCACCGTCGGGTATCCGGCCAGAACGCCATTTTCCATGGCTTCCTTGATCCCATTGTCCACAGGGTTGATGAATTCTTTGGGAATCGATCCACCGACGATCTCGGAAACAAACTCGTATCCGGTTCCCCGCTCCAATGGTTCCATCTCCAGGACAACGTGTCCATACTGTCCCCGTCCGCCGCTCTGACGGGCAAATTTTGCCTCTGCACGAATCGCCCGGCCAATGGTTTCCTTATAAGCCACCTGCGGTTTGCCCACAATGGCGTCTACTTTGAATTCACGCATCATCCGGTCAACGATAATGTCCAGATGGAGTTCTCCCATTCCCTCGATGATCGTCTGTCCCGTTTCGTGGTCAGTGTGCATCCGGAACGTCGGATCTTCTTCCGCCAGTTTCTGGAGGGCGATGCCCATCTTTTCCTGATCGACCTTTGTTTTGGGTTCGATCGCCACCGCGATCACCGGATCCGGAAACTCCATGGCCTCCAGAATAACCGGATGCTTCTCATCGCAGAGCGTATCGCCGGTGCTGGTGTTTTTCAGACCGACCGCAGCGGCAATGTCTCCCGCCCGAACTTCCTTGATTTCTTCCCGGTGGTTTGCATGCATCTGCAGGATCCGGCCAAAACGCTCTTTGTTGCCTTTGTTGGCATTGTAGACGTACGATCCGGCTTCTGCCACTCCAGAATAAACCCGGAAGAACGTCAGCTTGCCCACAAAGGGATCCGCCATGATTTTGAATGCCAGAGACGAAAACGGTGCTTCGTCACTTGGCTCACGGGATGCTGGTTCATCAGTGTCCGGAAGGATCCCCTCAATCGACGGCACATCCTTCGGAGAAGGCAGGTAGTCCACCACTGCATCAAGCAGAGGCTGGACACCCTTATTTTTAAAGGAAGAGCCGCACAGCACCGGGATAATGGTCACATCCAACGTCGCTTTCCGCACTGCCCGCATGATGTCTTCCGGTGTGATCTCTTCACCTTCAAGATATTTTATCATCAGCCCTTCATCGCTGTCTGCAACGGCTTCGAGAAGGTGCTCCCGCCATTCCGCAACGACGTCAGCCAGCTCACCGGGGATTTGAGTCCGTTCGCTGGTGTTGCCCAGATCATCAGTGTAAACGATTGCTTCCTGTGTGATCAGATCCACAACGCCTTTGAAGTTTTCCTCACTGCCAATGGGAACCTGCAGAGGAACTGCGTTGGCTCCCAGCCGGTCTTTGATCATGTCAACGCCATGAAAGAAATCGGCTCCCATCCGGTCCATCTTGTTGATGTACGCCAAACGGGGAACGCCATACTTGTCCGCCTGTCTCCAAACTGTTTCTGACTGTGGTTCAACCCCAGCTACAGAACAAAACACTGCTACTGCTCCATCCAGAACCCGGAGTGACCGTTCCACTTCCATGGTAAAGTCAACGTGCCCGGGTGTATCAATAATATTGACTCGATGTTGTCTCCATTCGCAAGTCGTAGCCGCAGAGGTAATGGTGATCCCTCTTTCCTGTTCTTGTGCCATCCAGTCCATGGTGGCTGCCCCGTCATGAACCTCACCAAGTTTGTGAGTTCTTCCGGTGTAAAACAGGATCCGTTCAGTAGTGGTAGTTTTTCCAGCGTCAATATGGGCCATAATGCCAATGTTTCTGGTTTTTTCCAAACTAATTTTTCTCGCCATATTTTTCACCTCAATCTCTGCATGCGGCCCCAGCCGCACACATCACTACCATCTGTAATGTGCAAATGCCTTATTGGCTTCCGCCATTTTGTGCGTGTCCTCTTTTTTCTTCATCGCGCCACCCGTGTTATTGGCAGCATCCATGATTTCCCCAGCCAGCTTTTCGGTCATGGTCTTGCCGCCGCGCAACCGGGTGTACTTGGTCAGCCAGCGGATGGCCAGCGTCTGACGTCTTTCAGGTCTGACTTCGATGGGCACCTGGTAATTGGCTCCACCGACACGTCTTGCTTTTACCTCAAGAACCGGCATCAGATTGTTCATGGCCTGTTCAAAGACTTCCAACGGATCTTTACCCGTTTTCTCTGCAATAATATCGAATGCACCGTAGCAGATTTTTTCCGCCTGCCCCTTTTTTCCGTCCAGCATAATCTGGTTCGCCAGTTTTGTGAACATGACGCTTCCGTAAATAGGGTCAGGCAAGACTTCCCGCTTTGGTACCCCTGATCTTCTTGGCATATTCTCTCACCTCATTTTCTCGGAATACTCGTTTACTTCTTGGGTCTTTTGGTTCCGTATTTGGAACGGGACTGCAGTCTGTCCTGCACTCCGGATGTGTCCAGCGCACCGCGAACCACGTGGTAACGGACACCTGGCAGGTCTTTCACCCGGCCTCCTCTGATCAGAACAACAGAGTGCTCCTGAAGCGTGTGCCCGATTCCTGGAATGTAAGCTGTTGCTTCAATCCCGTTGGTGAGTCTGACCCTCGCCACTTTCCGCAGAGCCGAATTCGGCTTCTTTGGTGTGGCTGTGTATACTCTCGTGCAGACGCCTCTTTTCTGAGGACACTCTTTTAATGCCGGAGAGTCCGATTTTTTGGTCATTTTTGCTCTACCGTTTTTTACTAACTGGTTAATCGTTGGCATTGATTTCCCCCCTCTCATTCGATGAAATGGTAAGCAGAGAACAGGTTTCTCTGCTTACCTGATACTGCAATGCAGAATATCTACTCAGCAATGATCGCAGCCATGGCAGCACCCACCTGTATGCCGCAGGCCTTGCCCAGCTCAATCATCGTTGCAACCGTGATCACAGGCACATGATGAGCCTCACACAACGACCGGATGCTTTGCGCGATGTGCGCATCCGCATCTGCGGCCAGATAGACGGTCAGTGCTTTTCCCTCGCCAACGGCTTTGGTCGTCTGCTTGGTACCCACACTGATGGTCTTTGCTTCCGCCAGTCTCTGCAAGGACATATGCATCCACCTTTCTCATTTTGCAGCCTTGTAAGAATATCATTTCACACTCTGCTTGTCAAGCTTCCAGAAACGATTCCTCGCTGATTTCTTCCTCCGGTGAAACTTCAATGGTCCGGTATTTAGCAATGCCGGTTCCTGCCGGAATCAGCTTCCCGATCAGCACATTTTCCTTCAGCCCGATCAGCGGATCCACCTTGCCCTTGATGGCGGCATCTGTCAGAACGCGTGTGGTTTCCTGGAAAGAGGCCGCCGAAAAGAACGAGTCCGTCGCCAGTGATGCTTTGGTGATTCCCATAAGCATGGGACTTCCGGTAGCCATTTCGCCATCTTCAGCGGACACCTTTTCGTTGGCTTCCTGGAGTTCAAACTCATTAATCACGCTTCCGGTCAAAAGGTTCGTGTCTCCGGTGTCTTCCACCTTCACGCGACGCATCATCTGGCGGGCAATGATCTCAATGTGCTTATCGTTGATGTCAACCCCCTGCATCCGGTACACCTTCTGGACTTCACGCAGAATATATTCCTGCACACCCCGTACACCTTTGAGCTCCAGCAGTTCATGCGGGTCGATGGATCCTTCTGTCAGAATGTCCCCCACTTCCACCATATCACCGTTATGGAACTTCAGCCTGGATGAGTAGGGCACCTGGTAAGTGGTGACACCATCTTTCGGACCGATGATTTGCAGTTCCCGCCTTCCTTCCGCCAGGTCAATGATCTGCACCCGGCCAGCGGTTGTTGCCAAGATGGCCTTTCCTTTCGGCTTTCTGGCCTCAAACAGTTCTTCAATCCGGGGAAGACCCTGCGTGATATCATCGCCGGCGACTCCTCCTGTATGAAATGTCCTCATGGTCAGCTGCGTCCCCGGTTCCCCGATGGACTGTGCTGCAATGGTTCCGACGGCTTCCCCCAGTTCCACTTTCAATCCATTGGCCAGATTCCGGCCATAGCATTTCGCACAAACACCATATTTGGTTTCACAGGCAATGACGGTCCGGATTTTCACTTCCTTGAGCCCGGCTTCCAGAATGGCTTCCAAAAGTTCATTCTCAATGATTTGACCGCCTTCAGCCATTTTCTCCCCGGTTTCAGGATGGTAAAGCGCCTCTGCAGTGTACCGCCCATCAAGTCGTTCGGCCAGTGTTTCAATGATGTTGTTTCCTTCGCGGATTTCGGATACCAACAGCCCTCGCTGTGTACCGCAATCCAGTTCCCGAACAATCACGTCCTGCGAAACATCCACCAGACGTCGGGTCAAATACCCGGAGTCCGCTGTCCGAAGCGCCGTATCGGCCAAGCCTTTCCGGGCACCGTGGGTTGAAATAAAGTACTCCAGAACGGTCAGTCCTTCACGGAAGTTCGCCTTGATGGGGATATCCATGATCTGCCCACTGGGGTCCGCCATCAGCCCACGCATGCCGGCCAGCTGGCGGATCTGTTGCACGTTCCCCCGTGCTCCTGAATTGGCCATCATATACACCGGGTTGAACCGGTCCAGTGATTTCATCATGGACTCGGTCACTTCGTCTGTCGCATCAGACCACATACTGGTCACTTTACCGTAGCGTTCTTCCTCGGTCAGAAGACCACGGCGGAACTGTTTTTCAACCTCATCCACTTCAAGGGTGGTTCGGTCAAGTATCTCTTTTTTGTCTTCGGGAACAATGATGTCTTCCACACTGATGGTCAAACCGGCCCGGGTGGAGTACTTAAAGCCCAAACGTTTGACCCCATCCAGCAAGTCCGCTGTGGCCGACGCCCCCAGCGCTTTGTAACAGCTGGCGACCATCTGCCCCAGGCTCTTTTTGCCCATTTCCTCGTTGTAAAAACCCAATTCCTGCGGAACAGGGATCTCTTTATTGAAAATCAGCCTCCCAATGGTGGTCTCCAGCATGGCCCCGTTCTCCCGGACTTTCACCATTGAGTGAAGTTCCACTTCGCCGAATTCATAGGCCAACATTGCTTCCGTATAATCCCGGAACACCATGCCCTCACCTTTTGCTCCCTCTCTGGCCACTGTCAGATAGTAGGATCCAAGGACCATGTCCTGGGTCGGTGTGGCGACAGGTTTGCCATCCTTCGGGTTCAGGATGTTGTTGGTCGACATCATAAGCAAACGGGCTTCAGACTGAGCTTCCAGAGACAGCGGCACGTGGACCGCCATCTGGTCACCGTCAAAGTCTGCGTTGTAGGCCGTGCACACCAGTGGGTGCAGCTTGATGGCCTTGCCATCCACCAGGACGGGATCAAAGGCCTGAATGCCCAGACGGTGAAGTGTCGGCGCCCGGTTTAAAAGAACCGGATGATTCTGGACCACTTCTTCCAATACGTCCCAGACATCATCGTGCACCCGTTCCACCATCCGCTTTGCACTTTTGATGTTGTGGGCTTTTCCATCATCGACCAGACGCTTCATAACAAATGGCTTAAACAATTCCAATGCCATTTGGCGCGGGATGCCGCATTCATTCATTTTCAGTTCAGGACCGACCACGATCACCGAGCGGCCTGAATAGTCGACACGCTTTCCAAGCAGATTCTGCCGAAAACGGCCCTGCTTTCCCTTAAGCATATCCGACAGAGACTTAAGCGGTCTGTTGCCTGGACCGGCCACCGGTCTCCCCCGACGCCCATTGTCAATCAGGGCGTCAACGGCTTCCTGCAGCATCCGTTTTTCATTGCGCACAATGATGTCCGGTGCATGCAGATCGATCAACCGTTTCAGCCGATTGTTCCGGTTGATCACACGGCGGTAGAGGTCATTCAGATCTGACGTCGCGAACCGCCCTCCGTCCAACTGAACCATGGGACGGAGTTCCGGCGGAATCACCGGCACCACTTCCATGATCATCCACTCCGGGTGATTTCCGGAGTGCAAAAACGCCTCAATGGCCTCCACCCGGCGTGTTGTCCGGACCTTTTTCTGACCGGTCGCCGTTTTCAGACTCTCACGCAGTTCATTGCTCTCTTTCTCCAGGTCGATTTCAGCAAGCAGTTTCTGGACGCTCTCTGCACCCATGCCGGCTTCAAACGCTCTGCCGTACTTCGTCCGGTATTCCCGGTACTCCGCTTCCGACAGAATCTGCTGCCGGATCAACGGGGTGTCCCCGGGATCGGTCACGATGTACGACACGAAGTACAAAACTTTTTCCAGAGCTCTTGGAGAAATATCCAGTAACAGGCCCATCCGGCTGGGAATCCCTTTGAAGTACCAGATGTGAGAGACCGGGGCAGCCAGTTCGATGTGCCCCATCCGTTCCCGCCTGACTTTGGACTTGGTCACTTCCACTCCGCACCGGTCGCAGACGACCCCCTTGTAACGGACTCGTTTGTATTTACCGCAATGGCATTCCCAGTCCTTGGTCGGACCAAAAATCCGTTCACAAAACAGCCCGTCTTTCTCTGGTTTCAGCGTTCTGTAGTTGATGGTTTCGGGCTTCTTCACCTCTCCACTGGACCAGGATCGCACCTGTTCCGGCGAAGCCAGTGACACCCGTATTCGATCGAATCTGTTGGCGTCCAACAAAGTCACTCCCTTCTCAATCTCTCAGCAAAAGCTTACTCATCGTCTTCCAGTTCAATTTCCAAAAATTGATCCTTAAACTCTGTATCGCTTTCATTGAGATGCAGATCTTCGAAGATGGCAACATCCACAGCATCTTCGCTTTCCTCGGTGTCTTCCTTGTCAGAAGCCCCACCTGCATGTTCATTATTAAAACTCAGAGAATCGTCTTCCGCATCCTCGTCTTCTTCATGAAGTTCGATTTCCTCGTTCATCTTGTTCAGCACTTTCACATCAAGACCCAGGCTCTGCATTTCCTTGATCAGGACTTTGAAGGATTCCGGCACACCCGGTTGAGGTACATTTTCCCCTTTGACAATCGCTTCATAGGTTTTCACTCGGCCCACCACATCGTCTGACTTGACGGTCAGGATTTCCTGCAGTGTGTAGGCAGCACCGTAAGCCTCCAGGGCCCAAACCTCCATCTCGCCGAACCGCTGTCCGCCGAACTGGGCCTTACCACCCAACGGCTGCTGGGTTACGAGAGAATACGGGCCTGTCGAACGAGCATGGATCTTATCGTCCACCAGGTGGTGCAGTTTAAGCATATACACGTATCCGGCCGTCACTTTGTTGTCAAACGGCAGGCCGGTCCGGCCGTCATACAGAACAGTCTTTCCGCTGGACTCCATGCCCACTTCGGCCAACCACTCCTGAATGTCATCCTCGGATGCTCCATCAAAAACAGGCGTGGCAATCTTTTGCTCTTTGATTTTTGCCGCCATTCCCAGATGGCATTCCAGCACCTGCCCAATGTTCATACGGGAAGGCACACCCAGTGGGTTCAAAACAATGTCCACAGGGGTTCCGTCAGGTAAAAACGGCATATCGGCTTCCGGCAAGATCCGGGAGATCACCCCTTTGTTGCCATGTCGACCAGCCATTTTGTCCCCAACAGAAATCTTTCTCTTTTGTGCAATATACACCCGGACCAGTTTATTGACACCGGCGGGCAGCTCATCCCCGGATTCCCGGTCGAAAATGCGCACATCAACGATGATGCCCCGCTCTCCATGGGGCACTTTCAGAGAGTTGTCCCGTACCTCACGGGCCTTTTCGCCGAAGATTGCCCGAAGCAGCTTTTCCTCAGCAGTCAGTTCCTGTTCCCCTTTCGGGGTCACTTTTCCCACCAGAATATCCCCGGGGCGGACTTCCGCCCCAATCCGGATGATTCCGTCCGCGTCCAGATTCTTCAGGTTTTCCTCAGAAACATTCGGGATGTCCCGGGTAATCTCTTCGCTTCCAAGTTTGGTGTCCCGGGCGTCGCATTCGTATTCTTCGATGTGGATCGATGTATAGTAATCGTCCTTGACCATTTTTTCAGAGATCAGGATAGCATCCTCGTAATTGTAGCCTTCCCATGTCATGAACGCCACCAGGACATTTCTGCCCAGGGCGAGCTCTCCGCCGTCTGTAGACGGTCCGTCTGCGATCACATCACCTTTGCGTACCGTCTGCCCTTTTTTAACGATCGGGCGCTGATTGATGCACGTGCCCTGGTTCGAACGCTTGTATTTGTCCAAACGGTATTTATCCAGGGTCCCGGTTGCTGTACGCAGGACGATTTCATCACCGGTCACTCTGACAACTTCCCCATCTTCCCGGGCTACCTCACAAACACCGGAATCTTCGGCAATTTTCGTTTCCATACCGGTTCCGACATAGGGCGATTCCGTCAACAAAAGCGGGACTGCCTGACGTTGCATGTTGGCACCCATCAGGGCACGGTTGGCATCATCATGCTCTAAAAACGGGATCAGAGCGGTCGCAATGCTCCACACCTGTTTTGGTGTCACATCCATATAATCGCAGTTTTCCGGGTTGGTGAACATGACAATGTTCTCCACCCGTGCATTGACCCGTTCACTCGCAAAGTACCCATCGTCGTCCAAAGGAGCATTGGCCTGGGCGATCAGGTATTTGTCCTCCTCGTCTGCCGTCAGATAGACGATTTCATTGGTCACCCGGGCGTTTTCCTTGTCCACCTTCCGGTAGGGCGTTTCCACAAAACCATATTCATTGACTCTTGCATAGGTGCTCAATGAACCAATCAGTCCGATGTTCGGCCCCTCGGGCGTCTCAATCGGGCACATTCTTCCGTAGTGTGAGTGGTGAACGTCCCGAACCTCGAATCCGGCCCGCTCCCGGGACAGACCGCCAGGACCCAGCGCACTGAGACGGCGCTTATGGGTCAGCTCAGCCAACGGATTGGTCTGGTCCATAAACTGAGACAACTGAGACGAACCAAAAAACTCCTTGATGGCGGCTGAAACCGGGCGGATGTTGATCAGGTTCTGCGGGCTGACTGCCTCGATATCCTGAATCGTCATCCGTTCTTTAATCACCCGTTCCATTCGGGAAAGCCCGATCCGGAACTGATTCTGAAGGAGTTCCCCGACACAACGCAGTCTCCGGTTGCCCAGGTGGTCAATGTCGTCGTTGCCATGTTTTCCGTCCACCAGCTCCAGGAAATAGTCCATGGATGCGGTAATATCTTCAATCTCCAGCTGGCGATTGTACCGTTTCACTTTGGCGTCTTCTTCCGTCTTGAAATACGACGCACCATGGTTCAACTTGGTGTTGATTTTATGTCTTCCCACGTTTCCAAGGTCATACCGCTTAGGATCGGAAAACAATGAGGTCAGAAGGTTCCTTGCGCTGTCAACTGTTGGGGGTTCACCAGGGCGAAGCTTCTTGTAGATTTCGATCAGTGCTTCTTCCTGGTTGGTGGTATTGTCTTTTTCCAGTGTTTTGGCAATGTTTTCATTCTGATTAAACCGTTTCAGCAGGTCAGCATCAGAACCAAAACCCAATGCGCGAAAAATCACCGTTGCCGGAATCTTCCGTGTACGGTCAATCCTGGCAAAGAGATAACCATTGGCGTCGCTTTCATACTCGATCCAGGCACCCCGGTTTGGAATGATGGTCGCTCCGTACAGGTCATTGCCGTTTGGATCTTTTTCCACCCGGTAATAGGCTCCCGGTGAACGGACAAGCTGGCTGACGATCACCCGCTCTGCCCCATTAATGATAAACGTTCCATTGGGTGTCATCAGCGGAAACTCGCCAATGAACACTTCCTGTTGCTTGATTTCTCCCGTTTCTGTATTGATGAGCCGCACCTTGACCCGAAGAGGAGCTGCGTGGGTAACATCCCGTTCCAGCGCTTCCTCTACCGAATACTTAGGCTCCCCGATTGAATGTTCAATGAACTCCAGTCTCAGGTTTCCGGTAAAATCCTGGATTGGTGAAATGTCCTGGAACATCATTGCCAGACCTTCGTTCATAAACCAATCGTAGGAATTTTTCTGAACATCAATCAGATTTGGCATTTCCAGGACTTCTTTGATCTTGGAAAAACTGTGTCTTTTCGTCTCTCCGGCTTGTGTTGGATTTGCCATTAAACCACCCCCAGTGTTTCTGTATATTTTGACAACACATACAGGCAAGGTTCCCCTTGCCTTCTCTCATCGCTTTATGCTTTGCGAAACTAATGCCATTTTACAATCATAACACAGTCCTTTTTATTGTCAAGAAAAAAGGCACCCTCCCGGGTGCCGATTTTAAGTACTACTTCAGCTCGACAGAAGCACCGGCTTCTTCCAGCTTTGCTTTCATGGCTTCTGCATCTTCTTTGCTGACGCCTTCCTTCACCGCGGAAGGAGCTTCATCAACAACGGCCTTGGCTTCTTTCAGTCCCAGACCAGTCAGTTCTCTGACCACCTTGATGACGCCGACTTTCTTTTCTCCAGCACCAGTCAGGACCACATCAAACTCGGTTTGTTCTTCTTCAACAGCAGCGGCAGCAGGCGCAGCAGCGGCAGCAGCCACAGGAGCTGCGGCAGTAACCCCGAACTCTTCTTCGAAAGCTTTCACCAGCTCAGCCAGCTCCAGAACAGACATCTCTTTAATAGTATCAAGAATTTGCGTTACTTTTTCAGACATTTTAATTCTCCTCTTCTTTTCTAAAGTTTTATTGGTTGTCCGCCGCTTTTAAGCGTCGGCTTCTTTCTTTTCCCGGACTGCATTCAGCACAACAGCCATGTCACGCAACGGTGCGTTAAGCACAGCAGCGAAGTTGACAAGCGGAGTCTGCATGCCTCCCAGCACTTTTGCCAGCAATTCTTCCCTTGATGGCAGTTCTGCCAGACGCTTGATTTCGTCAAAGGCAATGACCTGCCCTTCCAGAACACCACCTTTGATTTCCAACGCCTTGTTGTCCTTGGAATAACCGAACAGTACTTTGGCCGCGGAAACCGCGTCTTCACTGAACGCAATGGCTGTCGGACCTTTCAGTACGTCATCCAGTCCGTCAACACCCGCCGCATTGGCAGCCAGCAATGTCAGTGTGTTCTTGAGCACTCTGTACTCGACACCTGCATCCCTGAGCTTTGCTCTGAGCTCGGTCGCCTGAGCAACATTCAGACCACGATAGTCCGTGATCACTATGGATGTAGCTCCTTCAAACTTGCTTTTTATTTCCGCGACAATCTGTTCGTTCAGCTCTCTTTGCTTCGTCAAAATTACACCTCCTTCTTTACAGAAAAATTAAGAGCCTCGCTGCAGACACAACGAGGCTCATCCATTTCAATCGGATGGTTCGGTTCCCTCGGTTGGGTGGGAGTTTAAGTGCAGGCACCCCAACTGTCTACAGTGAATCTTTAATTTTATCTTAATCCAAGCTTCTGCATCTTACCACACAAGCCCGGTTCCAGTCAATCCTTATTTTCCGGCTGCTTTTGCCGGGCTGATTTTTACCCCGGGCCCCATTGTGGACTTCACCGTGACAGACCTCACGTACTGTCCTTTTGCGGCAACCGGCCTGGCTTTCATCAGCGCTTTCATCAGTGCGTTGAAGTTGCCTTCGATCTTCTCAAGTTCAAAAGATGCTTTTCCCAGAGGAACATGCACGATGGACGTCTTGTCCACTCTGAACTCAATTTTTCCGGCTTTCACTTCTTCAACAGCCTTTTGGACATCCATGGTGACCGTTCCCGTTTTGGGGTTTGGCATCAGGCCTCTCGGTCCCAGCACTTTACCCAGTTTACCAACCACTGCCATCATGTCCGGTGTAGCAATCACCACATCAAAATCCATCCATCCGCCCTGAATCTTCGCGGCCAGATCATCGCCACCCACAAAATCCGCTCCAGCCTGCTGAGCCTCTTTTTCCTTTTCCCCTTTGGCAAACACCAGAATCGTCTTGGTTTTACCTGTTCCATAGGGCAGAATCAGAGTTCCCCGAACCTGCTGGTCCGCATGACGGGGATCAACACCCAGTCTGACGTGAGCCTCGATCGTCTCATCAAATTTTGCTTTTGCGTTACCCTTGACCAAGTCCAGTGCCTCATTGATCTCATAAAGCTTGGTCTTGTCGATGTTCTTTGATGCATCGTCGTAACGTTTCCCTCTTATTCCCATGTTCATTCCTCCTTGTGGTCCGTGCGGGCATTGGCCCTCCCACTGATTTTACTTCACCAAAATTCCCATGCTTCTTGCGGTTCCTTCGATCATGCGCATCGCAGCTTCAACGTCTCCTGCGTTCAGATCCTGCATTTTCAATTCGGCAATCTCCTTGACCTGCGCTTTGGTCACAGAGCCCACTTTTACTGTGTTTGGTTCACCGGATGCCCGGGCCACACCTGCAGCCTGTTTCAGTAAAATCGCTGCCGGTGGTGTTTTCATAATAAAGCTGAACGAACGGTCTTCGTATACAGTGATGATCACCGGAATGATCATCCCAGGCTGATTTGCCGTTTTTTCGTTAAACTCTTTACAAAACGCCATGATGTTCACGCCGTGCTGTCCCAGCGCCGGACCAACAGGGGGAGCCGGGTTGGCTTTTCCTGCAGGAACTTGCAATTTAATCTGTCCAATTACTTTTTTGGCCATTGTCTGCACCTCCTTCCTGACTTCTATTTAATTTTATCAACCTGACTGAAGTCCAGTTCCAGGGGGGTTTCCCTCCCGAACATGGACACAAGAACCCAGAGTTTCCCCTGGTCCAGGCTAACATCTTCTACAACACCAACAAAGTCCATAAACGGACCACTGGTGATTTTCACACTCTCGCCCACTTCCACATCAAGATCGAAGACCTTCGGTCCTTCTCCCATGTGACCCAGCAAACGGCTAACCTCTTCTTCGCCCAGAGGCACAGGCCGGGACCCGGCACCAACGAAGCCAGTGACACCCGGGGTGTTCCTGACCACATACCATGAATCGTCGGTCATCAGCATCTCCACCAGCACATAACCTGGATAGATCTTTCTGGTCACCGTCTTCTTCCGACCGTTCTTGACCTGGATTTCCTCTTCCGTCGGGACAATCACCCTGAAGATTTTGTCTGACATCCCCATAGATTCCAGCCGTTTTTCCAGATTCATCTTCACTTTGTTTTCATAGCCGGAGTAGGTGTGGACGGCATACCACTCTTTGCTTATTTCCATGATTTACGCGCCTGCGGCACTCCCTCCAATCCTGGTTGTTTAGATCAGAGTATTCAAAATCGCTGAAATGATCACATCGGCGATCCAGATAATCACAGTCGACAGAACAACGATCCCCAACACAGCTGATGTGTACACGAACAGTTCTTTGCGATTGGGCCAGTGAACCTTTTTCAGTTCTGCCCAAACACCCTTGAAATAATTGCCCCTCTTTTTAACAGGAGCATTTTTCGGTTTTTTGACTTCTTTTGCACTCGTGGCCATAGATATCTCTCCCACCTAACCTTACTTGGTTTCTTTATGCACTGTATGCTTTTTGCAGTTGCTGCAGTACTTTTTCAGTTCCATCCGGTCAGGATTCTGCTTCTTGTTTTTGTCCGAGTTGTAGTTCCTGTTCTTGCATTCCGTACATTCCAAAGTAATGCTTGCTCTCATCAGATCCACCTCCTGTATTGAAGCCTAATCAGGCATTCTATTTCTGTATACATTCACTGAATAACTCTATCATATTGGATTGGGGGTGTCAATAAAATCCTTGTGCTTCGCCCAAGTCCCTCGAACAATAAAAAACGGGCCCGAGAGCCCGTTTTGGCGAGTTTATTCCTGGACGCTGGATACAACCCCTGCGCCAACGGTTCTTCCACCTTCACGGATCGCGAAACGCAGTCCGGTCTCAATGGCGATCGGTGTGATCAGTTCCACGTCCATCTTCACGTTGT
>SKMO01000041.1 GCA_007121025.1 Bacillota bacterium | reverse complement strand
GGCCAACAAGGCCGATCCGGATGGCGGGTTGGCCGATTTCTGGATCCTCAACCTGCTGCGGGCTGCCTGTGATGGAACGATCGGAGGAGCGCCGGTCGATCATGCAGCAAGTGCCACAGAAGAGCAGTTTGGTGTCTGCCTGGAAGGAGGGGGCCATCTTTATGACCGGGAACTGGAAGAATACCGGGTCCAGAGTGGTCGGGGCAGGGTTCCTGTGAACATCATCACATCTCTGGACGGAACCGACCTTTCGTTTGATCACCCGTTGTTGAGCGGACAGTCCGTGGTTCCGGTCATAATGACCACATCACCGAACGGCCTCAGACAGATCCAGACCCATTTAAACAGCCCGTACCGGGTGATCCGCAGCGAGGAAGACATCAACAAAGGAGACGGCATCCCGGTGATTGTGACCGGACAGGGAAGCATGCCGGATGCCCGGCGCAGCATGCAGCTGCTGAAGGGACTGGGCATGCACCGGGTTCTGGTTGAAACCCCGACCTACTGCCATCACCTGATGACTCTCGAATTGCTGGATGAGCTCTTTGTCAACCAGTCCGGTGTATACATTGGCGGGAACGCCATGACGCTGGGCAGGCGTGGACAGTCGTTTCCATCAACCGACCATCCGCACACGGAACTGATGAGCCTGCATCTGCACAGCCCTCATTTCATTTATCTGCGTTACCGGATGATCTATGGTCAGCAGCCTCATGATCAGCAACGGACCGGATCAGGGAAGGAAGGAGAGCCATGCAACAACTTGCTGTGAAAAAGAAGAAGATCAAACTCGAACCCATCCTTGATTTCATCGGGTTCGTCGGACCGGCCATGATCCTGTTTACCCTGTTCTTCACCTATCCGCTGTTTCAGGGGGTCATGCTTTCGTTTACCAATTGGGACGGTTTCGGGGTGGCTGACTTTATCGGAACAGCGAACTATTCCCGGCTGTTCCGGGACCAGGCCTTCCAGGCGTCCATCATGCGGACGTTTTACATCGCCGGTTTCAACGTGTTTTTCACCAACATTCTGGCCATGACCTTTGCGGTGGCCCTGACCACCAAGTTCAAACTCAACAACCTGATCCGGGCGGTCATCTTTCTGCCCACCATGATCAGCATGGTGATTTCCGGGTTTATCTGGAAATTCATGTTCAACGAGATTTCCCAGACCATGTACGAGTTTTTCGGGCTGGCGTTTCTCGACCAGAGTTGGCTGGGCAACCCGGATATTGTGCTGAATTCCATTGTGATTGTGTCGGTCTGGCAGGGGATGGGCTACGTGATGACCATCTACATTGCCGGCCTGATCGGGGTGGACGAGTCGGTGGTGGAAGCCGCCCGGATCGACGGAGCCACATCCTGGCAGGTGTTCTTCCGGATCAAACTGCCCCTGATGCTCCCGGTGGTCACGGTGGGGGCGTTTCTGAACCTGACCGGATCCCTGCGGATGTTTGACACCATCTTCTCCCTGACCGGGGGAGGACCGGGAACCGCCTCAGAGGTGGCCATGCTCAACGTGTACCGGGAGGCCTTTGTAAGCAGCAACTTCGGGTACGGGTCCACCAAGGCGGTGGTCCTGTCCCTGATCATCATTGTGCTGACCGTGATCCAGCTGCGGCTGACGTCCGGAAAAGAGGTGGACCACTGATGAAACGAGAGAAGAAGATTTCCCTGATCATTGGGATCGGCATGCTGATGGTGGCCGTCCTGTTCATGACCCCGCTGTATTACGTCCTGATCAACGCGTTCAAAGAATTCCGGCTGGTGGTCCTGGAAACCGGGGCGTTTCCCCGGTCCCTGTACCTGGACAACTTCATGGAGATCATCCGGGGGGCCAACTTTCCGGTCTTGTTCCGCAACTCGGTCATTGTGACCACCTGTTCGGTGGCGGGGATCGTGCTGTTTGGCTCGATGGCCGGGTACAAGCTGGCCCGGATGCGGACCCGCTGGAGTTCGGTGATTGTCTTTTACTTTCTGCTGACCCTGATCATCCCGTTCCAGGCCATCATGATTCCGGTGGTGGTGCTTCTGCGGAACCTGCGACTGATGGATTCGCTGTTTGGACTGATCCTGGTGTACACGGGTCTGGGGATCCCGGTGGGTGTGTTTCTCTACTACGGAGGGGTCAAAGCCATTCCCCGGTCCATGGAGGAATCGGCTTACATTGATGGAGCCGGGAAATTCAAGACGTTCTTCCTTGTGATCTTCCCGATGCTCAAGCCGATCACCAGCACGGTGATCATCCTGGAGGCCCTGTGGGTGTGGAACGACTTTCTGCTGCCGCTGATTGTTCTGCAGTCAGACTCATTAAAAACCATTACCGTGGGCACCATGAGCCTGATCATCGGGCAGTACATGGCCCGGCTGAACCTGGCGGCGGCCGCAGCCATTCTGGCCAGCGCCCCGATGCTCGTGCTTTACATCTTCCTGCAGCGTTACATCATCAAGGGCTTTGTGGACGGAGCGGTCAAGGGTTAGCGCCTGTGATCAGAAAGACGTAACGACAAGGAGAACAGCAACATGACAAACACCCAAAACAACGTTCAGCCCGTCAACCTGATCTACCGCCGCTTAAGTCCACCCCACATTGTGGAGGAACGGATTGTTGATGTGAATCCGGAACGGCTGGCCACGTTTCTGGAGTGCGATTACAAACTTTGGACCCTTCCGGAAAGCGGGAACCCGCCGTTTGCCGGCAAGGAAGTCTGGGTCAGCATCCGGAATCCCGGTGAGATTCGCATTGTGATGTATTGGGAACATGAAGAGGGGTGGAAGGCCGTTTCCCAGGATTTTCTGGAACAGCAGTCCCGCGAGATGGACCGGCATATGGGAGAGGGCAATGTGCGGATCCGTCAGTGTCTCCATGATCCTGATCCAAAAACAAAGCTCTGTGAAGCCATGCCAGTCCTGCCCTCGGACGCATGGACGTTCCGGCAGTTTCATCCGCCACATGCGGTTGAAGAACTGCTGATCCAGGTGGTCCCGGAAAAGCTGGAGACCTTTCTGGCCGCGGATCATGCAATCTGGACACAGACCCTGGCAGCGCAACCCGGCTTTCTGGGCAAGGAAGTCTTGCAAAGTGTCAACAACCCCGGCCTGTTGACCTGCCTGGTGTACTGGGAGACCACGGAGCAGTGGCAGTCCATCCCGGAGCAGGTCCTGATTGCGGCAGACGAAGAACTGGTCCGGATCCTTGGCCCCGACGTTTCCCAGGTGGTGGGAAGCCATCACGAAAGCGATCCCAAGGGCAGGCTGTCCGCATTCAGACGATAACCACGTCGACAAAAGGATCCGGTGCATTCAAAACCATATTTGCGAAATATAACATCATTCCATATTTTGGAAACATGATCCCATTTAACGCGGAGCTCGAGCCTGTAGAATGGTACATAGCTGGAAAGAGTACTCTTTGTTTCAATTGGATTTGGGGAGAAGACCAAGAACAAAGCAGCGGCCGTTTGATCGCAGTCGTGTCGTTCGTGCAACGCATGTCTGGACAGTGGTCGTTCGATCCTGCCTTCGGAGCAGAAGGCAAACCAAACTCACCAGGAGGAAGTATAAATGAAAAGCAAATGGTCTAAAGTTGTCATCTGTTTATTGGTGGTCATGATGCTGACTGCAGCATGCACACCCAGTGCCCCGGAGGCGAACGAATCTGGCAACGGAAATGACGCTCCGGCAGAAACAAGAACCTTATCTGTCTTCCACTTCAACTCAGCACTCGCCGATGAAACGGAACAGATGGGCAAGATGTTTGAAGCCTACAGCGGCATTCGGACAAGCACGGAGGTTTTAGCTTCGGACCACTCAACAGTTCTGGCCTCCAGAGATGCGGCTGGAAATCTGCCGGACATTTTCGATACGGGCTCTTACGGTGAGCACGCGTTGAAGCGGTGGTATGAAAACGGCAAAGTTCAGCCCGTACAAGACCTGGCTGTCTTTGACCTTCTGGATCCTGTTTTTGTAGAAGGTCTGCGTTCTGAAGATGGAAACATCTACCTGGTGCCAAAAGGCGCTCAGGCCAGTGGCATTCTCTACAACATGGACATTTTCGAGGAAGCGGGCATCACCAAACTGCCGGAAACCTTTGACGAACTGGTTGCGGCAGCTGAAAAGATCAGCGCCATCGGTGTGACACCGTTTGG
>SKMO01000120.1 GCA_007121025.1 Bacillota bacterium | reverse complement strand
TGAAAAGAAAGCGACGACGCCCTCTCCGGACCCGTGAGATTCTGCGACCGGATCCACAGTCCACAGATCATCGTGGACAGCCACAAGAGCCCGGTGACCACCGACGCCCCCATCAAACCGTATTTCATGTTCTACCTCCATGTTTCCATCATCGTCATTGTGTGTTGTTCCTATGTTTTCAGTCGGACGTTTGCGAACTACCCCGCAGTTCCACAAATCTTGTTCACCAGGAGATCGATCAGCCGCTCCCGCCCTTCCCGGGTGGTCACATCAATCCCCGAGTACCGCATGAAGCTGTCCGGGCGCAGAAGCACCAGCTGCAGGGTGCTGATGATCTCAAACCCGGCGACCCGGACTTCCTCCTCGGAGACCGCCGGTCCGAAAATCCGCCGAAGCACCGGCAGCACGTACTGGACCGTCTCCATGTTTCCACTGAGCAG
The DNA here is from genome assembly GCA_007121025.1 of Bacillota bacterium. GTDB lineage: Bacteria > Bacillota > TC1 > TC1 > UBA5767 > SKMO01. The sequence continues at coordinate 3,790 of SKMO01000120.1, read as the reverse complement.
TTCATAGCGGACAGCAATCCGGGTGGACGTCTCATACTGGACCGCCACTTCGGACAGTTCCCGCAGCATCCGCCGCAGCAGATCCTCCGGATCGTCCTGTTCCTGTGCATTGCGCCGCACCCATTGCCGGGCCATGTCCTCCATGGTCACTCCCACCGCCGCATTGAGAAGGGTTTCCTTGTCCCCGAAATGGTAGTTGATCAGCCCAACACTCACCCCGGCCCGCCGGGCCACCGCCCGGACGGTGATCTCTTCCGGACCCATGTCTTCCGCCAGCATGGCCATGGCCGTTTGGATGATGCGCGTTTTGGCATCTCCGTCCCTATCTCCAGTTGTCATCTGTCTTCCCCCTTTTAAACTGAACATGTTCAGTACACGTTCAGTTTATCACGGAACTCCAGTCTGTCAAGTCACTCTTCACTCATTTTCTGATTTTTTTTTGTTTCTGATTTTTTTCTTCTCTGTCCTCTATCGGTTCCGTTCACCCACCCCCCTATCTGCCAAAGGATCCGCATGGGTCGTGCGCCCGGATGCTCACGTGGATTATGGATGGAACAGCTTCCGGACACCAGCCACTTGCCCGTCACCCGGTTTGGGGTGATAATAAAAGAAGAGACAAAGGACAAGGAGATGGCCATCATGAACACCGTCACCCTGCGGTTTTACGCCGAACTGGGCGACCTGCTGGACCCCGGCTTTCGGGGACGCACCTTCGAGCACCATTTCTGGGGACAGGCCCAGGCCAAAGACCTGATCGAATCCCTGGGTGTTCCCCACACCGAAGTTGAACTTCTGCTGGTGGACGGACAACCAGCCCCCTTCACCCGGGTCCTCACCGGCGGGGAGCACCTGTCCGTATACCCACACTTCCGGACCCTGGACGTTTCTGGAACCACCCGGATCACCGAGAACATCCTGGCCCGGCCGCCGGTCCGGTTTGCCGCGGACGCCCATCTGGGCAAACTGGCCCGATACCTCCGGATGGCCGGCTTTGACACCCTTTGGGACCGAAGCCTCGCCGAAGAGGAGCTGGCCCTGCGGGCGGACGAAGAAGACCGGATGCTTCTGACCCGGGACCGGGGTCTTCTCAAACGGGTTCTGGTGGCCCGGGGCAGTTATGTCCACACCCAGGACCCCGAAGACCAGCTGGCCGAGGTGATCGACCGTTTCCGGCTGGAAAACTGTCTGCAGCCTTTCAGCCGGTGCATGCACTGCAATGTGCCGGTGATCCCGGTTCCCAAAGAGGAAGTCTCCGACCGGCTGCCTCCGGAAGTCCGCAAACACTGCCAGGCGTTCACCCGGTGCCCTGCGTGCAACCGGATCTACTGGCAGGGCACCCACCACGAACACATGGAGCGGCTTTTATGCCGCATCCGCAAAGAGCCCCCTGTGCCCACCGGTCTGGGCTGAGACCGTCGGCCGGAAAGCCCCGGTATCAGGTTGGACGCCGGAGGGCGCCCAACCGATGCACAAGAAAGGAGTCCTGATATGAACGCCACCGCACTGCCAACCAACGATTATTCGGACAATCCCACTGGCTGCTGTCCCCGGTTTCATCCCGAGGACTGGGAGTCAAAAGTTTTCTCCCTGGATCCCTACAAATTCATTCGGGCCACCACCCGGAATGTGGCTCACATCCCCCTGAACATGGGATCTGTGATGAAACGGACCCAGCAAGCCATTGAGGACGCCGGAGCCCAGCCCAAGGACCATTACTTCATGCTCTCCCGGGACTTGTCCCCGTGGCAGGCAGAACATTTCTTTCTGGTGGAACGCGATGTCCCGGGCCACGACACTGTGCCCATCCCGGGAACCTACCTGGCCCGGGTCTTCGACGGACCGTTCAAAGACATGCCCCAGTGGCTGAACACCCTCCGGGGAGACCTGGCTGCTTCCGGCCGGCCCATGGAGAACGTCTACGCCTTTTACACCACCTGCCCGAAATGCGCCAAGGTCTACGGCCACAACCCCGTGGTCCTGCTGGCCCGGGTGGAAGATGAGCTGCCTGCAGACAGCTGACCTGCACCGAAAGGAATGATCGCCATGCGCACACTGCAACCGGACACGATCATTGAAGCATCACGGGAGCGGGTCTGGGAAGCCATCACCAATGAGACCTCCTTCCGCCGCTGGACAGCCGCGTTCGCGGAAGGCTCCCATTTTGAGGGCGGCTGGAACCAGGGAGACACCATCTGGTTTCTGGCCCCCGACGACCAGCAGATCCCCCGGGGCATGCGCAGTGAAATCCGGGTCAGCCGGTACCCTGAACACATCTCCATCCGGCACCTGGGCACCGCCCTGAAGGGAATCGCAGAGATCAGCGAAGCGCAAAATCTGACTGCACCCTATGCCACAGAAGAGTACACCCTGACCGAAACCGGACCGGGACAAACCCGGTTCGCACTGGACATGACCATGAGAGAAGACTTCTACGAATCTTTTGACACCTTCCGGGACCAATGGATCCGGGCTCTCGGGCTGCTCAAGGAAATCGCCGAAGAACATACCGGAGACTGATCTCTTTCTCAGTATCTGTCCTGATCATGGGCAAACCGTGATCCTGACCGGTCCCATGCATCGGTCCGGCTGAACACACCCAAGGAGGAACAACATGGCCCGACTGGAACTGAACACCCCTGCACCGGATATTTCCCTGAACGACTTCCGGGGCGACCCGTTTCGCCTGTCCGACTGGCAGCAAAAACGCCACGTCATTTTGGTCCTCAACCGGGGCTTTGGCTGACCCTATTGCCAGCGGCATATGGCGCAGTTGCGCCAGAATGAAGAGGCCTTTGCCCAGCGCGACGCCCTGGTGGTCATCATTGGTCCGGAATCCGCCAATCGTTTCCGGACGTACTGGGAACAACACGATCTGTCCTTCAAGGGACTTCCGGATCCCGGCCACGGGGTAATCAAGCGTTACGGCCAGGAAGTCAAGCTGTTCAAACTGGGCCGGATGCCCGCTCAGATGATCATCGACAAATCCGGCATCCTCCGGTACGTCCACTACGGACATTCCATGAAGGACATCCCGGACAACCGGGAACTGCTGTCCATCCTGGACCGGCTGAATGCCGAAACACAAACACCCCAATAAAACGAACCTGGCCGGAGAGGCCAGGTTCGTTTTATTGGGCTAAAGTTTCAATGTGTCCCCGAGATCACAGGGACGCGGTTCCCGGTCAGCGTTTCCCGGAAGATTTCCTCCGGGCGGCGATCTGCCGTTCGTAGGCTGCCACATAGTCCTCCGGGGAGATTTTTTCACACAGTTGACCAATCAGTTCATAGGGGATCGTTTTCAGATTCCGAAACCGGATGCAACCCTTCCCCATGTCGAGCTTCGTTGTCATCTGCCGGCCATACTCCCCCCGGAACCAGGCAAGCACATCTGGAAACAACTCCAGCCCCATGTGGTACAATGCCACATGGTGTTTTTGGAAGGCCATGCTCACGAAGGGAAGAGGTTCACCCCTTTTTGTGTGGTAGCCCGCCGGATAGAAGGAAAGGGGCACCACAAACCCGATCATTCCATAGGAGATGGTTTCCTCAAAGCCTTCCGGCAGATGAGTCCGCAGAGTCTCCAGTAGAGCATCCATCACCTCCCGGCGGTCGGGGGGAAGTTCTGCCTGAATATCCTCTGCCGTCCGCGGAGCACTCACTGGTTCATCTCCTCCAGAAACCCGAGAATGGCCGGCAGAAAGACCGGCAGATCATCCGGTGTCCGGGAGGTGATCAGATTGCCGTCCACCACCACCTCCGCGTCTTCAAACAGTCCACCCGCATTGACCAC
>SKMO01000180.1 GCA_007121025.1 Bacillota bacterium | reverse complement strand
GGAACGCATCAATCAGGCGGTCGCAGTCCGTCAGAAACTCCTCTGTGGTTTCGAGCATCTCGTCTGGAATGGTGCTCCCCTCAGACAGGGGTAGCGTATTCGTTCCCCTTCCGGCATGGTAGCGCATGCCCAACAGACTTGCCGCCTCCATCTGGCGGTCCACCAGGCGCTTCCCGGATGCTTTGGTGTACACATACTGATGATCGAAGGCACAGGTGCAACCATGCTTGATCAGATCCGCCATGGCCGTCAGAGACGAATAGTAAATCACATCTTCTGTAATCATCGAAAAAATCGGGTAAATCACCCGGAGCCATTCGATCACCGTCATGTTGGGGTAATCGATATGCAATTGATTGCGTACAAATGTCTGGAAAAAGTGGTGATGCGTATTTACCAGCCCGGGATAGACGATTTTATTGCGTCCGTCGATCACCTCGGCACCGGCTGCTTCCAAATCCGGTCCAATGGCCCGGATGGCCGGTCCCTCAACAAGCACGTCCACATCACGGAACACCCGGTCTGCGTCATCGCAGGTGACCACCGCCCTTGCCCCTTTGATCAGTGTTTTCTGATTCACTCTCGCTCCTCCATTCACGGTGTTGTCTGCCTAGCGAAATGCGTCATCCCAAACGGGATCACAAAACATATTCCTCTAGTAACTCCAGTATATTTCCTATAGCTACTATAGGTGCAAGATGTTTTTCGAGAAACTGAAAGGTTCTTCTCTGACCCCGGGTTCCGGGAGCCATATAACCTATGCGGGTTCCCTTTGGCGAACAGGTCCCCTGTTTCTACGCAGACTTTTTGCTTAATACATCCACCTGTCTGCAACCAGTCAAACCCCCATGTCGCCATCCACTTGAATGAAGCAAACAGTCCGTTGCCATTCCGGTTCGGGACCCGGTATGGTCCGGACAAGCGGGTCCGCAAGGCCAACTGAACCCATCGGAGAACCGATGGGTTCAGTTGAATGAAAATGAACAATCTGACTAATCACCCATGGACATTACCTACTCTGCATCTGCTTCCGAATCGGCGGAATTCTGCCACCGTTACGCAAAAAAGACGACGACCCGGTTTTCGGAAACGTCGTCCTTCTTTGTTGGGCCACCGATTCATCGGCCGCCTCTTACCATTCATTAAGTCAAAGGATTCTGCGTGTCTCCCAGAGTCACCCCGATCTCATGGGTTCCCTGATCATCGGTCAGATCAATCCACCCGGTCAGAACGGTCTGCCCGTCCAGCAAGAGCTCTGTCACGCCACGGCAGACCCCGTTCGGGTTGCTGACGGTAATGTCGTAAACGGTCTGCCCATACCGGTAGGTTATGGTCAATCCGCTCCACCTGCGGGGGATGCACGGGTCAATCCGCAGACGGTTGCCCGCTTTTGAAAAGCCCACGATGCTTTCCAGACCGGCCTTGTACATCCAGCCAGCCGCCCCCGTGTACCAGGTCCAGCCGCCCCGTCCAACATGGGGCTCCGCACTGTAGACGTCTGCAGCCACAACATAGGGCTCCACTTTGTAGATCGAACACTCCCGGTCGGTCCGGCAGTGGTTGATCGGGTTCAGAAGACCGAACAGTTCACCGGCCCGGTCTCCATCTCCCAACATGGCAAACGCCTTGATCACCCAGGCGGCAGCATGGGTGTACTGCCCCCCGTTTTCCCGAACACCCGGAACGTAGCTTCGGATATACCCCGGTTCCATCGCTCCCTCATCAAAGGGCGGGGTCAGCAGTTTCACCAGCCCCTCTTCCCGCATGACCAGGTATGCATCCACTGAGTCCATGGCCGTCCTAGCTCTCTTCAGTTTTCCTGCCCCGGACAGTACGGCCCAGGTTTGGGCCAGGGAGTCGATCCTGCACTCCGTATTTTCGGCCGAACCCAGGGGGGTGCCATCGTCAAAGAACGCCCGTTTGTACCAGTTTCCGTCCCAGCCATGTTCTTCAATGGACCGGATCAGATCCTTGCGCAGAGCGGAATACCGGCGGGCCCGATCCATGTCTTTCCGGTCACGGCACCAGACAGCCACATCCCGAAGAATGGCACTGAGAAACCAGCCCAGCCAGACGCTTTCCCCTTTACCGCCGATCCCCACCAGGTTCATGCCGTCGTTCCAGTCTCCGCCGCCCATCAGAGGCAGACCCCGTTCACCGAACCGCAGACCGTTGTCCACCGCCCGGATGCAATGGTCATACAGGGATCCTGACTGCTCCGAAACGGAGGCCGTGCTGTACCGTTCGTGTTCATGGTCACCAAGCAGGTCCCCCTCCAGAAATGGCACCTGCTCCTGCAGAATGTCCCGGTCCCCTGTAATCTTCACGTATTCGGACACCACATAGGGAAGCCACAGAAAATCATCGGTCATCCGGGTCCGGGTTCCTCTGATGGCCGGTTCATGCCACCAGTGCAGGACATCGCCCTGCGTAAATTGGCGAGCCGCGTGTCTGAGAATCTGCCTGCGGGCCAGATCCGGACTGGTGGCTGCCACCGACAGGCAGTCCTGAAGCTGGTCCCGGAAGCCAAAGGCTCCGCCCGCCTGATAAAAGGCTGACCGGGCCCACAGACGGCAGCTGATCACCTGGTAGACCAGCCAGCCATTGAGCATGGTGTTCAGAGCCCCGTCCGGCGTGTTGACCTGAATGGCTGTGGTCTGTTCTTTCCAGAAAGTCCGGACCTCCTCCAGAGCCTGCTGTGCAGCTTCCGGGCGGGTGTATCTGCTGGCTGTTGCCCTGGCCTGTTCCAGGTCACCGGCCATTCCCAGAACAAACAGGATTTCCCGTGTTTCTCCCGGGGCCAGGGCCACATGGATCTGCATCGCTGCACAGGGGTCCAGTCCAATCCCCACGGAGTTCGACAGTTCCCGCTGTTGCAGTCCATCCGGCCCGTCCAGTGTCCCCTGCCCGAAAAACTCCTTGCGGTTTCCGGTAAACGACCGCCGGGGTTCGGATGTGTCCATATAGAGCAACTGATCCGGAAACTCCCGGTTGTATGGATTGACCACAGTCAACAAACCCTCCGATTCCCCGGACTGCAGGAACCGGGCGGTCTCTGTCGGTTCCACACCCAGAACCGGCGTCACATAATGGGTCAGGGACACCCGGCGGAGGACATCCGTTTCATTGCACAGGCTGATTCTGCTGATTTTCACAGTTCCCTCCACCGGAACGTACTGAAGCAGAGACTGGGAAATTCCATGACTGGTGTGTCGACATTCCGTATAGCCAAACCCGTGGCGGATGCGGTAAGGTTCCTGCTCACGGATAGGCAGCGGGGTCATGGACCAGACGCTTCCGGCTTCATCCTTCAGGTAGAACACTTCACCGGGACGGTCGTTGACCGGATCGTTGGTCCACGGGGTCAGCTTGTTTTCCCGGCTGTTGGTGCACCAGGTGAACCCGCCGCCGGATTCCGTCACCATGAAACCGAATCCCCGATTGGCAATGATGTTTGACCAGGGCGCTGGTGTCATCTGCTTCCCGTCAAGTTCAATGATGTACTCGTCCCCTTCCGGGGAAAATCCTCCCAGGCCATTGTCGTGTCTTCTTTGTTCTGTGCCCATCAGCTGTTCCCCGCAGATTCTCCGGGTTGCAGCAGCCGCTGTTCCGGCGGGCTTCCCCGGAGCATCCGGGGGAACGGCTTGTGCGCTCTCAGAAAACCCAGGGAGAAGGTCTTCTTGCGGCATGGCAATGTCAAACTGTTCTCTCATGGTCGATCCGCTTCCGGTGAAGACCAGCCGGGCCACCGCATAAAGCAGGTGTACATCTGCCTCATCCATGGTGGTCGCGTTCAGAACGAACACATCCCCATGGGGATGGACGACCCCGTTAGACTGGTTGATCTGGACGATGTCCCTGATCAGGGCCAGCAGGGGATTGGTGTAACTGTGTTCTTCCTGGCTGAGAATCACCAGGTCCACTTTCAGATCCTTGAGGCGCCAGTACTCATGTGCCTTGAGGACTTCATACAGTATGCCGGTCTGATTTTTGTTGCCAATGGACACCAGAACCACGGGTCTGTCTCCGGAAATGCCATAAGGCCACAGGGACGATTTTCCCCGCCGGTTTTTTCCGATCAGGTCCGTATGACTTCGCTTCCGGGGGCTGAGAAACACCAGATCGGAGATCATGTCCTGATACAGTTCCATGTCGGCAGCCTTGATGTTCATGTATTTCGTTTCCACCTGGCTTCTCGTCTTTGCCATCCAGAACGCCGCGTCGCAGGCTTCCCGGTACGCATACTTCTCCACCAGTTCCATCAGGGAGGCCCGGGAATCCGCGATCAGGCTGACAAAAGAGATCCGGGTGTCTTCCTGGGGCATCACCTTGACCTGCAGCCGCAGGCTGAACACAGGATCAAGGACGGATCCGATCGTATTGTCCAGGCAACGGTGCTGTTCCATCATCACCGGATCCCGCACCGATCGCCCTCTGCCGATAAAGCGCATCCGGTCTGTTTCGTACTGCAGGCCCCCCACCACGTCGCCTTCCGGCACCGCCATGTGGGCGATCCACATTTCTTTGTCCGCTTCGCTCCTTGGTCTCCTGTGGGCAATCAGTGCGTTGTGGACGGCATCAAATTCAGTCCGGACAAACAGATTGCTAAAGGCAGGGTGAGCCAGATCACTGTTCTGGTCCGCCAGAACCAGTTCCAGATAACTGGTCAGTTCCAGATGGACCGGCGTCTGCCCGTTGTTGGACAGTTTGATCCGTCTGATTTCCCCATTGTCACCCGAAACTACGATGGCGTCCGTTTTGGTGCAGACCTGGCCATCCCTGCGGAAAAAGGAGGCCTTGTCCGCTGTAAAGTCAATATGATAGTCCTGTGGCAAAACGTCAAGCGGCGCGTAGGCCGCAGACCAGAGACGGTTTTCCTCCATGTTTCTGATGTAAAAGAACGTTCCATACTGATCCAGCACCGGGTCTTCGCGCCACCGGGTGACACTGGCCGTCTTGCTGTTGCTGTACCCGGTTCCCCGGTCTGAAACCATGATCGAATAGAACCCATTGGACAGCACATGAATCTTTGGAAGATTGGGACTGAGACGGTCATACTGCCTGTGCGAACCATTGTCCTGATAGACCGTCACTTTCGCTGGCTGAATCTTCTCTTTGTTTTCCTTGGTAAACACCACATTCAAGGGCACCTTTTCCTGCAGCAGCAACCGGGCAGCATCCATTCGGGGATCACTCATAAACCGTTTCTGCATCAGGTTTCCATTGAGAACATTGTTCAGGGCCAGCAGGGTCATCCCCTGATGATGGGCCATATAGCTCTTGATGATTGTTTTCTCGCCCTGGATGTTCAATCGGTCCGGGGTGTAATCGGCCGCTTCATAATAGCCAAACGGACCTTTAAGCCCCTCCGCTTTCAGGTACTCGATGTTCCTGAAGGCATCTCCGGGCTTGACCAGAAGCGCCAGGAACGTGGCGTACGGTGCCGCCACAGCGTCCTCCATCAGACCCCTCTTAAGCCCCAGCCAGGGCACACCGATGGCTTTGTACTGGTAATCCAGGTTCACGTCCAGGGAATTGAAGGACGACTCGGAAACGCCCCAGGGCATGGAGCGCTGTTTTCCGTACTTCTTCTGACTCTTGATGGCAAATGAATAGGTCTCGTCCAGCAGGGTGTTGTGGTAATTGCGCATGATCAGAAGTGGCATGAGGTATTCAAACATGGTTCCACTCCAGGACACCAGGCCTTTGAAGTGGTCGACCACCGTCAGAGCTCTTCCCAGCCTGGACCAGTGTTCCGGGGGCACTTCTCCCCGGGCAATGGCAATATAACTGGTCTGCCGCGCCTCAGAGGCCAGCAGGTCGTAGTACGATTTGGTCAGCCGGTTTTCGGCAATGCCAAACCCGATGGAAAACAGTTCCCGCCTGCTGTCGTAGAGAACATCAAAGCGGGTGTTTCCGGCCAGGGTTTCAATCCGTCCGATCAACCGTTCATAGCGGTCCATGAACGTCTGGAACCCAACCCGGGATGTCCGGACTGCGTCTTGGAGTTCCGCCTGCCATAGGCGGACGTCCTCCGGCCACCGGTCTGTTCCGGAGAACGCGGTTTCCGCAGCACTTTGCGCCAGGGTCAAAAGCGCCGTCCCCCGGTCTTCCACGTCGCTGAGAATGACATTGTCTCTCAAAAGCTTTGCCAGACGTTCTCCCTGCATAGATCCGTCTCCTTCGAGCATGCTTTCCGGAAACGTTTCAGCCAGATGAATCCAGGGTGTCAAAGTGGTGAGTTCCCCCTGCAGTTCTTCCCTGAGCACCAACGCTTTGGTCTTCCACTTCTGCCCGGTCAACCCCTCCAGGACCGGGTCCTTGCCCAGTTGTTCCAGTGCCTGGTGCCACTGCACCAGGTCAATGGTTTGGGGATCGGCCGCGCTTTCCGGCAGGAGCAAACCCATGCTGTTTTCGCCGTCTTCCGCCAGGCCGTTCGCAATGGTGTCCCGCATACCCAGGGCAAAAGACGCCTCCACCAGCGGCCGGTTCAGGTAATCTTTCATCCCCTGGGCCAGGGTAATCAGATAACCCACCAGATTGCCGCTGTCCACGGTGGAGATGTAGCGGGGATTCAGCGGTTCCAAAGTCCCGGTGTGGTACCAGTTGTACAAGTGCCCGTTCCACTTTTCCATCTTTTCTATGGTCGTCACCGTGCGGTCCAGACCATCGAGTGTGGAGAGAATGCCCGCATACCCGAAATCCCGGCCGGACAGGGACGCCAGAAGCCCCATCCCGATGTTCGTCGGTGAGGTTCTGGGCGCAATTCCCCTGTGGGGATCCTGCTGATAGTTGTCCGGCGCCAGGAAATTGGTTTTGGCGCTGGAAAATTCCTCAAAATAACGCCAGGTCAGACGGGCCGTTTTCCGAAGCTCTTCCAGTTCCCGGGGCTGCAGGGGGGACTGCTGGGTAAGGTCGTCTCTGCTGACCCCGTATGCAACGAACGGACCGGAAAGCCAAAGGGCCATTAGCCCGGCACTCCAGGCCAGGGTTTCCGGATGGAGCAGATAGGACAGGATCACCAGGGGGATCCCCAAAAGGGCGCTTTTCCCCATGGCGGAGACATAACTGGACAGTGTGTTGCTCTGGCCTTTTTCGGCATCCGCCGAGGTGACCCACTCCAGCATGTTCCTGCCGGAGACCAGAACCCGAAACAGTGTGACCGAAACGGCCCCCACAATTTTCGTGGCCTGGTAGGGAAGGAACACGATGGCCAGAATGGTCTGGGACAGGGATGCCCGAAGACCGAAAAACCCCTGCACGTGCCGTTTGATTTTTTCGGGAATCAGTCCCGTGGCCATGAACTGGGCCAGCACATTGAGAAGAAGCGGAGTCACCAGCACACCCAACGCCGTTCCCAACCAAACGGTGCTGTTACCAGGAAGAACACTGACCCCCAGAAAAATCAGGACCAGCAATGCCGGCATAACCAGACTTCTTCTGAGGTTGTCCCCGATTTTCCAGATGGACACATAGGACAATGGATTCGGAATGTTGCTGTTCTTCCTGTTCTGGATGGTTCGTCTCAACCAGGGAAGAAGCTGCCAGTCCCCCCTGCTCCATCGGTAAAGCCGGGCCACATAAGCATTGTATTTGGACGGATAAGCGTCCACCAGCTCCAGTTCACTGACCAGCGCCGCCCGGACATAGGAGCCTTCCAGCAAATCGTGGCTGAGAATGGCATTGTCCGGAAGTGCATTGGACATCACCTGGTGAAAAGCCCGGAGGTCGTAGATCCCTTTTCCGGTGAAGATACCCTCACCAAACAGATCCTGATAGACGTCAGAAATGGCGCTGGCGTACGGATCGATGCCTTCCTGGCCCGTATAGATCCTGGAAAACATTGACCGGTTGGAGCTCTCAATATCAAAGGAGATCCGGGGCTGCATCAGTCCATAGCCTTCCGTCACGATGCCCCGTTGGTCATTGATCACCGGTCTGTTCAGCGGATGGGCCATGGTGCCGATCATTTTTTTGGCCATCCCCAGTGGCAGAACGGTATCCGCATCCAGGGTGATGACGTATTCAATGCGCCCCGGTGGGAGTGCTTCGTGAGAACAATGGACAAAACTGGTGTCCCGGGAACCCAGAAGCATCTCATTGAGTTCCATCAGGGCGCCCCGCTTGCGCTCCCAGCCGGTCCAGACATTGTCGGTTACATTCAGCAGATTTTTCCGGTGATAGTAATAGAAGATGTCGGTTCCCTCTTTGGCATACTTCCGGTTCAACGCACTGATTGCCGCGTATGCTTCATCCAGAATCCCCTCGTCCTCCTGTGAATCGGCCATGCGGGCATCAGGAAATGCCCCCAGGAGGGCAAAATAGAGATTGTTCTCCGGGTTGGCCAGATAGTGCCGTTCCAGATTTCTGACCATCTGGGCGACCCTGCTCCGGTCACCAACCAGAATCGGAACGACCACCATGGTCCGCATGTTTTCGGGAATCCCTTTTTGCAGATCCAGCTGTGGAAAGACGGACGGCATGGTAATCCGGCAGGACACCCAGTTGACCACAGACGTGACGATCTCCGATACGGGAATCAGAATGGCCAGTCCGGCAATCACCGCAAGTACATGTTGTCCCGGTCCCAGATGGGTCCAGGCGTACGCAACAGCCAAACCGGTCAGCAGAAGGGTGACGGTCACAATAACCCCGATGTAAATTGGACCCCGGTACTTCCGGAGCATCCGTTTCATGCGGTACAGTGGCTTTTCCCGGTCGCTCAGGCTCTCATCCAGTTCCCGGCTTCCCCTGTCAATCAGGTAGTAGCCCACATGGTGTTGTTTTGCCTGCCAGTTCTCGTCAGCGCCGGCTTGCCTCTCCCGGGTGGAGGCGTTTTGGGCCAGCAGGATCCCCTGCTGGGCCACATGGATCTCCGAGACGCCGTAACGCCCCGCCCGCATTTCGATGCTTCGGAGGTAATGGCCGCGGGTCTGATCGTCCATCCGTCCATAGGTTCCGTCCGGATCCTGACGGAGGATCTGCTCGACAAAGCTGGCCGACTCAAACACGTGATTCCAATTGAACGAAGACACGTATTTCAGGCTGACAACGCAGTTTCCCATGGAGACGTTGCAGACGGCCTGGGCATTGTGCTCTTTTTGGGCAATCTGCTCCGTGGAGGTGCCAAACCGCTCCAGGTGTTCATCAATGTAACGCAGCACATCGGAATAACTGCGTCCGGATCGGCGCAGGCGGAAAAACAGATGTTCCACAAAAGACGGATGGGTCTCATCGAGCATCCGGATATTGTCCTTGAAAAGAGCAATGGTTTTCTCCAGGTTGGCCACATCCCCGGACCACCATTTCTCAACAATCTCATCGGCTTTGTCCCACTGCTCTTTGGTTTCTTCAATCGTCTCACAGGTCAGCCGGATGTTTTCGATCAGAGCCAGCCGGACCATGGTGGGCATGATGCGGATTTCCCTGTCAAACAACACATGGTGTGACTGATATGCGTTCAGGTAGTTCAGAACCGTGCTGTCGTCGATCTGCCCGTCCACATGGGCCACCAGCTCCATGGCAATGGCATAGACTCTTGTGTTCCTGCTGAAACGTCCAGTTTTCAGAACCGGAAGACGCCGGTACGATTTCCGGGTCAGGTCTCTTCGGATGCTTTTCACCTGTTCTTCAATAATGTAAAAATTGTCCAAAAGCCATTCTGCCGCCGGAGGAACCGCCCGTTTCAAAGCGGCGTCCCTGTTCAGGGCCTTATACACGGAAAGAATCACATTGTAGTTGTCGTTCATCCGCTTCAGCGGCCAGTTCAGTTTATCCGGCTGAATGGAAATGGAATGCTCCATGGACATGCGTTTGGCCTGATTCTCCAGTTCCTCCACCGTCAGTGATGCATTTCTGATTTTGACCATTCTTCTTTTGCGCACCCGGATAATCTCCAGAATCACCAGAGCCACAAGTCCCAGCACGACCATTGCTTCCACAATTCCGGCCGTCTCCATCAAACGCATGATTCCATCTACCATAATACGGTTGTCCTCCATTTGCTCTTTCAGTCAGTGCAGGACCAAACCAAGGGTCTGCCACTGACGCCAAGCCCTGACTTGCAGGTCTCAATAAAAAAAGCCACTTCAATACAGAAGTGGCTTTTGGTCGCTTGTTGTTGTTCCGGAAAGCACTCGTCACAAACTGTGCTCCCATGCAATTATACCACAGAAATGCAATATTTCCTATTTTGCAACCCCTCAGCGCAGACACCGGCAATCATTTATATCAACAAGCGGAGCAACCCTTCCTGCCAAGCAACGTCCTCTTCCCGGGAAGAAATGAACGCCACCGCAAGATGCCCGGTTCATGGATTCGACAAGCCCGCACCAAAAAAATTTTGATGGATCACCGCTTCTCCATTCCAATTGACTGATGATCCGCCCTGTGGTATCGTTATCCTTGCCAAAGAATAACGATATGGCTGGCGAAAGGAGACCATCCCCCGTGTTGGAAGTGATCATCCAAAAAACATTAGACCATTTTCTTCTGGACTGCACCTTCAAACTGGACCGGGAGGTTCTGGCCCTTCAGGGGGAATCCGGCGCGGGAAAAACGACGGTGCTCAACTGCCTGTCCGGCCTGGTGACCCCTGACAAGGGCCGGATCCGGCTTAACGACAAGATTCTCTACGACGGGGCAGACGGAACGTTCGTCCCGGCCCGGTTTCGTAACGTGGGCTGTGTGTTTCAAAACTACGCCCTCTTTCCCCACATGACGGTCCTGCAAAACGTGACGTTTGGCCAGAAGAACCCGGATCGCCAGGCGGCCTGGAACCTGCTGGAATCCTTCGGGCTGAACCATCTTGCGGACGTCCGGCCTACCTGCATTTCCGGCGGTGAAAAGCAGAGGGTCGCCCTGGCCCGTGCCCTGGCCGGTGATCCGGACCTTCTTCTCATGGACGAACCGTTTTCCGCCCTGGACGCCGACACCAGGGAGAAATTGTACCGGGAGTTCTTCCAGTTCCGCTCCCAGTGGAGCGGCCCGGTGGTCATGGTGACCCACAACCCGCTGGAGGCAGAATTCCTGGCCGACAAGGTCCTGAAAATCGAAGAAGGCACCGTAATTCGGGAGCGCTACAACCATCTGGAAGGCACGGTCCTGGAATACCGCCGGCACGAACACTACCTGGAACTGACCGTCCGGTGTGCTGATGCGGTGCTGAACATTGTCAAACCGGACTACTTCAGCATGGAGAACATCCGTGCTGGCAGTCCCATCCTGCTGACCATCAAGCCGGAGCACCTGCTGTTGTACCGTGGAAACGGTCCCTACTGGACCAGTGCGGACAACCGGATTCCAGCCCGGGTGCTTAAAATCGACCGGACCCGCCGTTCCGGGAAGATTCTTCTGGAAGTCGGCGGAAACCGCCTGGTGGGTGCCGTCCCCCTGGACATTCTGGCCGCCATGCCTTTAGCCCCCGGAGACGACATCACCTGTATCGTCAACGGACAGGACATTGAAGTTCTGAAAATCTGATCAACAACCATCTAGGAGGACAACCAGACATGAAGACACGACAAAGAATCAGCGTGATTGCGCTTGTGATTGCCCTTTTCCTGACCTCAGGCTGCAGCGGACCGATTGGCCGTTCAGCGACTCCCGGGGATCCGGCTGAACTGCATGTGGCTGCAGCATCCGATCTGCGGTTCGCCTTTGAGGAACTGGGGGCCCGATTCGAAGAGGAACATGGCGTGAAGGTCATCTTCCAGTTTGGCTCCTCCGGCAATCTTGCCCAGCAGATTGCCGGAGGAGCGCCACTGGATCTGTTTGCATCCGCCAACCGGCACTTTGTGGACGAGCTCGTCGCAAGCGGGGATATTCTCGAGGAAACTGTGGCCCTGTACGCCATCGGCCGGATCGTTTTGGCGGTCAACCGCTCTTCGGGCCTGTCAGTCAGCGGGCTGGAAGACCTCCTGCGGGATGAAATCGATGTCATCGCCCTCGCCAATCCCGATCACGCCCCCTACGGCCTTGCCGGACGCCAAGCCCTGGAAACGGCGGGAATCTGGGACACCATCCGGGATAAGCTGGTCTACGGGGAAAACGTCTCCCAGGCCATGCAGTTTGTGCAAACCGGAAATGCCCCTCTGGGCATCATTGCCCTGTCGATCGCCAATGTCGACGAATTGGACTACATCCTCATCGACGACAGCCTGCACCAGCCGCTGGAACAGCAACTTGGTGTGGTCAGCCATTCGAACAACAAAGAACTGGCCCAGACCTTCGGGCAATTTGTGAACAGCCCGGATGGACGGATTGTCATGGAATCCTACGGATTCATCATTCCCTAAGGAGGGACCGGCATGAACTGGGACCCCGTACTCTTGTCACTGAAAATCTCATTGTACGCCACCGCGTTCACCGCACTGTTGGGGATTCCCCTGGGCTGGCTTCTGGCCCGGGGACGGATCCGGGGAAAGAGCCTTCTGTCCGCGCTGGTCACCCTCCCCATGGTGTTGCCTCCCACAGTCCTGGGGTACTACCTGCTGGTACTGGTCGGTCGACAAAGCGTCATCGGCCGCTGGCTTCAGAACACCCTGAACATCAACCTGGTCTTCACCTGGCAGGGGGCCGTACTGGCAGCCATCGTGGTGTCCCTTCCCCTGATGGTCCGGGGCGTGCAGTCCGGTATGGAAAACGTGGACACGGATCTTGAAAACGCCGCCCGGACCATGGGAAAAACCGAGTGGACCGTCTTTTTCCGGGTGACCCTTCCCCTGGCCTGGCCGGGAGTGGTCAGCGGCATCGCCCTGTCCTTTGCCCGGTCCATGGGGGAATTTGGCGCCACGCTCATTGTGGCAGGCAACATCCCCGGGCGAACCCAGACCCTATCGATTGCCATCTACGATGCTATTCAGGGAGGCAACTACGCCCTGGCCAACAGTCTGGTGCTCCTGATCAGTGCCCTGACCATTGCCGGACTGCTCCTGCTTAACCGCTACACCTCCCTGCGCAGCCTCTGGTACCGCTGATTGGACCACTGGCCGCACAGGATTTCATTGTTTGTTCAACAACCTTAACGCAAGGGGGCGCCCACCCGGCCGCCCCCTTGCGTTCTTCTGTCCATCGGTCTCCCGAACACACAACCCCGGTCAACATCTACCTGTACGGCTTGAGCAATGTGGAAAAAAACACCGCCAGAAACAGCACGATACCGGCCACAATTCTGAACAGTCCCCTGATCACAAGCCCTTCCTCCTTCATCTTCCTGGCAACATCATCCGGACTTTTCTCTACTCGTCCACATCTTCAAGGGAAACAACAAAGATAGCCTGGCCCCGGCCAAAGACATTGGGTTCAAAGATCAGTTCCCAGCCGGTTTCAGCTTCGCCGACCGAGAAGGCAATTTCCCCCCGCAACGTACGACCGGCCCCCAGTTCTCCATCCAAAGACCCTTTGGTTTCCGCAAAAATCGCCATGTCTTTTTTGTAGTGCTCCTCGTCCACCAGTTCGAACATCAACAAGCTCGACAGGTTGGTGGAATCGTCTCCCCTGTTTTGCAGGGTGCAGTCAATGGCCAGCCAGCGCTCACCGTCTTCCGGACCAAAGAACTCACTTCCCCCGTCAAACCGCACGCTGTTAACGGTGAACGTCAGGTCGCCCATGTTAACGGAGTCCCCAACAGCGAAAATCTCCGGTCCGCTTCCTGCAGATTCCGATCCTTCTCCTTCAGCCGGCTCTCCGGCCGCCGGAGGAGGGCTTTCCACCCGTTCGGGTGTCGAACTCTCCCCGCTTCCCAGTGCCAGACCTGCAAACAGCAACAACACCAACAGTGAAACCCACGTTTTGTTCCATTTCGTCTTCATCTAACCATCCTCCCATTGAATCGACAACACAAACCCAAAGCACACACCCAGCAAACAGGCCAGAATGTCGCCCGGGCAGAACGTTCCCGGGAACACACCGGCATACTGCATGATTTCATAACCCAGACCGACAACCGGGATGCTGGCCATCCAGAACAGCCGTTGCCCGCTGGGACCATCCTTCCAGAGCGACGCCATCAACACGGCATAGGCAAAAGCCCACAGACCATTGGGCAGGCTGAACACCACAAACGGCTGGGTTACCGTCCCGACGGTCAGCGCCCGCATGGAACGAAGAGCCGGCATCCAACCGGCAACCATTCTCACGGCCACTGCTTCGTGGGGACGCAGAAAAAGGTAAATGAGAATACCGGTCAGCATGGATACTGAAGCCAGCAGACCACCCATTCGTATCATGACCACCCCCCGACTTTTTTTGGGAACCCTGCGAAAAGAGACTCGCCTGTGCACTCTCAGCGTATCTCTCAAACAGAGCCTATAAGGGCACATTGAACGTTCGACCGACTTTTTTTCCAAGGGACGTGTGAAGGGGCTCCAGCTTTCCGGCTGGAGCCCCTTCACAACTTGTCTTCAGTGATCGCTGAGTGTTTTTGGGATCAGATACGCCAGATCCGATTCCCCGCTGGGATAGGCGTACAACATGGTCCGCAGATCAGCCGCCGGAAGACCAAACCGGATGGCCACAGCCAGCAGGTTGATCAGATGCTCGGCCTGGCTGCCCAGGACATGAGCCCCCAGGATCCGGTCGGTTCCTTCGCCAAATATCAGCTTGCCCATGGCTCCGGATTCACCGGTCCGCCGGTAGGTGTACCAGCCGTCCATATCCGTGGTCCTTACGGTCACCGCAATCCCTTTGCGCCTGGCTTCGTCTTCAGTCAGACCGGCCATGGCCAGAGGTGGAACGGTAAACACCGCAGATGGCACCACCGGG
The DNA here is from genome assembly GCA_007121025.1 of Bacillota bacterium. Lineage (GTDB taxonomy): Bacteria > Bacillota > TC1 > TC1 > UBA5767 > SKMO01. Next base: position 41 of record SKMO01000180.1, on the reverse strand, counting down.
TAGTTGGCCCGCGTGTTGTTTCCTTCCAGCAGATTGGCAGC
>SKMO01000088.1 GCA_007121025.1 Bacillota bacterium | reverse complement strand
ACGTCAGTAGGGGCGGGCAGCAAGCTTCCTCACCACAGTTATGTGGGGGATGCCCAGGTGGGCTCCGGGGTGAACATTGGAGCCGGGACCATCACCTGTAATTACGATGGGGTGTCCAAACACCAGACGGTGATTGAAGATGAGGTGTTTGTGGGAAGCAACTCCAATCTGGTGGCGCCGGTGCGTTTGGGAAAACGGGCTTATGTTGCGGCGGGATCAACCATTACGGAAGATGTGCCGCCGGAGTCACTGGGGCTTGGACGAAGCAAACAGAAAAATATCCAGGGGTGGAGAAGGAAGAAGGGGATTTAAATGTTTGAATGTGACGAGGAATTGGGTGGAAAAATAACGAACGGAAAGAAAATCATGGTGTTTACCGGAAACGCCAACCGTGAGCTGGCGGCTGAGATTGCCAACGAACTGGGGATCGGCCTGGGGATGGCAGATGTGAAGACATTTTCTGACGGGGAAATCTTTCTGAATATCGGAGAGAGCGTCCGTGGGGGCGATGTGTTTATCATCCAGCCGACCAGTTATCCGGTCAATGAGCATCTGATGGAGCTGCTTATAATGGTTGACGCGGTTCGAAGAGCGTCTGCCCGTCGGATCACAGCCGTGATCCCCTATTACGGGTATGCCCGTCAGGAGCGAAAAGCAAAATCCAGGGAACCCATCTCAGCCAAACTGGTGGCAAACCTGATTACTGTGGCCGGCGCCCGGCGGGTCCTCGCCATGGATCTTCATGCCAGTGCGATTCAAGGGTTTTTCGATATTCCCATGGACCACCTGATGGCAGCGCCGATTATCGCGGAGTATATTCAGGCCAAGCAATACCATGATCCTGTGGTGGTGGCGCCGGATCTGGGCGGTGTGACCCGGGCCCGGGATCTGGCCGGCAGGCTGGGCAGGGACATCGCGATCATCGATAAAAGAAGACCCAAGCCCAACCAGACTGAGATCATGAACATTCTGGGGGATATTCGCGGCCGGACCTGCATCATGCTGGACGACATGATCGACACAGCCGGTACGATTACGCAGGGGGCCCAGGCGCTGATGGATCACGGGGCCAAAGAGGTTATCGCCTGCTGCACCCATCCCGTTCTTTCCGGTCCTGCGTTCGAGCGGCTTGAAGCATCGGTTCTCAAGGAGGTCATTGTCACCAATACCATCCGCATCCCTGAAGACAAAATGCTGGATAAGATCACGGTGTTGTCTGTGGCGCCAATGATAGCCCAGGCCATCCGGCGCATTCACAGCGATGAACCACTGAGTGTCATGTTTGCAAATCAGGAAAAAAAGAAATCGGACGATTAATCACCTGAGCCCTGGTCTTCCGACCGGGGCTTTTTGGGGATGCGTGAAGTGGAAGGAGGATGGCAATGAAGCTGGTCGTTGGCCTGGGTAATCCCGGGAAGAAATATGACGCCACCCGTCACAATGCCGGATTCATGGCTGTTGACGCTCTGGCAGAACACATGGGAATCACATTTACAACGAAAAGCAAGCATAAAGCGCTGGTGGCGCAGGGTTTTTTGGATGGTGAGAAAGTCCTGCTGGTCAAGCCGCAGACGTTTATGAATCTTAGTGGGGATGCGGTCATCAGTCTGATGGATTACTACAATATTCCACTGGAAGATCTGGTGGTCCTGGTGGATGATATCACGCTGAGTCCCGGAACCATTCGAATCAGGGGAAAAGGAAGCTCCGGTGGACAAAACGGAATCAAACACATTATTCATCAGTTGGGAAGCCAGGAGTTCAAACGGATCAAAATAGGAACCGGTCGGAATGATGGAAGAGATACGATCTCCCATGTGCTCGGTGGTTTTTCTGATGAGGAGTGGAAAGAGGTGGCCCCGGCTATTGAACGGGCGGCACAAGCGGTTTCTGCAATTTTCCGGGAAGGACTCGACATGGCAATGAATCGCTATAATGGATAGGTGATGCAATTGAGGAAAATGGTGCAGATTCTTGAACGGACGTCGGTGTTCCAGAGAATCGATGAAGCGCTTACCGAACAGAAAAAGAACATTAACGTGTATGGTTTGCCTGAGGGCGCGGTGACCAGTTTCTTTGCCTTGCTCATGAACAGGTCGGAACCACGCTTGATCCTGACAGAGGATGAGGCCCAATCCCGGGAGCTGGCAGAAGAATTGGCGAGACTGGATGAACAGATCCCAGCTCCTGTGGTGTTTCCAGAGTGGGAGATTCCACCGTACAGAGTGTATGCAAGGAGCAATGAAACTGTCTGGTCACGGATGAACATTCTGGAAGGACTGCTTTCCGGTGAGATCCTGACAGTGATTGCTTCCCCCAAAAGTCTCATGGGTACGCTGATTCCCCGGGAAGTGTTTGAACAGGCCCGTTTCTGCCTGGACACCGGTCAGCTGATGGAGGTCGACGACCTTTTGAGGCAGCTGGTGTATTTGGGTTACGAGTCAGCGCCCATGGTGGAAAGCCCCGGGCAGTTTTCCCGCAGGGGCGGCATTGTGGATGTGTTCTCCCTGGCCCATGATCATCCGTTCCGGGTCGAATTTTTCGATGATGAAATCGACAGCCTGCGATTTTTCGATGCAGACTCCCAGCGTTCTCTGATATCGGGCGATCGGGTGACCGTCATTCCAGCCCGGGATGTTTTGCTGGAAGAACGCTGCGGGAAACGCCTGTCCTTGGCATTGGAGAAAGAGCTCAACAGTTGCAGATTGTCCCTCGAGGAGTTGGGCTTACCAGACAATGTGCAAAAGCTTTCAGAGGATCTTGCTGAAGATCTGGAAGCACTCCGCCAGGGAATGTACATGGAAAGTCTGGACCGCTGGATGGAAATGTATTACGGTCGCCAGGCATCAATTATTGATTATTTTTCACAGGCGCCCCTTGTACTGGCCGACAACATCAACCGAATCACAGAGATTTATGATGAAGAACTCAGGATCCGAAAGGATAATTTCGAGGACTATGTCAAGGAAGGGCTTACACTCCCGCGGCAGGAAAAACAGTTGGGAAGCACAGAACAGTTGCAGACGTTACTGGGACAATTGCAGGCGGTGTATTTCAGTGCCTTGCCCCGCCGCCAGGGCCGCCTGTCGCCGGACGCCATCGTCGATTGCAATGCCAGGGGTGTTCCCGGTTATCTGGGCAAGAGTGAACTGATGATCGAAGACCTGCGCAGCTGGTTGGAACAACGCAGAATGATTGTCATCGGAACGGGACAAACGGCACGAAAGGAGCTGCTGGAAGAAAGGCTTCAACAGGCGCAGATCTCCTGGCAATCCAACCTGCCGGACGCCCTTCCCACCAGGCAGGAAGAGGGAGCGGTGATTCTGCTTGAGGAACGGTTTGGGGGAAGCTTTGAGCTTCCTGATGAGCAGCTGGTTTTGCTTGGTGAAAAGGAGATTTTTTCCACGGCCCGAAAAGCCAGACGCCCGGCAAGAACAATCAAAAAGAAAAAGCTTGGTGCGTTCAGTCAGATCGATACAGGAGACTATGTGGTCCATGGACAATACGGAATCGGCCGTTACCTCGGGATCACCAACATTGTTACGGATGACGTGAAACGCGACTATCTGGAGATCCAGTATGCCCGCGACGACAAGCTGTTCATTCCGGTGGATCAAATGGACCTTCTGGAACGGTATGTGGGCAGTGAAGGACATGCACCACGGTTGTCCAGACTGGGGACTCAGGACTGGGAAAAGGTCAAGCGCAAGGTGCGGGGAGCTGTTCATGATATTGCCAAACAGCTGCTGGAGCTCTATGCACAGAGGGAAATGGCCAAAGGGTTTGCGTTTGGGGAAGACACTGTTTGGCAAAAAGAGTTTGAGGATAAGTTTCTCTTCCAGGAAACCCCGGACCAGCTCAGAGCCATTGAGGATACCAAGAGGGACATGGAGTCGATGAAACCCATGGACCGGATCATTGTGGGCGATGTCGGATACGGCAAAACGGAGGTCGCACTCAGGGCGGCATTTAAAGCGGTCATGAGTTCGCGTCAAGTGGCTGTTCTGGTGCCCACCACGGTCCTGGCCACGCAGCATTACGGCACATTCGCCCAACGTTTTGCGGACTGGCCCATCCGGATTGAAGTGCTGAACCGTTTTAAATCTCCGGCTGCCCAAAAAGAGATTCTGAAGAAAGTGGCCGAGGGAGACGTCGATATCCTGATTGGGACCCATCGACTGCTGTCAAAAGACGTGAAGTTCGCGCGACTGGGACTGGTGGTTGTGGATGAAGAACAAAAATTCGGTGTAACGCATAAAGAAAAATTGAAAGAAATGCGCCATGAGGTTGATTTCTTGACATTGACGGCGACCCCCATTCCCCGGACCCTCCACATGTCTTTGT
>SKMO01000086.1 GCA_007121025.1 Bacillota bacterium | reverse complement strand
GATCAGCTGGCGGCCGAAATGGAAAGGAGCAAGAAAAAAGGTGGATATCTGGATTCAGAACGAAGGGACGAACTCCCTGAGCCCGCAGATGGAACCGCTGCTCCGGAAGATCATTGAGTTTGTTGGACAGCGGCATGGACTGGCGGCCGAGGCAGAAGTCTCCCTGCTGCTGGTGGATGATGAACAGATGCACCAGATGAATCTCCAGTACCGGGGTGTTGATCAGACCACCGATGTGTTGTCCTTTCCCATGATGGAAACCTCGGATGGCCATGCACCGCAAGATCCTTCAGAAGGACTTCTGCTGGGAGACATCGTGGTGTCCTTGCCGGCTGCCGGACGCCAGGCCGAGGACTTTGGCCATTCCCTGCGCAGGGAACTGGCATTTCTGGTGGTCCACGGGATGCTCCATCTGTTGGGGTTTGACCACTGCACAGAGCAGGACCGGCAACTGATGCGCCTGGAGGAAGAGGCGATTCTTCAGGGGTTTGATTTGACGAGGGTTTGAGGACATGAGACAGAAACGATTTATGGACAGTGTCCGGGACAGCCTGTACGGCATCCGGTTTGCTCTGGGCACGGAGCGAAATCTGCGGATTCACGCTCTGGTGCTGGTGGTTCTGATCCCCGGGGCCCTGGTGGTGGGCGTCCAGTTGCTGGAAATGGCCCTTCTGCTGCTGGGAGCCGGTCTGGTGATCACCGCCGAATTGTTCAACACGGCGGTGGAAAAGCTGATCGATCTGAAGATTGCCCGGGAATACAATCCGCTGGCCCGGATTGCCAAGGATGTTGCCGCGGGAGCCGTCTTGTTTTCTTCCCTTTGTGCTCTGGTGGTGGGGCTTTTGGTTCTGGCGAACCTGCTGATCCGCAAAGGGGTCATTGGATAGGAGGAGTGAACCATGGATAAACCAATGGAAAAACGCTTGCTGGACCGGGCCCGGGATGCACTGGACCACGCGTACGGACCCTATTCGGGCATCCGGGTGGCCGCGGCTGTTCTGGCCGAAGACGGAAGCATCTACACAGGGGTCAATGTGGAAAACGCCAGTTACGGACTGACGGTCTGTGCGGAGCGAAACGCCATCTTCAATGCGGTGGGAAACGCCCGGCAGACGTTTACGGCCCTGGCCCTGGTGTCGGACTCCGACCGGATCAACAGCCCCTGCGGGGCCTGCAGACAGGTGATGATGGAGTTTTCACCGGAGATGATTGTCCTGGTGGACACGCCGGCGGGGTCGTTTCGGTCCACCGCCCGCGACTTGTTGCCGGCTGCGTTTTCCCTGGAATAAGGAGGGTACTTGTGAGCGACGAACAAAAATCGGGGTTTGCGGCCATCATTGGCCGGCCCAACGTGGGCAAATCCACGCTGCTAAACCAGGTTCTGGGGCAGAAAATTGCAATTATCAGTGACAAGCCCCAGACCACACGGAACCGGATTACCGGCGTGTATACGGAAGACAGGGGACAAATCGTGTTCCTGGACACCCCGGGGGTTCATAAACCCAAGCATAAACTGGGCGAATACATGGTGCAGACGGCGCTCAACAGTCTGCGGGATGTGGATGTTGTCCTGTACGTGGTGGATGCCACTGCGAAATTCGGGCCCGGAGAGGAATTTCTGATTGAACAGCTGGCGGGCATCGACACCCCGGTGATTCTGGTGATCAACAAGATCGATCAACTGGAAAAGACCGCTCTGCTGCCGCTGATTGGCACGTACAGCAGCCACCGGGCGTTCGATGCGGTGGTGCCGCTGTCCGCTCTGAAGGGCGACAACACGAATGTCCTGCTGAATGAAATTTTCGACCGGCTTCCTGCAGGTCCGCAGTATTATCCGGATGACATGATCACCGACCAGCCGGAACGGCTGATCGTCGGGGAAATCATCCGGGAAAAGGTCCTGATGCTGACCCGCGAGGAGATTCCCCATTCCCTGGCGGTGGTGGTGGAACAGATGAAAGAGCGCGACGGCGGCCTTCTCTACGTCGGAGCCACCATCTTTGTGGAAAGGAAGTCTCAAAAGGGCATAGTGATCGGCCGGGAAGGCGCCATGCTCAAAAAGGCCGGGGCCATGGCCCGCCGGGAACTGGAGAGCATTTTCGGGACAAAGGTCTATCTGGAACTGTGGGTGAAAGTCAAGGAAGACTGGCGCCGGCGGGAAAACGTGATCCGGGACTTCGGATTCACCAAGGAATAAGATGCGAAAAACAACAGTGACCAAAGCCATCATGCTTCACGGCCGGAATTACGGGGAAGCAGACCGGATCATGGTGGCGTTTACCAAAGAGCGTGGCCGGGTGGATTTCATGGCCCGCGGTGTCCGCAAAATCAAGAGCAAAAACCGGGCGCTGATTCAGCCGCTGACCTACAGTGACGTGGAGTTGATTGAAACCGGGGGCGGACTGGATCTGCTGACCCAGGGCGTTTTGATCGAGAGTTTTGTGCGGCTTCACCGGGACTTTGACCGGTACGCCTATGCCAGCTTCCTGGGGGAGTTCCTGATCCAGGTTCTTCCGGAAAAAGAGCCGGATCCGGAGTTGTGTTATTTGTTTTTGCAGACCCTGAACCATCTGGACAAACGGGAAACGCCGCCGGAAGTGGTGGCCTGGGCGTTCGTGCTGCAGGCCCTGGATCATCTGGGTTACCGTCCGGCCTTTGACGGGTGCTCCCGGTGCGGCGTTCCCGGCCCGGATGCCGGTGTGGTCCTGTGGGCGAGTTTTGAGGACGGGACCCTGGTTTGCGACCGTTGTGGCCGGCCCCCGGGAGGATACCGTCTGACCCCGGAACTGTTGGCGTCCTGCCTGGCCCTGGAAGCCATGGACATGCGGGGGCCGGCCGGACCGGAACTGACCGGCCAGATGGATGGCGTGGAAGCGTTTGCCGGACAGTTGCTGGAACACGTTCTGGAGCGTCGCCAAAAATCGGCCCGCTTTATCCGTAAACTTAAGGAGATGAGGAATCCGACATGCTGAAACTGGTGGCGGCCGTTGACCGCCGGGGCGGACTGGGAAAAGACAATCAGCTGTTGTATCGCTTTGAGGAAGACATGGCCCGGTTCCGGTCTCTGACCATGGGGCGTCCGGTGATCATGGGGTCGAAGACCTACCGGTCCATCGGACGGCCTCTGCCGGGCAGGGAGAACCTGGTGTTGTCTCAAAGCCAGGAGGCGTTTCCCGGAGCACGGGTGTTCTCTTCGAAAGAGGACGTTCTGGCCTACCTGGGAGACCGGGACGGCTTTGTGATTGGCGGCGAACAGATTTTTCGGCTGTTCTGGGAGGATGCCGGCGAGATCTTTCTGACGGAAGTGACCCTGGAGCCCCGGGAAGCAGACGCTTTTTTTCCACCGGTTCGCCCAGAGGTGTTTGAGGAAGTGGAGTGCATCCCCGGAAAAGCCAGTCCCTGCCTGTTTCACCGCTATGTTCGCCGGCGGGACAAATCCGGGTAAAATGAAGGGAGCGGGTGGGCGCGCCCGTTTTTTTTCGGTATAATGAACATTGGTTCTGGACAGATGGATGCCAGAGGCAGCAACGACGGAACCAATACGAATCGAGAGGAGGAATGGCGCTCCTCCCATGACTGAAGTCACGGGTCTTTGCGCCAAATGATGATGAATTTTCAGGAAATCATATTGACCCTGAACCAATACTGGGGGAACCTGGGCTGCATCATTCAGCAGCCCTATGATATTGAGAAGGGGGCCGGAACCATGAATCCGGCGACGTTTCTCAAGGCGTTGGGGCCAGAGCCCTGGAACACCGCCTATGTGGAACCGTCCAGAAGGCCCACAGACGGCCGTTACGGGGAAAACCCCAACCGGTTGCAGCATTACTACCAATACCAGGTGATCATGAAGCCTTCCCCTGCGGACATTCAGGAACTGTATCTGGGTTCTCTGGAGGCGCTGGGCATTGACATGAAGGAACACGACATCCGGTTTGTGGAAGACAACTGGGAATCCCCCACGCTGGGGGCCTGGGGACTGGGCTGGGAAGTCTGGCTCGACGGGATGGAAATCACCCAGTTCACCTACTTCCAGCAGTGCGGGGGGCTGGACTGCAAACCGGTCTCTGCGGAGATCACCTATGGTCTGGAACGGATCGCCACCTATATTCAGGGGCTGGATTCGGTCTACGACATCACCTGGGTGGACGGAATCACCTATGGAGACATCTTTCACCAGAATGAGGTTGATTACTCCCGATACAATTTCAACGGGGCGGACACCGGCATGCTCTTTACGGTATTTGATCTGTATGAGAAGGAAGCCCTGAACACCATTGAAAAAGGCCTGATCATGCCCGCCTATGACTATGTGCTGAAATGTTCTCACACCTTTAACCTTCTTGACGCCCGTGGTGCCATCAGTGTGACCGAGCGGACCGGATACATCGCCCGGATCCGGAATCTTTCCCGGACCTGTGCACAGGGCTACGTGAAACAGCGGGAGGAACTGGGGTATCCGCTGCTGAAAAACGAAGGGAAGGGGAGGGACCAGTCATGAAAGACGTGCTGTTTGAAATCGGAACCGAGGAGATCCCTTCCCGTTTTATGCCGGACATCATGGAGCAGCTGCGGAAGAACACCCTGGCCCTGCTGGATGAATACCGGCTGGGTTACCGCAAGATCCAGGTCTTTGGCACGCCCCGCAGAATGACGGTGCTGTTGATCCGGATGACGGAAAGCCAGGAGGATCTGGTGAAGTCTGTCCGGGGGCCGTCCGCCAGTGTGGCCTTTGACGCAGACGGCAATCCCACGAAGGCCGGGGCCGGATTCTCCCGGAGTCAGGGCATTGACCCCTCCGCGTTGGTGGTGGAACCTGTGGACGGGACGGACTACGTGTTTGCCCCGGTCCGCCGGGAAGGCCTGCCCTCCCGGGAGGTTCTGCCGGAGATGTTTGAGCGGCTGATCGAATCGTTGCAGTTTCCCAAGAATATGCGCTGGGGAGACGCAGACACGGTGTTTGTGCGCCCGGTACGCTGGCTGGTGAGTCTGTATGGAGAAGAGGTTCTGCCGTTTTCCTGGGCAGGAGTGACAGCGGGACGGACCACCCGGGGACACCGGACCCTGGCCCCGGGAGACATTGAGATCACAAGCCCGGGCACGTATCTTGAACAATTGGAAAAAGCATACGTGATTTGTGACCAGGAACAGCGCAAAGCGCTGATCCTGGCAGACATTCTCCGTCTGGTGTCCGACCATGACGGGGTGCTCCAGATGGATGAGGGACTCCTGACCGAGGTGGCCTGGCTGGTGGAATATCCGACGGCATTTGTGGGCCATTTCAGTTCCCGTTATCTGTCCATTCCCAAGGAGGCCCTGATCACCCCGATGAAAGCCCACCAGAAGTACTTCCCGGTGACCAACAGTGATGGTGAATTGCTGCCCCTCTTTCTGGGGGTGCGAAACGGAGATGCCCAGGGGCTGGACAACGTGGCCAGGGGCAATGAAAAAGTGCTTCTGGCCCGTCTGGAAGACGCCAAGTTCTTTTACGAGGAAGACCTGAAGACGCCACTGGAAGAGATGACGCAGACACTGGACCGGGTGGTGTTCCAGGAAAAACTGGGATCCTATGGAGACAAGGTCCGGCGGATTGAAACACTGGCCCGGTTCATCGGGGATCAGCTGGGTTACGGGGATGCCATGGAGTCCATTGGACAGTGTGCCCGGCTCTGCAAGGCCGATCTGTCCTCGCACATGGTCTATGAGTTTCCGGAGCTTCAGGGCATCATGGGGGAATACTACGCCCTGGCCCAGGGTCTGGCCCCTGAGGTGGCCCAGGGCATCAGAGAACACTACCAGCCCCGGTTTTACGGAGACCAGGTGCCCCGGAGCCTGCCGGGAATTTGCGTGTCGATTGCCGATAAGATTGATTCCATCACGGGCATTTACGGCGTGGGGATGAAACCCACCGGGTCTCAGGATCCGTACGCACTGCGCCGGGCGGCCCAGGGGATCGTGAACACGGTGGTCGAAAACAGGCTGCCACTGGACATGGGGCCGGTGCTCGAGAAGGCCCTGCAGTTGCATGGCGACGGTCTGATTCACAAGGATCCGGCGGAAATCCGCGGGTTTTTCCGGATGCGCCTGAAAAACCATCTGGAGGAGGCCGGCTACCGCTACGACCTGGTCGATGCCATTCTGAGTGTGTCCTCCCTGGCCTTTTTCGATACAGTCCGGGGGGCCAAGGCCCTGAAAAGCTTTTCTCGCTCTGACGGATTTGACGCTCTGGTGACTGGTGTCACCCGGGCCGCAAACCTGTGCAGCAAATCGCCGCAGGTTCCCTTTGACCGGGGGCTTTTGGTGGATGAAGCGGAAACAAGACTGGCCGATGCGTTGGACCGGTCTGAACGGAAGGTTCACGGTCAGCTGGCCGAACAGGACTATCTGGGGGCCCTGAAGACAATCTCCGGACTGCGGGAGGACATTGACCACTACCTGGACAACACCATGGTGATGGTGGACGATGTAGCCCTGCGCAACAACCGGCTGGCTCTTTTGGACAGGGTGGTGTCCCTGGTGGCGCCGATGGCTGATCTGTCGAAAGTGGTCCATAAATAACAGCACCGTTGGAGGCTGAGAAAGCCGGATTATTGTGAAAGAAAGTACAGTTGTGATATACTACTAAAGGACTTTTGTCTGGAATGGATCCGGGAAACCGGAAAAAAGATGAGGGAGGAAACAAGATGGCAAACAAATTCGTGTACATGTTCAATGAAGCAGACGCCTCAATGAAAAATCTGCTGGGGGGAAAAGGCGCCAATCTCGCGGAGATGACCAAACTGGGTCTGCCGATTCCACAGGGATTTACCGTATCAACGGAGGCCTGCAATGACTACTACAAACAGGGGGAGGTTGTCTCCCAGGAAGTGGTCAGCCAGATTGACCAGTCTCTGGCCGAGCTGGAAAAGATCAGCGGCAAGACGTTCGGGGACAATGACATGCCACTTCTGGTGTCCGTGCGTTCCGGTGCCCGGGCGTCCATGCCCGGCATGATGGATACCGTCCTGAACCTGGGGCTCACCGATGTGTCTGTGGAAGGATTTGCCAAGGCGACCGGAAATCCCCGTTTCGCCTATGATTCCTACCGCCGGTTTATTCAGATGTTTTCCGATGTGGTCAAGGACATCGCCAAGTCAAAATTTGAGCGTGTTCTGGATGAATACAAGGAAGGCCGGGGCATTGAAGTGGATACGGACCTGTCTGCCGAAGACCTCAGAGAGATTGCCGGCCAGTTCAAGAAAATCTACGAAGACGCCATTGGCGAACCGTTTCCGCAGGAACCACGGATCCAGCTGATGGAAGCCATCACGGCGGTGTTCCGTTCCTGGAACAACCCGCGGGCCAATGTTTACCGCAGAATGCATGACATTCCTTACAGCTGGGGAACCGCGGTCAACGTGCAGGAAATGGTTTTTGGAAACATGGGCGACACCTCGGGCACCGGTGTGGCGTTCACCCGGAACCCGGCCACCGGAGAAAACAAACTGTACGGGGAATACCTGATCAACGCCCAGGGCGAAGACGTGGTGGCCGGCATCCGGACACCAAACCCCATCTCCACCCTGGAAGACGACATGCCGGAGATTTACGACGAGTTTGTGGCCATTGCCAACCGGCTTGAACAGCACTACAAGGACATGCAGGACATGGAGTTTACCATTGAGAATGAGAAACTCTACATTCTGCAGACCCGAAATGGAAAGCGGACAGTTGCGGCAGCGTTGAAGATCGCAGTGGATCTGGTGGAAGAAGGCATGATCTCTCAGGAGGAAGCCGTTCTGAAAGTGGATCCCAAACAGCTGGACGCCGTCTTGCACCCTGCCTTTGATGAAAAAGCGCTGGCCGCCGCAGAAGTGCTGGCCACCGGCCTTCCCGCGTCTCCGGGAGCGGCAGCCGGAAAAGTGTATTTCACGGCTGAATCGGCCAAGGACGCCCACGAAAACGGCGAACGGGTCATCCTGGTCCGCCTGGAAACCTCTCCGGAGGACATTGAAGGCATGGCGGCAGCCCGGGGCATCCTGACCGTTCGGGGCGGCATGACCTCTCACGCGGCGGTTGTGGCCCGGGGCATGGGCACCTGCTGTGTGGCCGGATGCGGAGAGATTAAAATCAACGAAGCCGAAGGGTTCTTCACCGTCAAGGGAAAAACCTTTAAGAAGGGAGATTACATCTCTTTGGACGGCACCACCGGAAACGTCTATGGCGAGGACATCTCCACGGTGGATCCGGAGATTTCCGGTGATTTCGCCACCCTGATGGGCTGGGCCGACGGCATTCGGACACTGAAAGTCCGCACCAACGCGGACACACCGGAGGATTCCGCCAAAGCGGTGACCTTTGGGGCGGAGGGCATTGGACTGTGCCGGACCGAGCACATGTTTTTCGGGGAAGAGCGGATCTTCCAGATGCGCAAGATGATCCTGTCTTCCACAGAAGAAGAACGCCGTCTGGCTCTGGACAAACTGCTGCCCTACCAGCGTGAAGACTTTGAGGGGATTTACGAAGCCATGGAAGACCGTCCGGTGACGGTCCGTCTGCTGGATCCTCCCCTGCACGAATTCCTGCCTCAGGAAGAGGACGCCATCCAGAAACTGGCCGATGACATGACCATGTCTGTGGCCGATCTGAAAGAGAAAATCGCCAGCCTGCACGAGTTTAATCCCATGATGGGTCACCGGGGCTGCCGGTTGGCGGTCACCTATCCGGAGATTGCAGAAATGCAGACAAGAGCGATCATTGAGGCGGCCATCGCCGTGAAGGAGTCCAAAGGGTATGATCTCCTTCCGGAAATCATGATCCCGCTGATCGGGGATGTCAAAGAGCTCAAATACGTCAAGGACATTGTGGTGAAAACCGCTGACGCTATTCTGGAGGAGAAGGGCTCTGACCTGAAATATCTGGTCGGCACCATGATCGAGATCCCCAGGGCCGCCCTGACCGCCGACCAGGTGGCTACGGAAGCCGAGTTTTTCTCCTTTGGAACAAACGACCTGACCCAGATGACCTTTGGGTTTTCCAGAGACGATGCCGGCAACTTCCTGGATGAGTATTACGGGAAGAAGATCTACGAAGCGGATCCGTTTGCCCGTCTGGATCAGACCGGTGTGGGCCAGCTGGTCCAGATGGCCTGTGAAAAAGGCCGTCAGACCCGTCCGGACATCAAGCTGGGCATCTGCGGGGAACACGGCGGCGATCCCTCAAGCATTGATTTCTGTCACCGGGTGGGACTGCAGTACGTTTCCTGCTCGCCGTTCCGGGTGCCCATTGCCCGTCTGGCGGCAGCCCATGCGGCGATCAACAACAGATAAATGTGTCGACAGCAAAAAACCGGCCTGGCCGGTTTTTTTGCTGTCAGGGTTCCGGGCAACCCGCTGGAATCCGGGGCAGAAAACCGCTATACTGAACGGGAGTTCACTGCATGCCGGATCACGCCCTCTGTCACGGATGGTGTGGTTTCCCGGCGAAGACACCCTGAGTCCCGATTGGAGAGGTGAGAGATGAACAGAGCGTTTATTCACGGATGTGTGGTCACCGTCAACGACTCGTTTCAGATTTGGCCGGACGGTGGCCTTTTGGTGTCCGGAGACCGGATTCTGGAGGTCGGACCGGCTGCGGTGGTTCGCCAGTCCGCTCGCGAACGGGGGGTTCCCCTGACGGACTGTAGGGGAAAAGTGCTGTTTCCCGGACTGATCAACACCCATGTCCATCTGTTCCAGTCGCTGCTCAAGGGACTGGGGACGGACCGGGTGATGGAGTCCTGGTGGGCGCACACCATCGGCCGGACCGCCTGCCATCTGGATGGAGAGCACATCGGTGCCGCTGCACAGGCCGGAATGCTGGAAGCCATGGGGTCGGGGACCACCACGATGCTCGACTACATGTATGCCAATCCGCTCCCCGGGGCCGGGGATGTGATTCTGGACGAGGCCCGGAAGCTGGGCATGAGGATGCAGTACGGCCGGGGCTTTAATGTCTCCAACGGGGATCTGGGGGTTCCGGAGCGTTTGCTTGAGCCACTGGATGACGTCCTGGAAGACTGCCTGCGGCTTCGACAACTTGCCGGACACGACGGCGAACTGACCCGGATCTGGCTGGCTCCGGCAGTCAACTGGTCGCTGACCCGTCCGGAAATGCTGCGTCTACGGGACTTCAGCCGGCAGGAGACCATGCCACTGACCATGCATCTGCTGGAAACACCGACGGACCGGGAGATCTGGACGGAGCGCTACGGCAAAGACCTGATCCGGGATCTTGAGGAGGAAGGTCTCTTTGACGGACGTTTCCTTGCGGTCCACGGGGTGCTGATTTCCCCGGAAGAGATCAACCGCCTGGCCCGGAAAGGGGTGGGAATCTCCCACAATCCGGTGTCCAATATGTATCTGGCCTCAGGGGTCGCTCCGGTTCCCGAGATGCTTGAGACGGGGCTGACGGTGTCCCTGGGAACCGATGGGGCGGCCAGCAACAACACCCTGGACATGCTGGAGACCATGAAGATCACGGCGCTGGTGCACAAAGCCAGCCGGCGGGACCCGACGGCCATGACGGCCGGTGCTGTTCTGAAGATGGCGACCATCGACGGGGCACGTTGTCTGGGGCTGGACGGGGAGATCGGGTCACTGGAAGCGGGTAAGCGGGCAGACATTGTGATCTACAACCCGCAGCGGACGCTGACATCTGCCCCGGTGCATGACGTTGTGTCCATGCTGGTTTATTCCGCGTCTCCGGAAGGGGTGGAAGATGTGATCATCGGGGGGCGGTACAGACTGAAGGATCGTCAACCGGTGGGGCTTCAACAGCAGGACGTGATAAGCCGGCTCAACCGGGCCGCCGGTGACCTGATGACCAAGGTTGCTCACCACCCGGACGCCGTGGGGCGTGTCTGCCCATAACCGCAGGCCATAGTAGACCATGCCCCGTTTCTGGCGCTGCCCGGCGGAGGCGCTGGAAACCTGTGAACAAAACCGCTATACTTTGAGTAAGAGAAACAACAATCACCGGTGACCGTGTGCCGGAACGAGGGATGGATAACCATGGCAAGACGTACCCATTGGGAAGACATTGAGGAACAGATCCTGTCGCCTGTGGCCAGCCGCAGCCGACACAGCCGGGGGAGGCTCCGGCCGGAGGATCCCTGTCCGATCCGGACCGCGTACCAGCGGGACCGGGACAGAATCCTGCATTCCAAAGCCTTTCGCAGGCTTAAGCACAAGACCCAGGTGTTCATTTCCCCGGGGGGCGACCATTACAGAACCCGTCTGACCCACACGCTGGAGGTGGCTCAGATCGCCCGGACCATTGCCCGGGGCTTGCGGCTCAATGAAGATTTGACCGAGGCCATTGCTCTGGGCCATGATCTGGGACACACACCGTTTGGACACACCGGGGAGGATGTGCTCGACAGGCTTCTTCCGGAGGGGTTTCGTCACAATGAACAGAGCCTGCGGGTGGTGGAGCGGCTGGAAAACGGGCGCCGGGGACTGAACCTGACCGAGGAGGTCCGCAACGGGATCCTGAACCACACCGGAGGAGGCATGCCCTATACGCTTGAGGGGCAGATTGTGAAAACCGCTGACCGGATCGCGTACATCAATCATGACATCGATGACGCCCTGCGGGCGGGAATTATTGAAAAAGAAGAATTGCCAAGGGAGGCGCTGGACGTGGTGGGGTTTGCCTACAGCGGACGGATTGGCGCCATGGTCACAGACATGATTGAGGCCAGTGAAGGGCAGGACCGGATCCGGATGAGTGACCGGGTCTGGGACGCCATGAATCTGCTGCGGGAATTTCTGTTTTACCGGGTGTACGTGGGGTCTGCGGCAAAGGAAGAGGACCGGAAGGTCAATCGTCTGGTGGAAGAGATGTTTCGGTTTTACATGGAGGATCCGCACCGGATGCCTCCGGAATTTCTGGAAGGAAACGACCCGGTGTTCCGGCAGGTGGCCGATTACATCTCCGGGATGACGGACTCGTATGCCATTTCCCAGTACAAGGCCCTGTTTATTCCCCACGGCTACCGGGAGCAGTAGGATGATCGCTCTTCTTTGTACGCTGAACGCCCGCTTTGTCCATTCCAGTCTGGCCCTTTACAGCCTGAAGGCGCAGGTCCGGGATCTGGAGGGGCAGGTGGATTTCCGGATCCGGGAGTTCACGATCAACAGGCCCTCCATGGATCTTCTGTCCCGGATTCACCGGGAGAAACCGGACCGGCTTTTTCTGGGACTTTACATCTGGAACCGGGAGGAAACCCTGCGTCTGGTCCGGGACATCCACCGGATCCATCCGCAGCTGCCCGTCTACCTGGGGGGACCAGAAGCCACCCATGATGCACCGGCCCTGCTCAGGGATGAACCGGCCATCACCGGGATCTTTATGGGAGAGGCGGAAGACACCTTCCGCTCGTTTTGGCTGGCGCGGTTGTCTTTGCCCCGGGAACAGCCGGATCCGGTTGTTCCCGGACTGATGGTGCGGAACCATTCCTTTCAATCCCGGGAGCCCCTGGATCCGGGGGCTCTGGTGTTCGCTTATCCACCGGAGGCGCTCCGGAAACTGGAAAACCATATTCTGTACTATGAAGCCAGCCGGGGCTGTCCGTTTCACTGCGCTTACTGCCTGTCCTCGGTGGACCGGACACTGCGGTTCAAGCCCCTGGATCAGGTGGTTCAGGAAATCCAGGCCCTGGCGGAGGCAGGGGTCCGTCAGGTCAAGTTTGTGGACCGGACATTCAACGTGGACCCCCGGCGGGCAGTGGCGGTCTGGAAGGCGATCTTTGATCTCCCGGCGGACACCCGGACCAACTTTCACTTTGAGGTGACCGGTGACCGGATGAATGAGGATGCACTGAGGATCCTGGCCGCCATGCCGGCCGGCCGGGTACAGCTGGAAATCGGCGTGCAGTCCTGCACGCCGGAGGTTCTGGAACGCTGCGGCCGGAAAACGGACATCCGTGCCATAGAACGAAACGTCCGGATGCTGAAGAAACCGGGAAACGTTCACCTTCATCTGGACTTGATTGCCGGTTTGCCCGGGGAGACCCCGGAAACCTTTGCCCGGTCCTTTAACCGTGTCTGGGCCATGGGAGCGGACCAGCTGCAGCTGGGCTTTTTAAAGGTGCTCCGGGGATCTCCCATGGAACAGATGGCTCCGGAATACGGCATCCGGTACAGTGGGACGCCGCCCTATGAAGTTCTGGGGACCGACACCATGGACTTTGATCATCTCTGCGAACTCAAACAGGCCGAAGGGGCGTTGGAAACCGTTGCCAACAGTGGACTGATGCCCGCAACCATGGGCCGGTTTCCCGTGCGCTGGCCACAGGGGCCGCTGGCTTTTTTCCAGACGCTGGGACAGACGTTGGATCAGCCCAAAACGGTCAGTGAAACATTTCTAACCGTTCTGCGGGTTCTTTCAGACCGGGAAGACCCGGCGGACGTCCGGAGCCATCTGCTGTTTGACTGGCTGCTGGCGCACCGCCACAACACCATACCGGCGTTTCTCGCCCCCGGGGAACAACGGCAGTTCTGGCTGGAAGCAGTTCGCAGTGGGCAGGCAGTTCAGGCCCTGGGGACGAGGTATCCCGGGATGGACGGGCGGAGAATGTACAAAGAATTGGGAGCCATGACGTTTGAAACACCGGTTTACTGGCAGGGCGAACCGGTGCAGACCCGGGAGGGTGATCCCGTGGTGTTTGATTACAAAAATCGGTTGCCTGGTGGGTTTCCGGAGTTTTTTTGCACGGATCGTCGGGCCTGGGACAGTGACCCGGAGAACAGAAAGGGCGTGAACCGTCATGACACAAGAAGTGGACGAACGGATGGACCAGACTGATGAACAAGTGGCTGTGCTGGCCGGCGTGGACGGAGGGCAGGACAGTTCGTTTGACCGCTCCATGGAAGAACTTCAGGGGCTGGCCCAGGCCTGCGGAATCCGCGTGGCCTCTGTGCTGGTCCAGAAACGAAGCCGCCCCAGCATGAAGCATTACCTGGGGGAAGGGAAAATTGAGGAGATGCGCCAGGAGATGGAACGGACCGGGGCCGGTCTGGCTGTATTCAACGACGAATTGTCGCCATCCCAGATCCGCAACCTGGAAGAGGCTCTGGAGTGCACGGTGATGGACCGTTCGTTTCTGATTCTCGACATTTTTGCGTCCCGGGCCCGAACCCGGGAAGCCAGATTGCAGGTTGAAATCGCCCGGCTTAATTACCTGATGCCCCGTCTGGTGGGTCGACACAGCCATCTGAGCCGACAGGTCGGTGGTGTGGGCACGGTGACCCGTGGGGGCGGGGAAACCAAACTGGAGTTGGACCGGCGCCAGATTGAAGAGCGGATCCACCGGCTCAACCGGGCCCTGACCCGGCTTGTTCGCAGCCGGCAGGTGCAGCGCCGGGACCGTAGCCGGCAGGCGCTTCCGGTGGTGGCCCTGGTCGGCTACACCAATGCGGGAAAGTCCACCCTGCTGAACAGACTCCTGGAAGAAGGTGCCGGGGGAAACGACACAAAGGCTGTGGAAACCGACGACAGGTTGTTTGCCACGCTACAGACGGCGGTACGCCGGACGGAGTTCGCCTCGGGCCGTCCGGTTCTTCTGACCGATACGGTGGGGTTTGTGGACCGGCTGCCCCACCATCTGGTGAAGGCCTTTCGTTCCACTCTGGAAGAAGTGGGGGAAGCAGACCTTCTGCTGCATGTGGTGGACTACAGCAACCCGGATGTGGAAAAGCAGATCCGGGTGACCGAAGACACGCTGGCCCGGATCGGGGTGGAGAACATTCCGGTGGTGTATGTGTTCAATAAGATGGATCTGCGTCCGGACGAAGAGCCGATGATTGACGGGGAATACCTGTTTGTGTCTGCCCGCAGTGGTGAGGGGATTGGCGCACTCAGGGAGCTGATGGAGCAAAAGCTTTACGGAGAAGCGGTTCGCTGCCGGATGCTGATTCCCTTTGACCGGGGAGATCTGGTCTCCCGCTTTCAGGAGGAAGGCGTGGTTCTGGACATGCGCTATGTTGCCGAGGGAACCGAACTTCTGATGGAACTGTCTGTGTCTGAGCGGGACCGGTTTTCCGAGTACCTGACGGACACAGGCCGGGGACCTTCCGGTGAGTGATCATGTGATCGTCATGACGCGGCTGCCAGTTCCGGGACAGACAAAGACCCGCCTGGAACCCCTGCTGGGCCCACGGGGCTGTGCAGCGCTTCACAGAGCGTGTTTGCGCGATCTGAAAGAGACCTTGGAGAGGCTTGCCTGCCGGCAGCCGGTGAGTATTCATGTGTGTTATGATGGCAGAAATCCCCAAACCCTGGAGTGTCTGGTGCCGGGGGGTGCCCGGTTATGCCGCCAGCGGGGCAAATCCCTGGGAACACGGATGCAGGACGTGCTCGCCCGCACCGGACAACCGGGAAACCGGATGATTCTGATCGGGTCAGACAGTCCACAGATCCGCCCTGAAGACCTGGTCCGGGGATTTGCATTGCTGGAGAAGGCAGACCTGGTGTTTGGTCCTGCGCTGGACGGCGGGTACTATCTGGTGGGCACGCGAAGCCCCGCTCCGGCTCTGCTGGTGGAACCGGTGGACCGGGGGGGAGCGGAGGTGCTGTCCCGGACCCTGGCACTGGCCGGCAGACAGGGACTGAGTACAGCACTTCTCAGACCTCTGCGGGATTTGGACGAGCCAGAGGATCTGCATGCGTTTCGCCAGGAGCAGGGGAGGCCATCTCCGGAGAGCGGACCGGTCTGGACACTCCGGGAACTGGACCGGCTCCTGCCAAAGAGTTCGGGGAAGCATCGACGAAAGGATGAGACAGATGACCGCTAAACCGGGGATCGATCAGGATAACACGGCCCAAGTCTCGAACCTGCGGGTGTTCAGGACAGAAACGTTTGTGCTGGTTCTTTGGCTGATCAGCCTGTTCAAGCTGGCGCTGTTTTCTGCGGGAGTGCAGGCCCCGGATCCCGGCTGGCCCTGGCGGATTCTGGGTATGCTGGTGTTTCTGGGGATCAACGGAAGCATTCTGTTTCTGTTGCTGGCCCCCACAAACCGTTTGAAAAGTCAGAAACACCGCATCGCTTATGGACTGGGGGTTCATCTGCTGGTGGGTGTCATTCTGCTGGCCAACCGGATGTACAATTTGTTTTTCCAAAGCTACATTTCACTGGATACCCTGGCTCATTCCGGGGAAGGGCTGTCCATGATCCAGGCACTGGTGTCGACCATCCGGTTCGGTGAATTCCTCTGGATCGTAGACGTTCCCCTTCTGGCCTGGCTGTTCCTGCGGATGGAACCGGAACGTCCTCCGGGTGATCCCCAGACCCCGAGGCGTTCTGCCGCCCTGCGTCTGGGGAGTATGGCAGCGTGCCTCCTGGTTCTGTGGACGCCTGTTCTTGCCTTGTATTTCCGTGGACCCCAGCCCGGGATCAATGCAGCGATGAAGGAAACCGGCGCTCTGGCGTACTACCTGCAGGACGCTGTGGGCCGCATTCCGGTGGTCCGTCGTTTGCCGGAAGCGCCACTGGAACAGACCCGGATTGCGGGGTGGTTTGAGTCCCTAAGGGAACGCCAAACAACGCAGGAGTACCGGGGGCTTCTGGAAGGACGCAATGTGATTTTTCTCCAGGTGGAGGCCTTGCAGCAGGTGGTCATCGGAAAGACCATCAACGGCCGTGAGGTCACCCCGAATCTGAACAGTCTTCTGGAGGACAGCCTCTGGTTTGACCGGTGCTACGACCAGGTGGAAATGGCCACGGCCGATGCGGAGGTGCTGGTGAACCAGTCGCTGTATCCCCTGGAAAATGTGAGCGTCTACCTGCGCTATCCCGAAAACACATACCTGGGGATGCCCCGGATCCTGCGGGACCAGGGATATGCGGTGGCGGCTTTCCATGGTCATGAGCGGTCCTTTTACAGCCGGGACCAGATCTACCCCAAGCTGGGGTTTGAACGTTACATCAGCCGCCGGAATTACCAGCTGGACGAGGTGTACGGAGGGCTGATGGGCGACCGGTCGTTTCTTGAACAGACCGCGGCGTTTATCGGCAGAAAACAGGAACCGTTCTTTTCATTTGTGATCACCCTGACCAGTCATCACCCGTTCAATTACCTGACCGAAGAGGACTACGATGGCATCGATGTTTCCGGTTACGAACACAGCATCGTTGGCGATTACATCCGGTCCATTCATTATGTGGATGATGCTGTGGGACGGTTCGTGGAGAGTCTGAAAGAACAAGGCCTGATGGAGAACACCCTTCTGGTCATTTATGGTGACCACGCCGCATTCAACTACAATGAGCGTGATTACCGGTCCCTGAACCGGTTTTTCGAAACGGACATCCGGCAGCCTGCGCTTCGGGCGGGAATCCACAGAGTCCCGGTGATCTTTTATGCCCCTGGCAGTGGCCTGGAAGGCCGTGTAAGCGATCCCATGGGGATGATTGACATCATGCCCACGGCAGGCAATCTTCTCGCTGTGGACACTCCTTTTGCCATGGGACGGGACGTGCTGAATTCTGCGCCGGAGCCGGTGATTCTCGGAGGTGGGTCCTTTGTCACAGAGCAGTACTACTATTCCGGAAAAACCGGACAGCTTTTCTTTCTGGAGACGGGGGAAGAAACCGACGATGAGCGGGTTCCCGGCTGGTTGGCCGCTGTGTGGGAAACCCTTGATGTTTCCCGGCTGATTTATGAGACTGACTATTTTGCCGGGGACTGAACAGGCAAATGGTACTGCCCAAAACAGGGATGGCAGGAAACCATGTGCTGCTGCTTCCATTGCTTGGATTGGTTGTCATGAAAAAAACGCTTCCCGTATTGTTGCTGTGCCGCCCGTCCGGGCGGCACAGCTTTTTTGGGGGCCTGTGGCAATCAGGGTCCTGGGCGGTTCTGCGACCCAGGTCCTGGCAGGGCCCTTTTTTTTCATTTTTGTTTGAATCCCAACGTTTTTTGTTGACAAGGACATTGGAGAGATGGTAGACTAACCACAGATATCCAACTAAAAGAGTAGGGAATGATTTCGGATGAAAATGACCACAAAGGGAAAGTACGGGCTTAGGGCCATGATTGACCTGGCGGTCAATGATGGGGACACCCAGTACATCCCGCTGAATCACATATCAGCCAGGCAGCAAATCTCCGAGCCGTATCTGGA
Organism: Bacillota bacterium; assembly: GCA_007121025.1. Taxonomy (GTDB): domain Bacteria; phylum Bacillota; class TC1; order TC1; family UBA5767; genus SKMO01. Next base: position 20,546 of record SKMO01000086.1, on the reverse strand, counting down.
ACGCTTGATGGCCAAGATGCGCAAGGCAGATCTGGTGGTCACCCACCGGGGCACCCAGGGCGGATACAAACTGGCCCGGCCGATTGATCAGATCTCTGTCAGGGACATCCTGAAGGCGGTGGATGAGCCCATGAACCTGACGGACTGTGTGGACGGGGAGGACGGCCAGTGCATGGCCAAACGTTGTTGCCCCAGCCGTCTGGTCTGGCAGAAAATGTCAGAGAGCATCAATGAGGTGGCTCGGTCGATGACCCTGCAATCATTAATCTACGGAGACGGGGGTTTGGACGATGAATAGAATCTACATGGACAATGCCGCCACCACCCGGGTCAGTCCGGCGGTGGTTGAAAAAATGGGCCTTGTGCTCCAAGAGGTGTTTGGGAATCCTTCAAGCATCTACGAGGAAGCACGACAGGCCAAACAGTTGCTGGAAGAATCCAGAGCAGTGGTGGCCGGGGCGCTCAACTGCAAGCCACAGGAGATCTTTTTTACCAGTGGGGGCACGGAGGCGGACAATTGGGCCGTTAAGGGCGCGTTTGAGAAAAACGGGTCCAAGGGACACCTGATTACAACGACCATTGAGCATCACGCCGTGCTGCATGTGGCCGAACACCTGGAAAAAAAATTTGGCTGCGAGGTTACGTACCTGCCTGTGGATGAAAACGGACTGATTTCGCTGGAAGCACTGGAAGAAGCGATTCGACCGGATACGTTCCTGATCAGCATCATGATGGGCAACAATGAGATCGGGACCATCCAGCCTGTGCGGGAAATCGGCGAACTGGCCCGCAAGCACAAGGTTTTGTTCCACACCGATGCGGTGCAGACCTTTGGGAAGCTGCCTTTGGACATGGCCGATCTGCATGTGGACATGTTGTCGGTCTCCGCTCACAAAATCCATGGACCCAAAGGGGTGGGGTGTCTTTACGTGCGCCGGGGGACCAACCTTCCGGCCATGATGCACGGGGGCGCCCAGGAACGGGGCAAGCGGCCCGGCACAGAAAACACGGCCAGTATAGCCGGCTTTGCGCAGGCTGTCCGGGACAGCCTGGAGGACCGGGAGGCCAAAAACCGGAAGCTTCTGGAATTGACCGACCGGTTGATCGAGGGCGTTTCCGAAACCATCCCTCATGTCAGACTCAATGGCCACCGGGAGAAACGGGTTCCAGGAAACGTGAATTTCAGTTTTGAGTTTGTGGAAGGGGAATCGCTTCTCCTGATGCTCGAACAACAGGGGGTCAGCGCGTCCAGTGGGTCTGCATGTACATCCGGATCACTGGATCCAAGTCACGTGCTTCTGGCCATTGGTCTGCCCCATGAAATTGCACACGGATCCCTCCGGTTGTCTCTGGACAGTGAAGAAAACACCATGGAGGATGTGGAGACGCTGATTCGTGTGCTGCCGCCGATTCTTGAGCGGTTACGCAGCATGTCTCCACTCTATGATGACTATGTCAGACAATGCCGGAAAGGAGAATCCGATGTATAGTGATAAAGTAATGGAACATTTCAACAGTCCCCACAATATGGGAGAAATCGAGGATGCCGACGGCGTTGGGACAGTGGGCAATGCCAAGTGCGGGGATATCATGCGCATGTACCTGAAGGTTGAAGACGGACGGATTGCCGATGTGCGGTTCAAGACCTTCGGGTGTGGGGCTGCCGTGGCCACCAGTTCCATGGCCACGGATCTGGTGAAAGGCAAGACGCTGGAAGAGGCCCTGACCATCACCAACAAGGCTGTGATGGAGGCCCTGGACGGTCTGCCACCGGCCAAGATCCACTGCAGTGTGCTGGCGGAGGAAGCCATACAGGCCGCCATCTGGGACTATGCGAAAAAAAACGGCCTGCACTTTGACGGATTGCAGGAACCAACAGATGATGAACATTATGAGCATATGGACAACCAAGAATAACCCCCCGATAACAGGGAAGAACAATCGTCTTCCCTGTTATCCTTTTTTTTTGAATGGAATTTTTTCCCGAATTGGGCAGGAATACATGGGGGTATGAAGAAATAATAATAACTGTGTGATTTGGAGAGGAGCACCATGGGGTTTTATCGGGAAGAGTCAATTGAAGAAGTCAGAGACCGGATCGATATTGTTGATCTGGTCAGTGCGTATGTCACTTTGAAAAAAACCGGAAAAAACTATGTGGGGCTTTGTCCGTTTCACTCTGAAAAAACCCCGTCTTTTACCGTCAACCGGGAAAAGGGAATTTACCATTGCTTTGGGTGCCAGGCAGGGGGGGATGCCTTTTCCTTTTTGATGGAACATGAGCATCTGGATTTTCCGGAAGCCCTTGAGGAACTTGCCCGCAGAGCCGGGGTTCAGCTGGAAGAAGACGAGTCCGGACCGTTCCGGGGAAAGCCGAAAGACCACAGCAAAGAGTTGGCGATTAATCTGGAGGCCGCCCGGTATTTCTACAAAGTGATGGGAAGCGAAACCGGTTCCGCTGCTGTCGCTTACCTTCTGGGCCGCAACGTGGAGGCCCAGACCCGCCGTGCATTCAAGTTGGGGTATGCTCCGGACAGCTGGGACGCACTCCTGAAGCATTTTGAATCGCAGGATGTGGTGCCCACGGATGTGGAAAAGGCGGGTTTGGCCATCCGGCATGAAGAAAAGGGCACATACTACAGCCGTTTCCGTGGCCGTCTGATGTTTCCGATCGAAAACGTCCGGGGTGAGATCATCGGGTTCGGAGGGCGGGTGATCGGTACAGGAGAACCCAAGTATCTCAACTCTCCCGAATCAGCGCTGTTTCAGAAGAAGGATCAGCTTTACGGATTGTCCCTGGGTCTTGCGGAGATTCGCCGGACTTCCCGGGTTCTGCTGATGGAAGGGTATATGGATGTGATCATGAGCCACCAGCACGGGTTTACCTCAGCGGTGGCCTCCCTGGGGACGGCCCTGACTGCGGAACAGGCCAGACTGATCAGCCGGTACGCCAGGGAAGTGGTCATTGTGTATGACAACGACAGTGCGGGGATCAAGGCAGCTAAAAAAGCCGTACAGGCCTTCGGAGACCGGGACGTGCTGGTCCGGGTGGCCGATCTGCGCGACGCCAAGGATCCCGATGAATTCATCAACAGCCATGGGCGGGATGCGTTTGAGGAAGTGATCAGCGCAGCCCTGCCGGCCTACGAATATTTGATCCGGATGGGAAAAAAACAGCACGACATGCGAAACATCGAGGAGAAGGTGTCACTGATCAGTGAACTGCTTCCGTTTCTGGCAGACATGAACAACCGGGTGAAACAGGCGGAGTACGTCAGGATGACGGCCCGCGAACTGGATGTCAGTGCAGACAGTATTGTGTTTGAACTCAAAAAACATGAAGAAAACCGTCGGGTCAAACTGAAACGTGAAGAAGATACGGATCGGAAACACCGGCTGCAGAAGCAGCAGTCGAAAACGTCGGCAGCAGAAACCGTGATCCCTGGCGAACGCCAGCTGGCCGGCATCTGTCTGCGGGAGCCGTCCATCTACCGGGAGATCCAGTCTGAAATCGAGGGATTGGTTTGCCGGGATCCGCTGGTGAGACAGGTCTTCGACAGAATGCGGGCGCTGACAGCCTCAGAAAAACCGTTTACGTTTCACGACGTGGTGGCCGGCCTTCAGGATGAAGAGATTCGCAAGCAGGTGATCCCCTTGTGTCTGGCCGAACATTCCCCGGCCGATCCGGGGACGGCCAGGGACTGGATCGTTTCTCTGCGGCGGGCCGAACTGCGCCACAGGATCGACGAGCTGATGGAAAAAATTGAATTTCTGGAAAAAGAAGGAAAAATGGATGAACTGCTCGAAATAGGAAAGAGGCTTAGAACTTTACAGTCTGAGCTGAATCGAATATAATGAATACTTGCGTAAATGAAAAGGGGTGAAACGATTGGTTGATAAAAAGAATACAGACGGAGCCGAAACCAAAACAGCCCCTGCAGGTGAGGAACTCGATGCGCTGATTGAGGTTTTGAAAAAAGATGGGAAAGATAGCGGCGAAGTGACCCACGAGGCTGTGGGGAAGTTGTGCCAGAGTTTTGCGATGGAGGCGGAACACGTCAAGTACATCATGGAGGAACTGCGCCGGGACGATATTGAGATCATCGGGGACGATGTTCTGGGTGAAGCCGCTCTCGACGATGATGACGATGACGACGATGTTGTGAGTCCGAAAAAACCGCTGGACCTGTCCATTCCGGAAGGTGTCGGCATTGATGATCCGGTCCGGATGTACCTGAAGGAAATTGGTCGGGTTCCGCTGCTGACCGCGAATGAGGAAGTCGTGTTGGCCAAGCGGATGGAAGCAGGCGGACCCGATGGAGAATTGGCGAAACAGGAGCTGGCAGAGGCCAATTTGCGGCTTGTGGTCAGTATCGCCAAACGCTATGTCGGACGGGGCATGCTGTTTCTCGATCTGATCCAGGAAGGCAACCTGGGGCTGATCAAGGCGGTTGAAAAATTCGATTACACCAAAGGGTATAAATTCAGCACATACGCCACCTGGTGGATCCGCCAGGCCATTACCCGGGCTATTGCGGACCAGGCCCGGACCATACGGATTCCTGTTCATATGGTGGAAACCATCAATAAACTGATCCGGGTGCAGCGTCAACTGCTTCAGGAACTGGGCCGGGAGCCCACCCACGAGGAAATTGCCAAAGAGATGGACATGACGGTGGAGAAAGTTCGGGAGATCACGAAGATTTCCCAGGAACCGGTGTCGCTGGAAACACCCATCGGGGAAGAAGAGGACAGCCATCTGGGAGACTTTATCCCGGATGACGACGCGCCGGCTCCGCCGGACGCCGCCAGTTTTCTCCTGTTGAAGGAACAGCTGGAAGAAGTGCTGTACACACTGACACCCCGGGAAGAGAAAGTGCTCCGTTTGCGGTTTGGTCTCGATGACGGCCGGCAGAGCACCCTGGAGGAAGTGGGGCAAAAGTTTGGCGTGACCAGAGAACGGATCCGGCAGATTGAGGCCAAGGCACTGCGCAAACTGAGACATCCCAGCCGGTCCAAAAAATTAAAGGATTATCTGGAATAAACGGGCGTCCCAAGCGTCCGTTTCCTTCCGGTCTGGCTGCATGAAAATTAGCAAAAAACCGTGAATTTTCATTGACATGCCTGTGACCACTCAGTATAATAAGTCTTGTCGTAATGACATAGACGTTCCTCGATAGCTCAATAGGTAGAGCAATCGGCTGTTAACCGATAGGTTGTAGGTTCGAGTCCTACTCGGGGAGCCATTTTTTTTCGGGCCCATAGCTCAGTTGGTCAGAGCTACCGGCTCATAACCGGTTGGTCCCAGGTTCGAGTCCTGGTGGGCCCACCAACCAAACAACATGGCCCGTTGGTCAAGCGGTTAAGACACCGCCCTTTCACGGCGGTAACGGGGGTTCGATTCCCCCACGGGTCACCAATTACCGGGCGATTAGCTCAGCTGGGAGAGCGCTTGCCTTACAAGCAAGATGTCGGCGGTTCGATCCCGTCATCGCCCACCAGCCCCGTCATCGACGGGGCTTTTTTGTCGTTCGAGAGGAGAGGATCTGCAGATGATGACCATGGGACCAAGGCTGGACAGTATATGCTCCCTTCTTTGCCCGGGGGAGGTTCTTGCTGATATTGGGACGGATCACGGGTATTTAATGGTGAATATTCTGATAAAGGGTTTATTTCAACGTGCCTTAGGGGTAGAATTAAATTGTGGGCCCATGGAGAGTGCCCGCCAGACAGTCCGGGAGGCAGGTCTCCATGACCGTGTTGACCTTCGTCTGGGAGACGGCCTGACGCCTCTTGTGCCCGGCGAGGCCGACGCACTGGTGGTGGCCGGTATGGGCGGGCACACGATCTGTACCATCCTCCGAAACGGTGTGGACCGGCTGGCCGGTGTCCGGCAAATGGTTCTCCAGCCGCAAAGCGCTCACCCGAAACTCAGGCGATGTCTGCGGGGTCTTGGCTGGAAAATTGCCGACGAACGGCTGGTCACTGAAGACGGCCGGCTCTATCTTGTCTTGTCTGCCGTTCCCGGGGACTCCCAACCACTGTCCTGGGAAGACGAACAGATTGGCCCGGTTCTTCGCCGGAGCAGGCCCCCCCTGTACGCTGCCTATGTTGAACAGATGATCACAGAACGGAAGCGGATTGTCCGTTCCATGTCCAAAGCCGTTCATCCGGACCACGGAAGGATCAGACTGCTGTGTGACGAGATGGACCGACTAAAGGAGCAACTGGAATGAGTGAACGGATCGGCACAGTAACCGGGTTTATTGAACAACTGGCTCCGCCCGCTCTGGCGGCGTCCTGGGACAATTGTGGCCTGATGACCGGGGATCCGGATGTCGAAACACAGCGGGTTCTGTTTGCCCTTGATTGCACGGCGGCTGTGATCCGTGAAGCCCTGGACCGGGACTGCAGGATGATCGTGACCCACCATCCTTTGATCTTTGAGCCACTGAAACACCTTTCCCTGACCAATCCCAAAAACAAATTGCTCGTCTCCCTGGTTCAACAGGGGACAGCTGTATACAGTGCACATACCAGTTTTGATTTTGCCGCCAGGGGGGTCAGCCATGTGCTGGCTGAGCGGATGGGGCTCATGGAACCGACCGTTTTACAACCGGCAGACGCCGGTCTGGTGAAACTGTTGTTTACCGTCCCGGAAGAACAGGCGGAAGCGGTTTGCCAGGCCGTGTTCGGGGCTGGGGCCGGAACACTGGGAGATTACACGCAGACCCGGTTTACCGTGTCCGGTCAGGGGTCTTTCGTCCCACAGACGGGAGCCGACCCTTTTATCGGAAGCCCGGGAAGACGGGAAACGGTGTCCGAGCTGAAAGTCGAAACGGTTCTTGAAAAGCAGCAGATCCCATCGGTTGTAAGCGCGCTGCTGGAAGCACACCCATACGAGGAACCGGCATACGATCTGGTCCCCCTGTTGAACAGAGATCTTCGTACAGGAGCCGGCGTGATCGGTCTGGTGGAAGAACCGGAATCTCTGGACGCCTATGCCGCGCGGGTCCGCGACCGGCTGGGTCTGGACAGAGTCACCGTCTACGGGGACAGAAACCGGACCGTCCGAAAGGTCGCCATGTGTGGGGGCTCCGGAAAATCCCTGATCGGGGATGCCCTCAAAGCGGGCGCCGACGTTCTGGTGACCGGGGACATCGGTTATCATGACGGACTGGATGCACCGGCGGAGGGTTTGTGCCTGATTGACGCAGGACATGCCGGCACGGAGTGGCCGGCCATGGAATGGCTCTGCCATCAGGTGGCAAATGCCCTTGATGTGGAAGGAATAGTGTCAGAAGCGCAATCACCAGAATTTGGGATATAAGACAGGGATGTCCTGTTTGGAGTCAGGGATGAGGTGGAGCCATGGACTATTTTAAATTGCTCGCATTGCAGCAGATGAAGCTACGCCGGGAAGCAATGGAAAAGAGCTATCCTAAGGAGCGGGAATGCAAGTTGCGTAAACGCAAGCAGCAGTTGCTCGAGGAAAAGAGAGATCTGCTGGTTCTTGAAGAAAAGCTCCGGTTTCATGCTGCTGAGATCCAGACTCTCCAACGGAACCGGCAGCAAACTGAACAGGACATTTCCCGGATGAACAGCTCTTTGTATGAGGGGGACCATTCTCCGAAGGAACTGCAAACCATCCAGCATCGGTTGGAGGGGCTGGAAACAGCACTGCAGCAGCAGAAGGAACAGTGTGATGAAAACAATGCGCAGGCATGCAACCGCCGGCAGGAACTGCGGGAGCGGCGCGATGCGCTGGTTGAACGGATGAATGACTATGAAAGCAAAGTGGAAGAGTATCTGGCTGAACGAGGCCGGCTGGTTGAAAAACTGCGCCAGCTTGATGAACAGATCGAACAATTCGTCCGGAAGCTGGAGAGGTCGGAGCGTGAGTTTTTTGACAAGGAAACAGAACGCTACGGGGTTGAGGTTTTCAGCGCGCTGAAAAAGGGCCGGTTTTGCAGCAGTTGCAACGTGCTGTTGGAGTCTGAAGTGCTCAGTGCAGTCAAAGAGGGCCGACCCGGAACCCGATGTACAAACTGTGGACGGATGATTCTTAATGTGAATGACGATAATTCAGATCAGTAGAGAAAGCGGTCCGGCTCTCGCCGGCCGCTGAACTTTGCCGGTCAGCGGGAGGTGTGGGATGTGGTTGTCAACGTGCGCCTGCTTGGCTTTTTTCAGATGATGCTTGGCCGGATGTATCTGGAGGTGTCCTTGGACAGCAACGCCACCATGGAAGACCTGTGGCATTTCTTTGAGGCGGCCTATCCCCAGTTTGCAAAAGATGATCTCCGGCGCATTGCGGGAGCGTCGGTCAATGCGGTGTATGCCCCATCAGAAGAGTGGGCAACGACGGCACTGTCCGATGGGGATCAGGTGGATCTTCTCACCCAGATGGGTGGGGGCTGAGAAACAGGGAGGAAAGAAGATGGGAAAAACGGCATGGATTGATTTGACAAACCGCACGGCCCGGGTGGAACAGACCGATCCGGAACTGCTGAACGATTACATCGGCAGCCGGGGCATTGCCGCCAAGGTGCTCTACGATAACGTGGGCACGGACGTGGAAGCATTCGATCCGGAAAACCTGCTGATCTTTTCGACAGGCCCGCTGACAGGGACAAGCTGGCCTTCTGCAGCCCGTTTTACGGTTTCCGCCAAATCTCCGGCGACAGGAGCCTATGGTTATGCCAACAGTTCGGGGTTTTTCGGGCCACAGATGAAAAAGGCCGGATACGATCTGTTTGTGTTTTCCGGACAGGCCGGCAAGCCGGTGTATATCGCGGTTGAAGACGACAAGGTGAGCATTGAATCTGCCGAGGAATACTGGGGCATGGAAACCGGAGAGGTGGAAGCCGCCCTGCTGGAAAAATACAACGGCGCCAAGGTGGCGTCGATTGGCCCCGCCGGAGAAAACAAGGTGGCCTTTGCTGCAGTGATCAATGATCTGGGCCGGGCAGCCGGCCGTACCGGCATGGGTGCTGTGATGGGGTCAAAAAACCTCAAGGCTGTCGTGGTCAGGGGAAGCCATAAAGTGGAACTGCCCCATGAATTCCGCAAAGTGGTCAAACGGGTGACGCCGTTGGTGCGCAATCACCCGGGAGCAAAGGACTACACGGAATGGGGAACCGTGGTTCTTCTTGATTACAAAAACAAAGGTGGGGACAACCCCTCCAAGAACCACCGGTATGGCCAGTTCCCCATGGGGGAGAACCTCAACGCCAAAGCCATCAAAAAATACACGGTCCGCAACCAGGGCTGTTTCGCCTGCTCCATCAAGTGTGCCCGGTTCACCCAGGTCAAGGAAGGGCCCTACAAGACGCCTGTGCAGGAAGGGCCGGAATATGAAACCGCCAATGCACTGGGTCCCCTGGTCTGGAATGACAATCCGGAGTTGCTGATTTACTGCAACAAACTGTGCAATGAAATGGGCATCGATACCATTTCAGTGGGCGTTCTCATTGCGTTTGCCATGGAAGCCCATGAAAAGGGGCTGCTCAACGATGAAACCTACAACCTGGAGTGGGGGGATCCGGACACCATCAAAGGGCTGATCGAGGACATTGCCCGACGGGAAGGCCCTCTGGGGGAACTGCTGGCAGACGGTGTGCAGACGGCAGGACAGCGGGTAGGAAACGGGGCGCAGGATTTTGCTCTGCACTGCAAAAATGTGGAAATCCCAAGGCAGGATGGCCGGGTACTGAAGGGCATGGCCCTGGGCCATGCGACCTCCAACCGGGGGGCAGACCATCTCTATGCGCTGGCCACGATTGATCTGACCGGCAACATGGACGTGGTCAACAAAGTGCCGGAACTCAAGGCGTGTGGTCCGGAACTGATGGAAACCACCAATGAAAAATACAAAGCCGTGATGGTCCGCTGGACAGAGGTGTGCAACGCCCTGGCGGACATGCTGGGCATCTGCAAGTTCGCGTTCACGGAAACGTATGCCATCATGCCGTCGGACCTGGCGGAAGGATTGCGGGCTCTGGGGATCGATGTCTCGGGAGAAGATCTCTTTCGGGCGGGACAGCGTGTGATCAACCTGGAACGGATGTACAACGTCCGTCACGGCATGCGCCGCAAGGACGACATGCTGCCCAAACGCTTTCTTGAAGAGCCCCTGGATGTGTACGTTCATCCGGAGGACATCGAAGTCAAATCGCCGGACGAAGCGGAGATGGTTCACCGGGGACTGACGGTGGATCTGGGGCCGATGCTCGACGAGTACTACGCCCTTGGCTGCTGGACACCGGACGGAGTGCCCACCCCGGAGCGGCTGCAGGAACTGGGTCTTGATGCGCTGATGAAAGATCTTCCTGACGCCAAGTGACGGGACGATGAGCCGTGCCTGCGTCCGTTGTCCCTGGCCGGGAACGGATCCTCTTTATCTGGCCTACCACGATGAATTGTGGGGTGTCCCGCTGATGGATGACGGTGGGCTGTTTGCACTGCTCATTCTGGAAGGGGCACAGGCCGGTCTGTCCTGGATCACCATCCTGCGCAGAATGCCGGGTTATCTGGAGGCCTTTGAAGGACTGGACCCCCACAAGATGGCCCTGTATGATGAGGAAGACATCAACAGACTGATGAACAACCCGGGAATCATCCGAAACCGGCGCAAGATTCAGTCTGCGGTGGGCAATGCCCGTGCATTTTTGGAATTTCAGGCCCGGGAGGGAAGCTTTGCAACGTTTCTGTGGTCGGCAGTGGACGGGCGCCCTGTTGACCGAGGCGCCCAGACGATGGCCGACGTTCCGGCCTCCACCAGGGAGTCGGAGGTCCTGAGCCGTGAGCTGAAACGAAGAGGGTTTTCGTTTTGCGGTCCGACCATTGTGTATGCCCTGATGCAGGCTGCGGGACTGGTGAACGATCACCTCAGGGACTGTTTCCGCTACGAGCAGATTCGTGAACTGCCGCTTGCCAACCCGGAGGATATCGACTATAATGCTACCGTGCGCTACGGGAGGTGGATACATGAACATTGCTTTTTTCCTGTTGCCCAAAAGTGACATCATTTATTTGAATGAAAAAGCAACCATACGACAGGCACTGGAGCGAATGGAATACCACAACTACAGTGCGGTACCGGTGGTCGACGACGAGGGTCGCTATATCAATACACTGACTGAAGGGGATATCCTTTGGAAAATGAAAAACACCAAGGGCTTGTCCTTTGATACGGCTCACCAGTATTTCATTCGGGACATTGAGCGACAACGGGAAATGAAACCGGTATACATCAACTCAGACATGATTGATCTGATCGAACTGTCCAAGGTGCAGAATTTCGTTCCTGTCGTGGACGATCATGGCACGTTTATCGGGATGGTTCGCCGAAGTGAGATTATCAATTATTGTTTTGATCGAATCAAATAGCATGAATAATGCCGTGGAAACTCGATCTCCCCGGCATTTTTTCGTGCAGGAGGGCTTATGAACATCAACGAAGAATCATTGCAAATGCATGTCAGGCACAAAGGAAAAATTGAGGTGACCAGCAAGGTGCCTCTGGAGACTGAAAAGGATCTGTCCATGGCATACACGCCGGGCGTGGCGGAACCCTGCCGACGGATTCATGCCCATCCGGAGTCGGTGTACGACTACACCAGCAAAGGGAACATGGTGGCGGTGGTGTCCGATGGAACGGCTGTACTCGGCCTGGGAGACATCGGCGGAGCAGCCAGCCTTCCGGTGATGGAAGGCAAGGCCATTTTGTTCAAGACCTTTGGGGGCGTGGATGCCTTTCCCATTTGTCTGGATACCAAAGACCCGGACGAAATCGTTCGGGTTGTCAAGGCCATTTCTCCGGGTTTCGGGGGGATCAACATTGAAGACATTGCAGCGCCCGGATGCTTTGAAATTGAACGGCGGCTGAAAGAGGAGCTGGACATCCCGGTCTTTCATGACGATCAACATGGAACGGCCGTGGTCACCCTGGCGGCGGTCATCAACGCATTGAAAGTGACCGGGAAACACATGCAGGATGTGCGGATCGTCATCAATGGTGCCGGTGCGGCGGGTGTGGCCATTGCCAAGCTTCTTCTGGGCGAAGGGGCCCGGCACATCATTCTGTGTGATTCCAGGGGAACCATTTATGTGGGGCGCCAGGCTGGGATGAACCAGGAAAAACGCGAGCTTGCCCATGTGACCAATCCAGAGGGTCTGAAGGGGGGCCTGAAGGAGGCCATGGTCGGGTCGGACCTGTTTATCGGGGTCAGCGTTCAGGGAGCTGTGACCGGGGACATGGTGGCCTCAATGAACGAAAAGCCCATCGTGATGGCCATGGCCAACCCCGATCCGGAGATCCTTCCGGATGAGGCGTTTGCGGCCGGGGCCTATGTGGTTTGCACGGGACGCAGTGATTTTCCAAACCAGGTCAACAATGTCCTGGCGTTTCCCGGAATTTTCCGTGGCGCCCTGGATGTGCGGGCGACAGAAATCAACGAGGCCATGAAGATCGCCGCGGCCCAGGCCATTGCCGGGCTGGTCCGGCCGGATCAGCTCAGACCGGATTATGTGATCCCGGCAGCACTGGATCGAAACACGGGCATCGAAGTGGGGCGCAACGTGGCTGAAGCGGCCCGCAGAACCGGGGTCGCCCGGATTTAGACCATAAAAAAACTGACTCCTGGAAGTGAGTCAGTTTTTTGGTTCGGTTTACAGTGCCACGTCGTTTGGATCGGTCCGTACAGTTTTGCAGGTTTTGTTTCTGGAGGTGTACGTGCCTTTCAGGCCGTAACGCTCGGACAGCCGGGCAATCACGTCGTACGTGGTCTTCTGGGCGCCGGCCACGTCCACTTCGCCGGCAGGATCCGAATTCTTGTTCCGTGGGTAGTAGCAGGTGGCGTAGACTTTCGCTTCGTCCTTGGCCACGTCATAGGCGCTGTTTTCCACAACCATGAAAATGCCGCCCATGGTCATGTTTTCCCGGGGCAGATACGGTCTGTCAACGGTGACCTCGTAGTCGATGTTGTCTGCGGAATTCAGGTTCTCCGAGCAGACAAAATTGATATAATAAGTAGTCTTCATCATAACACTCCTTTACCTTTAAGATGCGGGTTATACTTAGTATTATATAGACCTGTCCGGGGATGTGCAACAGTTAATCCCGGTTAAGCGGGTCGGGAAGGACAGGGCCACAGACCATGGACGCAAAAGACGGGTTGCCAAACCGGGACAGTTACCTGACGCTGGCCCGGGAAGGAACGAACAAACGCACGATTGAACGGTCCCGTTTTTTGGGGTCGGCAGGGAAAGTGACGACGGAAGACCAGGCCCGGGAGTTCCTGCGGCAGGTCCGGCAGATCCACAGTGACGCCACTCACAATTGCTGCGCCTGGGTTCTCGGGACAGGTGGAGAACATCAGTTTGCCGATGACAACGGAGAACCATCCGGCAGCGCCGGACGTCCGATTCTGGGGGCCATTGCCTCTCTTGGGCTGACCAATGTGTGTGTGGTGGTGACCCGTTACTATGGGGGGAAAAAACTGGGCATCCGGGGGCTGATCGATGCCTATGGAACAACCGCCCGGGAGCTTCTGGAAGAACTGGGCAACCGGGAGGAAGTCCTTCACGACCGGCTTGAGGTGGTCTGTGCCTATCCGGAAGCTGACCGGATTCTGTATCTGCTGCAGCAGATGGATGCCCGGATTTTGGAACGGCAATACACCGCCATCGTCCGCATCGAGGCGGCGGTCCGGCGCAGGGATGTCCCGGAAGCCGTGGAGCGTCTGGAATCCTTTGGAGAGGTCCGGGTCCTGTAGGGGTGCTTGCAGGTGGGCCGGGGATCGGCTATACTTTAGGAGAATGTGTTTTCCTGCGATGCGGCAGAGCACAGACTGAAGAGGTGATGTAGGATGATCAAAGACAAAGCCAAAGAACTGGCCAGTGCCATCATGGATTCCCGGGAATACTCGGAATATGCCAGGGCCAAAAAGAAATTGGAGGAAAACCGCGTCAACCAGGAACTGCTGGAGGCGTTTCGTCATAAGCAGTGGGAAGTGCAGCTGGAGGCCATGATGGGCCAGGATGTGGAAGAAACAGACAGCCGGATTGTGGAAGAAATGTACGACCAGTTGTCCCGGAACCGGACCATCAATGAGTTTCTTATGGCTGAATACCGGTTTACCAAGGTGCTGTCCGAGATTCAGGAGATTCTTCTGGATTCCATGGAAGAACTGAAATCGGACAAAGAACCGCCTTCCCATTTGCACTAAAGGAAAGAGGGAATCGACAATGTTTTCACTACTAAGAAACCCCAAAGTGATGCGAGCGGTGGTCATCGTTGTGGCAGCGACCTTTCTGATCGGATTCGCGGGGATTTTTGCTTTCGCTGGAATGGAACTCCCTCTGGGAGGTCCGGAACCGTCCGGCAACGATCTGGCAGAACAGATCGACCAATATGTCCAGTCGCTCCAGGCGGAAATCGAAACATTTGAAGGGTATGGACCGGATGAACGACAGGCCTGGGATATGCGTTACCTGGGCGATCTGTACTTTCAGCTGGCGCAAACCCTGAACTACTATTACGGCGAAAACGTGGACGAAGAACTGGGTCAGGCACTGGATGCCTACAGCCAGGCGCTCCGTCTGGATCCCGATGAGACGACGGCGCTTCTGGCCAAGGCCATTACACAGTCCGCACTGGGCCGGCTGGATGAAGCCCGGTTGACCTATGAGGCGTTTCTGGAGATTCACCCGGACCATTTTGACGGGCAGGCCTCATACACCCATCTGCTGATCAGGCTGGAAGCGTCGGAAGAGGCCCGGGATCAGCTTGAGCAGTTGAGACAGCTGGCCGATGGGGAGGAAGATGATGCGGTCGTCCGGGAGCTGGAAACGATGCTGGCTCAATGACGTCAAACAGGAACAAGACAGGGGTGCCCCTGTCTTGTTTTATGCCGGTGAGGCGGGGAAAACGGGCAGAAGTGAGGCAGGTGAAGCAGCGATGAACAACACACATCATCAGATCGGACGGTCGCTGCCGGTTCGTGACGCCCGGGGCAAAGTCAGTGGAACAACGCGGTATGTGGGAGACATGCAGGTGCCGGGAATGCTTGAAGGAGTGCTTGTGCTGTCCCCTCACCCACACGCCCGGATCCGGGGGATCGATGCGGCTTCAGCACTGGCCATGCCTGGAGTGGCCGCCGTGCTGACCCATGAAAACACCCCGGAAAACAGGTATAATGGGGCGGCGCCTTTTGAAGACCATTCGTTTCCCTGCCAGGAACGGCTCTTTTCACCGGTTGTCCGGTTTGCCGGGGACCGGGTGGCGCTGGTGCTGGCCCAGAACCGTGAACAGGCCCTCAGGGCCAGCCGCAAGTTGCGGGTGGATTATGAGTGTCTGGACTTTGTGCTTGCTCCCCGCCAGGCTCTGGAGACAGAAGCTCCACAGGTGGATCCGGCCGGGAATCTGGGCGGGACCTGCCGACAGGAAACCGGTGACTGGGATCAGGCGCTCAATACAGCCGATCAGGTGGTGGAAACACGACTTCGCCTCCCTCCATATCATCAGGGAGCAATGGAGACCCATGGTGTGCTGGTCCAGCCGGATGCCTCAGGGGATCTGCTGATCTATACCCCGTCCCAGAACATCTGGGCGGTCAGATTCATCACGGCGGACATTCTTGAACTGCCCCAATCCCGGGTTCGTGTCATCCGGACACCGCTTGGCGGTTCGTTCGGGGGCAAGCTGGAAGTCATTCTTGAACCTCTGGCGGCCTATGCAGCCAGGCTTCTGAACCGCCCGGTGAAACTGATTCTTGATCGGCGGCAGACGATCCAGGCGTCCCGGGTCAGCTATGGACTGGACGCCCGGATGCGGACCACATTGCAAGAGGGAGAGGTGACCGGCCTTGAGCTCGACCTGGTGGCGGATGCCGGCGGGTATTTGTCCAGCGGAGAGGATTTCGTCTGGGCCATGAGCGCAAAACCGTTTCGGCTCTACCGTATTCCGTCCATCCGGTACCTGGCCCGGTCGGCGCTGACCAACAAACCGGTGGCTTCCGCCATGCGGGGTTACGGATCGACCCAGTTAATGACTGCGCTGGAGATTCATATCGACCGGGTTGCCCGGGCCCTGGGGACAGATCCCCTCAACCTGCGTCGGCGCCTGTGTGTCCGACAGGCAGATCATGATCCCCGGACCGGGAAACCCTATGGACGGATCAGCCTCCGGCAGGTCCTTGAACAAGGGGCACAACGGTTTGGGCGGCTGCCCGGGGAGCGCTGGTCGGATTCCCGGTTCTTCTATGGAACTGGCATGAGCCTTGGTGTTCATGGAAATGGCATGCATCCGGTCCATTTTGACACCACGACAGTGGCCCTGAAAATGAACCGGGACGGGTCGGTGAACCTGATCACCGGGACGGTGGATATGGGAACGGGAACCACCACTGCGTTTACCCAGATTGTGGGTGAGGTTCTGGGGTTGGATGCCTGCGGGATCGGTGTTGTGGAGGGAGACACATCGGCGGCGCCTTTTGACTTGGGTTGTTATGCCAGCCGGAGCATCTCAGTGGCCGGTGAGGCCGTGTTGAAGGCCGCCCGGGCGATGGAGAACCGGCTCAAGGGGTTTGCCTGCCGGTATTTTGAGTGCGAGCAGGCAGTGGAACTGGTTGATGGCCAGGTCCGACTGGCGGATGGCCGGAAGGTGGGAACCGGTGAGTTGGCCCGCTGGATCCATTCTCAGACCGGAGAGGACCTCTACGTCCATGCGACCCACAGCGCCTCAACCGACCCCATGAGTTATGCCGCCCACTTTGCGCAGGTCCGTGTCTGTCGAAAGACCGGCCAGATCCGTGTCCAGCGTTACTGCGCCAGCCATGATCCGGGCCAGATGATCAATCCGGCCGGACTGGAGGGCCAGATTGAAGGGGCTGTTTCCATGGGTATCGGCATGGCGCTCAGTGAAGGGCTGTCCTGGGGAGACGACGGAACGATTGAAACCAACACTCTGGGGGGCTGCCATCTTCTGAAGGCATCTGAAATGCCAGAGCTGGAGACCGTGTTTTCGCAGCAGCAGGAACTCTCGGGACCGTTTGGGGCCCGAAGTTTCGGGGAGATCAGCTGTGTTCCGGTTCCGGCTGCCGTGGTGAATGCCGTGGCCTGTGCACGGGGAACGGACGTAAACAGCCTTCCTGTGGGTGCAAAAAAAAGACTGAATAGAAATGAGGAACATCATGGCTGAAAAAATCATTGAAATGGTCCAGTTTATGCCTCCGGAGGTGCGGGTGTTCTTCCTGTCCATGCTTCCGATCACCGAATTGAGGGTGGCCATTCCACTGGGCATTGCCCTGGGCATTGACCCTCTGAAAAACTACCTCTACGCAACGGCCGGAAACCTGGTTCCTGTGCTGCCGATTCTGCTTCTTCTGCGACCGGCCATCCGGCTGTTTTCCCGGTGGGAACCTCTGGGACGGATCATCCGGAAAGTGCTGGCTTCTGCTGAAGCCAAGAAATGTCAATATGAAAAGTACGAGCTTCTGGGTCTGACACTCTTTGTCAGCATTCCGGCACCGGGAACCGGAGCCTGGACAGGCACACTGATCGCCTATCT
The DNA here is from genome assembly GCA_007121025.1 of Bacillota bacterium. Taxonomy (GTDB): domain Bacteria; phylum Bacillota; class TC1; order TC1; family UBA5767; genus SKMO01. The sequence goes on along the minus strand of SKMO01000086.1, from coordinate 2,974 downwards.
GCTGCAGCTCAGCGTACTGCGCGCGTTCGTGTCCATCGCCGCCGGGGTGTTCATTGTGGGGGGTCTGATGACCCTGATCAGCCTGGGAGCTGTGTCACTTTTGGCCAACCGTCTGGCAGGCGGAGTCCTGGTGGTGGTTCTGTTCGCCGCCATGGTGGTGGTCAGCCGCCGGCGGAAGTGTCCGGTTCCGGCAGAGCCCGAGGAAACACCGGAAATAAAGGGTAACGTAAACGATGTGTAAGAGCCGCTCGCGGCTCTTTTTTTTATGGCCAAAAGAGGAAAAATGGGAAGAAGGTGGAATATATAGGGTAAAGAGTGGAGAGAAGTGGAGAGAAGTGGTAAAATAGGTCAGGAGAGGGGGGGAAGACATGTTCATTGGTGAATACGAACACAGCGTGGACAGCAAAAGCCGCATGATCGTTCCGGCCAAGTTCCGTCAGGAACTGGGTGGACGGTTTGTGATGACCAAGGGCATGGACTCGTCTCTTTTTCTGTACCCCATGCCTGAGTGGACGGTGATCGAAGAAAAGCTTCGGAGTCTGTCGCTGACCAACCGGGAAGCACGGGCCTTTTTGCGCATGTTCTTTTCCGGGGCAACAGAATGTGAGATTGACAAGCAGGGGCGGATTCTGATCCCCCAGAACCTGGTCCGCCACGGAAATATCCAGAAGGACGTGGTGGTGATCGGAGTACTTAACCGGGTGGAAATCTGGGCAGCAGAGGTCTGGCAGACGTACAGCCAGTCGGAGGCGATGGACTATGACAGTCTTGCCGACACGCTGTCTGAGCTGAAGCTGGAAATATAGGGAGACGCAATGTTTATTCATGAAACGGTACTGCTTCAACAGACAGTGGATGCAGTGGTTACAAACAAGGATGGCATTTATCTGGATTGTACTCTTGGCGGCGGTGGACACAGTGCACTTCTTCTGGAGAAACTGACTTCAGAAGGGCGGGTGCTTGGTCTTGATCAGGACGAAACGGCCCTGGAAAACGCCAGGAACCGGTTTGAAGCCACCGGCCGGTTTGAGGCGGTCCGGAGCAATTTCCGCGATCTGGACCGCGTTTTGGATGACCGGGGGATTGCGGGGATTGACGGGGCAATCTACGACCTGGGCGTGTCAAGTCCCCAGCTCGATGAGGCAGACCGGGGGTTTAGTTATCACCAGCAGGCCCCCCTGGATATGCGTATGGACCGCCGTGCAACGTTGACGGCTGCTGATGTGGTGAATTCGTATGACAAAGATGAACTGACCCGGATCATCCTGGAGTATGGCGAAGAACGGTGGGCACAGCGGATTGCCCAGTTTATCGTGGATGCCCGGGAGGCACAGCCACTTCAGACCACAGAAGATCTGGTGACCGTGATCAAGCAGGCCATCCCTTCGGGCGTTCGCCGTGAAGGGGGACATCCGGCCCGGAAGACATTTCAGGCCATCCGGATTGAGGTCAACGATGAGCTGGGAGCCCTGCAGGAATCTCTTCAAAAAGTTGTGGACCGATTAACGCCGGGCGGCCGGATTGCGGTGATCACCTTTCACTCCCTGGAAGACCGGATTGTGAAGAACTTTTTTCAGGTGGAAGCCAAAGGGTGTGTCTGTCCTCCGGGATTTCCAGTATGCGTTTGCGGAAAGTCGCCGAAACTGAAGATTCTGACCCGTAAACCAATTCTGGCGGATGAACCGGAACTGAACCGGAACCGGCGGGCGCGAAGTGCCAAACTGCGTGTGGCGGAGAGGATCGAGAGATGAGAAGAAAACACCGTCAGGCCAAAGGTAAATACGAAGCACCCAAACGAAAACTGGCTGTCCGTCGGGACAGAGAATCTGCGATGAAGCGAAACGGGTTCAAGCTGGACCTGTTCACCATGGCGATTCTGTTTTTCTGCATGGGTGTTTTTTATCTGGCCAGCGTGGGCATGGTCAGTGCCCGCAACCAGCAAATCGAATACACAAAGGCGCAGATTGAACAGCAACAGGTGGTCAACGAACGGCTGTCCCTGGAAATCGGCTACCTGGGCACGCTGGAAAAAGTGGAGCAGCAGGCGCAGCAGGGACTGGCCATGCAAAGACCGACAGTGGACCAGATGGTACAGGTCAGCCTGAGAGTGAGAATGCCTCATCCGGTTGAAGATGAGGATGGTTTTGCTGGCATTCTGACCGCAGATCAGCGGCCACTGTCATTGGCGCAGGGACCGCTTAGTGGTATACTCAACAGATGGATATTGTAGCAAGGAGACGGATGCGATGAGTGGCAGCCAAAAGCGAATCCTGGTGTTGCTGGCGATCATGATGATCTTTTTTTCTGCCGTGGTGTACAAACTGGTGGATCTTCAGGTCGTACAGGGTGCCGAGTACCGGGAGAGTGCGCTCAACAACCGGTTGAAGAATGTTCGTGTTGAACCCCAGCGGGGGGATATTCTGGACAGAAACGGTGAAGTGCTGGCGGCCAGCACCATGGGGGAGTCCGTGGCGGTGTTTCCGGCGGAAGTGGCACGGGGAAAATACGATGTACAGCAGATGGCCAACAAATTGGGGCACATTCTGGACATGGAACCGGAACAGGTTCTGGACCGCCTGACAGCGGACAGCAACTTTGTCTGGCTGAAACGAAAGATTCCCTTCCGGCTGGGACCGGAGATCGAGGCGTTGGGTTATCCGGGCGTCGTCATGTTTCAGGAAAGCCAGCGTTACTATCCCAAAGGACGACTGGCGTCCCAGACCATCGGGTTTGCGGGCATGGACAATCAGGGACTGGCCGGACTTGAGGTGACGTACGAACAGGAACTGACCGGGATTCCCGGGGAAATCCAGCTTGAAGTGGACTCCCTGGCCCGGGTGATTCCGGAAAGCGTTCACAATTACACTCCACCGGTCCAGGGGAACTCTCTGGTCCTGTCCCTGGATGCCAGACTGCAGCACGCCGCTGAGCGTTATGCAGAGGAGCTGCTTCTGGAGACGGGCTCGGAAAGTGT
>SKMO01000193.1 GCA_007121025.1 Bacillota bacterium | reverse complement strand
TCTGTCCGACCCATTGCATTCAAATTATTGAGCCGTTGGATTCTGCCTTTGACAGCCCGGTTGTCAGGGTCACCGAGCCGGAGTCCGTTCCCGGATGCGCAGGTTGCAAAGCCTGTGGGTAGGATGAAGTACATTGTGGCCACGGGACTGATCATCGCTTTGTCCGTCGTGGCCTTTTTCCATGAACGGGAAGCCACCCGGGAGGCTTTCATGATGGACACCATCGTCAATATTCGTGCGTTTCATCGCAGTGAAAATGTCGCTGTGGATGCAATCCGTGTGACGCTGGCCCAAATGCAAACCGTGTCAAACACTCTGGACCGCTATCTCGACCCGGAGGTCAGTGAAGTCTCCCGGATCAACAGCCAGGCAGGACTGGACCCGGTTGAGATTTCTGGTGACACTCTGTCGGTTTTGGAAACGTCCCTCCAGGTCGCCCGTTTCACCGGTGGTGCTTATGATCCAACCATCGGTCCACTGGTAGACCTCTGGGAAGCATCCCGGGAGCGCGACCGGCTGCCATCGCAAACCGAACTGCAGGCCGCTCTCTCCAGTGTAGACTTCAATCAACTGATCCTTGATCCCGATGGCTTCACAGCCTTTCTGGCCGATCCAGACATGACCCTCGATCTGGGCGGCTCTGCCAAGGGCCACGTTGTGGACGTGGCTGCCAACGCCCTTCGTGAACAGGGTATCACCCGGGCGTTTATCGACGCCGGAGGCGATATTGCTGTCCTGGGTCGACGGGACAGACGCAATCCGTGGCGGATCGGGATTGCAGATCCCCTCAATCCGTCCCAGGTGCTCGGCATCGTACAGGTGGAGGACGAAACCATTGTCACATCAGGGACCTACCAGCGGTTTTCGGACATTGAAGGCCGCCTCTATCATCATATTGTCTCACCCATCGACGGGTTCCCGACGGAAGGAATCCTCTCAGCAACGGTCATCGCTCCCTCTGCACTTCTGGGTGACGCCCTGAGCACCGCGTTGATGGTTCTGGGTCCACAAGAGAGTCTCAATGTCCTTCGCGAACATTTTCCGCAAGTCCGAGCCCTGATCGTCACGGAAGACCGTGAACTGTTTCTCAGTGATGGCATGCACGATGTGTTTACACTAACCAAGACCGACGTGTACCGCTATGCGGAGTAAGCGGGATCGTGCATGGATTGTTCCCCTGGAGTTTTTTCTGCTGGCTTTCTCTTTCTGGTCAACGGCCCCCTGATGACACCGGAGACAGGTTCTCTTCAGGCTCGAGTTGCCCGGAAATATTTACCATGAATACTTGGGCCTTGATGAGGCCCCCTGCCGGATCAAACCACTGTGAACCTTGGCTGGCTGGACAACACCAGCAACAGATCGATCTATTGTTTCCCCAATCAAAACGCGAATGAAATTCGGAGCGAACTGAAACTGGACGGAGTGAACCAATGAAAACAAGAAAAATGGCAACCCTATCCATGCTATTGGCCATCGCACTGGTACTGGCGTATATCGAAGCACTGATCCCACAGCCCTACCCTGTCCCCGGGATGAAAATGGGGCTGCCCAACGTGGCCATTCTGCTGACCATCCTGACCATTGGCAGCAAAGAAGCTCTGATGATCAGTATGCTTAGAATCCTCAGTATCTCCCTGTTGTTTGGCACCTTTTTGACACCAGGGTTTCTGATCAGCCTGACCGGCGGCCTGATGTCCTGGGGCGCCATGAGTCTGGCCTTCCGCCACAATGTTTTTGGTCCTGTGGGACTGAGCATCCTGGGCGCAGCGTTTCACAATGTTGGACAAACGACAGCAGCCTTTGTCCTGATGGGAACGGCAGGGGTCTTTTTCTTCCTCCCCTGGCTGATTCTGGCGAGTATTCCCTTTGGGATCGTCACCGGAATCCCGGTGTACATCATTCACACCCGCAACCTCTTCCAATACAACCGTGAGCGGACCCGCACCGGACAGTCTCCGAACGAAAAGGACCAATAAACCGAAAAGAAAAAGCCTCCCGCAGGAGGCTTTTTTGTCGGTTCATATTCATGATTGCAATGCCCGGGAAGCATCCGACATTGCGAAATGGCGAAGAAGATCTGCTTTGGAAACCACACCCACCACACGATCGCCATCCAGTACCGGCATGGCTTCAATACGATGATCCAAAAGGCGCAGAGCAGTCTCTGCAAGGGAATCCTCCAGGCGGGCAGTCACCACGTTTTTGGTCATCACCCACTCTACGGGACAACTGGAGTAATGCCCGGGATCGATCATGAACCGGTAGATGTCGGATCTGACCAGAATGCCTCTTAACGACCCTGCATCGTCCATCACAGGAACGGTGTTGATCTGCTGCCGGGTCATGACCTCCAGGACCTGTTCCACCCTGTCTCCCATCCGCGCATGAACAAAGTCAGGTGAAAGTATGTCTCCAATGGTTTGCACGGCAATCTCCTTTCACTGCCGCCGGCTCATACCTCCCGGGGCAGAAGGCGCATGTCACTGAGCATCCGGACGAACACTGACTCAACTTTGTGCACATAACTGATGTCCGTGGCCCACCCGCCTCCGGTGGGGTTTTGCGGACCCAGTGTGGCCAGGGTTGGAGCGGATCCGCGCCGGCCCAGCATCTCGAGAATCCTGAAGCGCGGGGAAACCAGTTCAATTCCCTTCGGCAGCGGATCAGTGGTCGCGTATCCATAGAGATGCTGGATATGGGCTTCCACCCCGTCCCGGGGTGTTGTGAAAAAGGCTCCGTACTGCCCCAGTTCCAGCCAGACCCGCTCAGGATTGGCGCCATAGATGGGATCCGGAAGTGCAAGGATGGTCTCAGAAATCGGAACACCGGTTGCATACAAGCCACAGTAGTTGTTCTGATGGGCTTGAACCTCGTTCCCGTACCTGAAATACCCTGTTTCATGAATGGCCTGGGCGATGGCCAGATCCGGCCGTACGTTGTAGATCCGCCCCATTTCATAATACAGTGCCGGAAGATGGGCATAGTCCGGAATGTTCCGGTCGAACCACCGCTGCATGGCGTCCTGTGGGATGTACGCCCTGCCCTGAATGGTCAGGTCTTCAGCCCGGGTCGGAATTGGCTTCTTTGGATCTGAGATCAGAATGGTCCGGGTTTCCCCAACCCACTCCACATCGTACCCCATGCCCTCACTGACAAATCGCAGGGGAAGGTACGTCCGGTCGTTGAGCAGTCGGGCTTTGTCCCGGTCCTCCAGTGGAAATGCCGCACCATTGATGTATGCCTGAGGACTGCCAATGATCATCTGCAGCTTCATGCTGCTGGTGACACCAATGGCTTGCCGATTTGCACTGTCCCAGTCCACCTGGGCTCCCAGCGCTTCCAAAAGAGCCCGCATGGGCACAAATGTCCGGTCTTCGATGATCTGCGGAACATCATCGAAGTTCATCGGTTGTTCATTAAGCGAGACCCGGATTTCTGCGGCAGCCAGCGCCTGGGTTGGAATGGCCAGACAAAACAAAAATAGAAAAAAGACCAGAATATTCTTCACGACTCCATCCTCCCGATAAACGTCAGCCCAATGCCGTCATAATCACTGTTCTTGACCCGGTGTGCACAGGTAAACACAATGCATGTCCCTGCATTCCCCACCCGGTTGAGGTCCAAGTTCTCCGTTTGTTCAATCCGGTGGTTCAGGCCGGTGTTGGTTGATATGCATTCCAGGGCGTCCCGGATGCTTCCATCCTCCAGCAGCATGATCTCATGAACGGAACCCACGGCCGCCAATTCTGAAATGCAGTACAGTTTGGCGATTTCCCTGTCATCCAGGCTGTTGATTTCACTGGTGCGCTTGGGCTTTCCCAGTGCATAGATATAGTCATTGGGCTGACTGGCCGCCACCTTGATTTTATTTTTGTACGCCATGCCAAGCGCGGTAATCACCAGGCCGGTCCGCCGGTTTCCCTCTTCTTCCAGGTAATTGGTCTGAATCGGAAGGTCTGCATCCGACGTGGTGGACAGTTCATCCCGGATTCCCCGGACGATTTCTTCCCCGTTGGCATTCTGATCGGCAAAGATGGTGATGGTTAACATCGACAATTCCGCACCCACGGCAAACAGCTCCCCCAGCACAGTCCTGGCCTTGATCCGTCCCAGTATATAGGGAAACACAATCGTGCTGTCTTCCTCATTGATGCCAATCCCGGTGGACGCAGTGTTGGCACAGACCAAATAACGCGCTGTGTCCAGTGTGACGATTTCGATGTTTCTTCCCGTATAGCTCATCTCTGCACCCCCGTTGTTTAAGACCATTATAAGTGTTCAATCAGGCTTTGTGAATACGAACCAACGAAAGAAAACCTTTCAGGAGTCCCTCTTGAAAGGTTTTCTTGTCATTACAGTGCTTTTTTCAGTTCATC
>SKMO01000087.1 GCA_007121025.1 Bacillota bacterium | reverse complement strand
GCCGGGGATGGGGATCTAACAGCATCATTAAGATTGGAATCGGCACAACTGATCCCAGCTGATGATCCAACAGTTACGTTGGGAGTTAATATCAGTACTCAAGAAGCAGCTGATGCCGCTATCACAACGATTAATAGTGCAATTGAAACAGTTTCAGCGGAAAGATCCAAACTAGGTTCGGTTCAGAACCGCCTGGAGCATACGATCGCCAACCTGGGAACCTCTTCTGAGAACCTGCAGGCAGCAGAATCCCGGATCAGAGATCTGGACATGGCTCAGGAGATGATGGACTTCACGAAGAACAACATCCTGCAGCAGGCTGCGACGTCAATGCTGGCACAAGCCAACATGGCTCCTCAGTCCGTACTGCAACTTCTGGGATAATTGTTTCAGAGAAGTTTGCATGAAAAGAAGTAAGGTTTATGAGAGGCCTCGGAGAAATCCGGGGCTTCTTTTTGGGTAAACAGAGAGAGGGAATCATGGGCGCCGTCACTTATACTCTTGCAGGTTGCAGGGGTACAAAACAGCGAGATGGCAAGATAGCAAGACAGGAAAAATGGCGGCAGATTTTCACCAAAATCCGCCGCCTATGCAACTCCACCGTATCAAAACCTCCCAACATCATCTCCTCCTCCCGGAAACTCACCTCCCGGTTCATCCCCACCACGATATGATCGAGCACCTGGATCCCCAGCATCTGTCCGCCCTCAGACAGTCGTCTCGTGACAGACATGTCCTCCTCACTGGGAGACGGATCCCCGGACGGATGGTTGTGCACCAGGATGGTGGACGCTCATGAGTGGGAGACCAGAGGCTTATGGTATTCCCGCGGAGGCACAATGGACGAAGACAGCGACCCAATGGAGACGGTCTCCTTCAGAATAACCTGATCCTTGGTGGACAGTACGAGAACCTGAAAGTGTTCCCTGTCCTCGAACTGCAGGTGTTTCACCAAAGTCCAGATGTCTTCGGGCGTACGGATCACCGGGTGCAGGTCTTGGGGCTGGTGACTCAGACGAATCAGTGAGAGAAGGGAGGAGATCTGCGCCGCCTGTTTTGCCGTTATGCCTCGAATGACCAGCAAGTGTTGTTCCGTTCCGTAACGTAGAAGCAGAGGCAGTAAGGGGTAGCGTACAAGAAGAGACGTGAGCGCTGTATCCTGCTCGATCCAGGCAGAGGAACTGGGCACCGCCACTTTTTGTCTCATGCGGTATCCTCTCATCAACCGAAATATCAACAGCCTCCGTTAGCAGTGCGTTCAAGTTGAGCTGGGTTTCTCTTTTACGGGGAAAGCCAATTGTTGATAAGGGAGAGATTTATTGGAAAGGTTCTGGAGAAGCTGGGACCGAATCGAACGCCAGCAAAGTTCATCGGTTGCAGGTGGGATGGAAGGCAGCAGAACCGTGTGTGGTTACTTGGCGATCCGGGCTCAGCAGGCTTATTGAATGGATTGGCGATCAGTGGTGGCTGAAAAAAATGGGACCACCCCAGACAGGGCTGTCTGGGGTGGAGGTAACTTAGGTGTGGCGCTGTGCGGTCTGTTGCAGGATGAAGAATTCTTTGTCAACATAGTGAAATCCCCATGACGCTTTGCTGCTGCGTCAGGGGGATGTTTTCAGATCAGGTTGTTCAGTTCGTTCAGTTCGTTCAGGAAGTTGCCAGCAGACGACCCCCGGTCTAAAGGATGAAAAGAGAGACTCAATTATCCCCGGTACGGACCAATAACAACGTCAGCATGTTCGTAGTAGGCAGTTCCCTGGGACAGGTCTGATCGAATGGTCAGGGTGCTGTTGTGAATGGTGATCCGCACGCCTGCATGGAAGAATCGTCGGGCATGCACTTTGCCGTCCTTTTGGTTTTTCAGGGCTTTCTCGAAGGTCCGGATGGATTCCGCCAGTTCTTTTTTGCGGTTGCGAAGCAGACCGTAGGTTTTCAGCGACCGGAGTTTGAGCAGCCGCTTGTCGTCTGTGAGCTCTCCGGTTTCGCTCATCCGGTTCAAGATGGTGATGGTCTTGTCCAACTGGTCCAGTTGCTTGGTGACCTCTTCCAGTTCGGACTTGCACTGCTGGCACTGGATTTTCAGTTGGGGATCCATGCCCACCTCCACGACTGTCGCGGTTCCCGCCGCAGACCCGATGGAAATGGCGTCCACGGCCTGTCCTGCCCGGACGGTTCCTCCGACGATCAGGCCGCGGCCGTTGCGGGTGATCACGGAGCCCCGGGCGTTCACGGTGGAATGCATGATGGCCCCGGCCTCCACGTTTCCATTGACGTCCACCTGGGAGTTTTCGATAAACCGGGCCACCAGGTTGCCCTTGCACTGGATTTGCGCCTGGTTGTTGCCCTGGATGCCCTGATGGAGAATGATGTTTCCCCCTGCGTTCAGATGGGCACCTTCCACGCCCCCCCAGACCTCGATGTCCCCTTCGGTTTCCACCGTGTAACCGGAGGGCACCTGTACTGCAATCACCACTTTTCCGTTAAACCGGATATTCCCGGTTGTGGTGTCCACATCGCCCCTTACTTCGTACACCGGGTCCACCATGACCTTGCCATCGTCGAGAATCACCTGGCCGGCAACAGCCGCCCTGATCGTCAGACCGTCGTCCCCGAGAGTCGTGTTTTTTCCCGACCGGAAGGCAGCGGGCCGGCCCACGATCTGGGGCACCGGTTTTCCCAGGACGCTGGTTCCCGGGGTTCCTTTTGCCGGGCGGGTGGCCGTCGCCAGGAGTTGTCCTTCCTCTACGTTGGGAATCAGGTTTAGATTCTTATAATCCACGGAACCGTCCGGACGAATGTCCGGGGTTCGGGTGTCTTCGGCGGGAAAGGTGTATGTCACGCTGCCATCCACACCGTTTATAGGTGGTGTTCCCTGTGCACAGCGAAAGGTGACCCCGTAGATGTTGTTCCGGACATGCGCCCGCACCTGATCCCAATCCAGTCCATGAGCGATCCCGGATTCCTGCAATGCGGCGTGTGCCATGTCTTCTGTGATGTGTTTTCCTCCGCATTTCGGATCATGAAGAATCATGTGGCCTTCCATTCGGTCGTCCGAAACGGTAACGAGGGCCTTGGCGTCCACAGGCGGCCATTCTTCAGGGGTCGCAGGCCTGGCGATCTCTTCACTCTCAGAAATGGGTTTGTCTGTTTGGGCAGGTGTTTTTTTCCGTTGTTCATTCATTGCAAAATTCTCCTTTTGTTCCGGTTTTGCTGGAACAATGCTCTTATGGACTTATTCTAACACGGAGAATTTGAAGCACAAGGCAAGGCCGGTGTTTGGTTTGATTAAGAAAAACAGCGGACTCGACAGACGTATGGTATGATTTACGCATAGGGTGGGAATGCCGTCCTGTATAACCAACGAAGCGGGAGGAACTCAATGTCTGAAAACATATTGCTGGTGGATGATTCGGGATTGATGAGGTTTCATTTGAAAAGGCTGTTGGAGGACCACGGGTACGTCGTGTATGAGGCGTCCCGGGGACAACAGGTTCTCAACCAGGGGTTTCATGATGAGATGCGCCTGGAGGGCATCGAGCTTGTGTTGCTCGACCTGTACCTGCCGGACTGCATGGGCGGTGAAGTGCTTGACTTTCTTCATCGGGAATACCCGGACATTCCTGTGATTATCGTGAGCATAGAAGCCGAAAAGGGAACAATCATCGAGATGATCAACCGGGGGGCCAGTGACTATCTGGTCAAACCGGTGAGGTCAGCGGACCTGCTTAAAAAAGTGATGAACGTTTTCGTCCCGTCTGCCCATCCGATCCCCGGGGAGAGACGTTCGACCGGGCAGTTGGGCCAGTTGTCAGAAAAAATGCTTGAAGAGATTGACCGGGCCATGAGGACAGGATCCGCAGTGTCCCTGCTGGTGGTTGAAAGTGATCCTGAGGCACTGATCCGGCTGTTCAACCAGGCCCGCAGTAAACTGCGGTTCATTGATACGGTCATTCTGGACCGTTCATTTCTGTATGTCATCCTTCCGGCGACGGGTGCCCCCGGAAGTGTTGTGGTCAAGCAAAAGGTGCTGGACGCCCTGGAGGGTGATTATTCTGTGAAGACCGTTGTGTTTCCAGATGATGCGGACAAGCAATTGATCGAGAAGCGAAGAATCGTGCAAATCAGGGATCAGCTGATTCAGAAGCTGTCGTAGAAGCATGCGACACGGTTCATCCGAAAGGACGTCAACATTTCAGTGAACGTCAGGAAGCAATGAACAGATAACGCATCGATGATCGCTGGGTGAGGGTGCCTGAGAGCGCTCTGTTTACGCTTAAGCGGATCAGAGATTGTTTCAGGAAACGATTCATCCATGTTGACAATACCACCAATGCTCGGCTGACCATGATCGACAGGCTGTCTCTTAGCAATGGGACACTGACGACCAGTCGTTGAAAGCAGGCG
>SKMO01000162.1 GCA_007121025.1 Bacillota bacterium | reverse complement strand
AAGGAGACGGTCATGGACAAAGGACTGCGTGGCTATTTGGAACAACTGGAACGGGAAAAACCGGAGGACCTTCTGGTGGTGGACCGGGAGTGCCCGGCTGACTATACTCTGACCTCCCTGGTGGGATTGCTGGAAGAACAAAACCGGTATCCGGTGGTGATGCAGCAGAAGGTGGCCGGATATGACCTGCCCATGGTGGCCAATCTTTTTGGCGACAGGAGCCGGGTGGCGGCCATGCTGGGGACCACGCCGGAGCGGTTTGCCCATGAATGGCAACAGCGCATTGGGGGGTTGAAGTCTCCCCGGACGGTGCAGCAGGCTGCGGTGCAGGAGATGGTGGACACCGATGCGGTCAGAGGACTTGGGGGGCTTCCGGTCAGCCGTCATTTCCGGCAGGACGCCGGTCCTTACATTGCGTCGGGAATCGTGGTGGCCCGGGATCCGGACACCGGAGTGCATAATCTGAGTTTTCACCGGATGCAGTATAAGGGACAGGACCGGTTCGGGATCAGCCTGCATTCAAGGGGCCACCTGTGGGATTACTACGCCCGGGCTGAAAAGCGGGGGGTAGCACTGCCCATTGCGGTGGTCATTGGTTGTCATCCGCTGATCTATCTGGCGGCCGGCAGCAAGATGGCCATGGAGCAGGACGAGTACGCCCTGGCCGGAGCCCTGATGGGCACGCCTGTGGATCTGGTCCGGTGTGTGACCCGGGACGTGCTGGTTCCCGCCTGGGGGGAGATCGTTCTGGAAGGGGAGATCCTGCCGGAAATCCGGGAAGATGAGGGGCCCTTTGGGGAATACACTGGATACGCAACAGACCGGTCCACCCGGAATGTGGTTCAGATCACTGCAGTGACCCGGCGCAGGGAGGCCCTGTACATGGATCTGATTCCTGGCTATTCGTCTGAACATCTGCTTTTGGGCCGGATGGCCAAGGAAGCAGAGGTGGTTTCCCGGATGAAAGAGAAGTTTCCCGGCATCCGGGCAATCAATTTTCCCCGGTCGGGGACCCATTTCCATGCCTACATGAGCATGAAGAAGGTCGCTGAAGGTCAGCCCAGGCAGGCACTGATGCTGTTGTTGGGTCTGGACATGTATCTGAAATGGGTGGTGGCGGTGGACGATGACATTGATGTGTTTAATGAAGAGGAGGTCCTCTGGGCCCTGGCTACCCGGATGCAGCCGGATACCGGGCAGTTTGTCGTGCCGGCTGTGATGTGCAATCTGCTGGATCCATCGTCCCGGGACGGAATGTCAGCAAAAATGGCCACGGATGCCACCAAACCCCTGGACTGGTCCATGGTCCGCTGCACAAGGGATCCGCAGGCGGACGATCTGGCCCGGGAAATCCTCGGACAGATCTGAACACATGGGCACACGCGGCGCAAGTGCGCCGCATTTTTTTGTGGAATGGAGCAGCGGGGGGCAAAATCAAACCGATTGTGATACAATGCAAGAAAGAAAATTCCCATGGAAAAATGTGAAACGGAAATTCCGTTTCATCCCCTGAATCCCTTCCGGCGATCCCATCGCGCGATGCACCAGGCCCTTTCAACGTCCGTTCGAATTCTGCCCGTCTGTCTGCCGTGTTGCTGCAGCCTTCTGGGGCTGTCTTGCCTTTACAAGGAGTGAGCGAAAATGAACAATGACGGATTGAGAACGTTTCTGAAAAAGCTGGAAGACCACGGTGAACTGGTGACGATCGACCGGCCGGTGGCTTTGGACTTCGAGTTTGCATCCGTGGTGGAAACCATGCTGCAGGAACGCCGGCCCATTGGCCTGTTTACAAATGTGGACCACCCATCAGAGATGGCACTGGTGGGTGGCGTGCTGGGGGACATCCGCCGGATCGCCCTGGCGTTGGACTGCACCGAAAAGGAAATGAACGACCGGCTGACCCAGGCCCAGGAAAACCTGATTGATCCGGTGGTGGTGGACGATGCCCCTTTCCGGGAAAATCAGTTCACCGGAGAGGACGTCCGGCTGCAGGAACTTTTGCCCATTCCCCGTCACAATGAAGGAGACGGGGGAGCGTTCATTACAGGGGGCATCATGATCACGAAAGATCCGGTGTCCGGCCGTCAGAATTACTCGTTTAACCGGATGCAGGTCAAGGGAGACCGGAAAGTGGGGGTGGTCATGAACGAGTGGCGCCACATCGCCCGGTTCTACCGGGACATGGAGTCCCGGGACATGCGGCTTCCCTGCGCTGTGGCCATCGGGGTGGATCCGGCGGTGGAAATCGCAGCGGGATTCCGGATCGAAGACGACGAGGGGGCCCTGGCCGGGGCCATCAACGGCAAAGCGCTGGAGCTGGCGTCGTGTGGCACGGTGGATCTGCATGTGCCCGCTGCCACGGAAATCGTGGTGGAAGGATTCATCAGGCCCCATCTGCGGGAGGATGAAGGGCCACTGGCCGAGTTTACCGGGCACTACGGGGAAATCTGGAAGGCACCGGTGATGGATGTAACCGCCGTTTCGTTTAGAAACGGGGCGATCTACCAGACCATTGTGCCGGCGTCTTTTGAACATGTGTACATTGGCAATGTGCTTCCCCGGGAGCCTATGTTGAAAAAGATGGTGTCCCATGTGTCTCCGAACATCCTAAACGTGCACCTGACCCCTTACAGTGGAGGGTTTCTGGCGGTGATTTCCATTGACAAGAAAAATGCCGGAGAGCCAAAGAACATCGGCATGGCCGCGCTTATGACCCATGTGAACATCAAGATGGCCGTGGTGGTGGACGGGGACGTGGACATCCACAATCCATCTGATGTGCTCTGGGCCATGTCCACCCGGGTGGACGGCAACCGGGACATTCTGATCGCTCCGTATGCCCAGGGCATGGAGAACGATCCCACCACTGGACCGGATGGGACCCACACCAAGGTGTCCTTCGATGCAACCATTGACCTGAAGATCCGGGACGACTACCGGAGGGTCCGCTATCCGAAGGTGGACCTGTCCCAGTACTATCCCGGGGGAAGCGAGGGGGGATCCAGCCGTGACTGACGAAAACCGCAGACTCTTCACACAGGCTTTCGACCGGGAGGAGCTCGATGGTCTGATTTTGCAGCTGGGAAACATCGCCAGTCCCTACCGGGAAGAGCGTCAGGTGGCAGAGTTTGTCTATGACTGGATGGCGGAAAATGGTTTTTCCCCCCGGAAAGTGGCGTTTTCCGAAGACCGGCCCAACGTGGTGGGTGTGCTGCCGGGGACCGGAGGCGGGATGGACCTGGTGTTCAACAGCCACATGGACACCGCCGTATCCCCGGCTGATCCTCTGATTCACAAAAATCCACAGGATCCTTTTTTTCACAGTGCCTGGATGGAGAATGACTGTTTCATGGGTGAAGGGGTCCACAACGACAAAGGCCCCCTGGCCTGCTTCCTGATGGCCGCCAAAACCATCCGCAAGGCAGGGATCCAGTTGCCAGGTGATGTGATTTTGACTGCGGTCTGCGGTGAAACCGGTTTGGAACCGGTGGACGAATTCCAGGGTCCACGCTACCACAGCAAGGATTTCAGCACCCGGTATCTGTTGACCCATGGTGGTGTTGCCGCAGATGTGGCGCTGGTGGCCGAGGGCACAGACTTTGGGGCAGCCACCATGGAAGCGGGCAAGGCGTTTTTTAAGATCACGGTGTTTGGGGAGATTGTGTACACGCCCTGGGTCCGGCGGGAACCGGGGATACAAAGCCCCAACGTGTTCGTGCGGACAGCCCGCCTGATCGGGGCTTTGGAGGATTGGGCCCGGGATTACGAACAGCGCAACGTGTTGCACACTCCGGAAGGAACGGTAGAGCCGAAAGTGCAAATTTCCGCATTGCGGGGTGGTCAGCCCTATTACGTCACCAAGGGGGCGGAAGCCTGCATGTTGTATCTGGACGTCCGTCTGACCCCGGACCAGGATCCCCGTGGACCCCGGGACGAGCTGAAGGATCTGCTGCAGCAAACGTGTCTGCAGGGGGAAGTGGAGCTGTTTTTGCACCGCAGGGGCTACCGGTCCCAGAATCTGCAACCGGCCATGGAAGCTCTGGGCAGGGCTCATCAGGAGGTGCTGGGAACGCAGATGCAGACGGCCCGTCCTGGTTTTTCCAGCATGTGGAGGGACAACAATCCGTTCAATGAGATGAACATTCCGGCTGTCACCTACGGACCCACCAGGCGCTGTCCCATCCATCGGGACGACATGTACCGGGCTGCACTGGTCTATGGACTGACCGCAATCGATGTCTGTTCACGGAAGCGACATAAACGGTGATGACACACACAACGGGAACCCCGGACGGGGTTCCCGTTGTGTGTGCAATGTTCAGTTCTGGCAGGAAAAGGGGAACCGGTACAGAAGCAGGAGCAAAAGAAGATGGACAGACAATGGGCATCCGTTTTCGCAGGAGAATCCGACTGGGCAAAGGGATTCAGCAGAATCTGAGTAAATCGGGACTTGGCATCAGTGCCGGAGTACGGGGTGCACGGATTGGCACCGGGCCGTGGAGGCTTACCGGAGCTTT
>SKMO01000175.1 GCA_007121025.1 Bacillota bacterium | reverse complement strand
CTTTGCTGAAGCTGCAGCAACTGCGCATCAAGGACCCGCATCTGGGCCTGCATCTCCTGAAGGGCAAACGCATATTCCGCATCTTCCAGACTGATGAGAATGTCCCCTTCAGACACCCGGCTTCCCTCTTCCACCCACACCCGGCTTACCGTGGCTGTGTGCAGCGTCATCACGTCCCGCTGATCGGAAGACACCACCGTTCCTTCCTCCGAATAGCTTTCCCGGAACAGACCTGGCTGAATCTCCAGAACGTCCACTTCAGGACTCTGGGTCAGAAACCAGTATCCGGCGCCGGCCAGAATCACGACAACCGCTGCGCCCAAAATGAACTTGAATTGTTTCTTCATGGTATCCTCCTACTCTCTGGATTTCAGCACTTCGATGAGACTCATCTGTCCAATTTGGCGAAGCACGAACCGCTGCGCCACCCAGATGGAAAAGGCCGTAATCAACGGCCCGGCCACCAGGGCTCCCGGCGACAGTTCCGCGGGGATCACAAACAGATCCGTGCTCATGTAGGCCGCGAACTGGGCCTGCAGAAAAACAGCGATCGGCAGCCCTGCCAGTATCCCGAAAAGGCTGATAAACCACTGTTCAAATGCAATCACAGAAAACGCCTCACGGGGCGACATCCCCAACACCATCATGGAGGCCAGTTCCCGGCTTCGCTCGGACAAAATGATAAAACTGGAGCTGTAAATGATCGAAAAACCCATGATCACACCGAACAGTACGTATATGTAGATGATCGATCCGAAGGCGTCCATCATTTCTCTGGTCTGCCGGATCCGTTCTTCTGTCCCGTCCAGAGCGGAAATCCGGTCACTTTCCAGATAACGGGTCCGCAGATTGATGATCTCCTGATCCTTTTCGGCCCCCTGGCCACGAATGCCCAAAAGAAATGACGTGGCCACCGGACCCTGACCCAGCAGGTCTTCCAGAGACTCCATGGCCATATAGGCGTTCGTCCCCAGATACTGCGGAACCACGTGCGTCACGGTCACCAGGCGACTCTCCTCACGGCCGCGGATCAACGGACTTTCCAGCTGGAGAACGTCACCGGGACCAACCTGAAGAAGTCCGGCCAGTCTGTCCGACAGGATCAGTTCTCCCGGCCCCGGGACCACCCGTCTTCCCCTGGAATCCAGAATCCTGTAGAACTGTCCTTCCGGCTCGATTCCCAGAAGCAGAGTATCCTCTTCCAACCAGCGGTTGCTCAGTCTTGCCGGCACCTCCAGGTGAGGCTCCAGACCCGTTACTTCTTCCTGACGGCCCAGGTCTCTGGCCACCGGTTGGCGATGCATGAGAGACGCCAGTGTTACCTTGGCATCGTAGACCTCCACCTCATCATACTGATAGAACAGCATTTTATCGGTCATGTCATTAAAGGACCACGTCACCGCCACAACAGCACAGCTGAGGCTGATGCCGAGGAACAGGAACACGGTACGGCTGATGTTTCGAAACATGTTCCGGGTGGCCATCATCCCCTGGGTGGTTAACATCCCCCAGAACGGACGAATCCGCTCCAGAATGACCTTCCGCCTGAAACTGGGAGCCGGTGGACGCATGGCGTCTGCCGGCTTCATCCGCAGAGCCTGCTTGCAACCGTGGTATCCCGCAAATGTGAAAATGGAGAGGGACAACAGCAGGCCAATCAACAAATGCACCCAGGAAAATCCGGAGTACACCATGGGCATGGCAAAAAACGTCAGCAGCAGAGTGGTCAGTGGATTGGCCGCCCAGAGGCCCAGCAGCCCACCGGTCACACCGCCAATCGTTCCGACAAACAGGCCATAGGACAGGTAGTGAACCATGATCTCCCGTTCGGTGTAGCCAATGGCTTTCATGATGCCGATCTGCGTCCGCTGCTGTTCCACCAGCCGTTTCAGCATGATGTACAGGATGATACCCCCGATAAACATGAACATCAAAGGCATGGACCGGCCCACATTCTGCAACTGTGTGATCTCCAGGTCGAGGATCAAATGACTCATCTGATCTGCCCGGGGATAGACTGCCACCACACCGTACGGCCGCAGGATCTGTTCAATTTCCCGACGGATTCTGTCAAAGTCAGCCCCGTCTTCCAGCGTCAGGACCACCGAGTTGACCTGCCCCTGCCGGTGGGGCAACAGAGCCTCCATGTCGTCATAGGCCATAAACGCGATGCCAAACTGCGCGTAATTGGGATACAGCTCCTTCTGGTCCCGCAGCGGATAGGTGAACTCCGGACTCATGCCCGTGCCGACAACCCGGATACTGTGAATCCGACCACCCACAATGATGTCCAGACTGTCGCCCAGAGAAATGTTATTGGTGTTGAGAAACTGGCTTTCCAGCCAGACATCCCGGGGAGTTTCCAGCGGGTTTCCTTCCAGGATCAACACATCGTTGATCCTTCGTGGTTCATCCACGTCCACCGAGACAAGCCGCAGATAAACGCTTTCCTCCCGGTCCGGGGCATACACGCGGACATCTTCCACCAACCGCCCCCCCACCTGACGGATGCCTTCCACCGCAGCCACACGGGGCAGCGAAGACCGGGGCATGGCCATCACCTCAATGAAGCCGTCAGCAAAATTTTGTTCCTCATAGAATTGTTCCTGTGACAGGGCCAGGTTTTCATTAAGGACCGCCGTGGCCGTAAAGATCACCAGACTCAGAAGCACAAGCACCAGTGTTGCCGCGTACGATCCCTTGTTCTGGAAGATTTCTCGAACCATCTTTTTCCAGAGCATTACCAGGTCACCTTCTCTGCCGGGACCGGATTCTCGTTTATGACAACCTTATCAATGAGACCGTCCTTGAGGTAAATCACCCGGTCTGCCATTTCTCCGATTGAACTGTTGTGTGTAATGACCGCCACCGTCTTTTTGTACTCCTCACAGAAATTTCTGAGAAGCTCAAGGATGCCGATCCCTGTGGACAGATCCAGGGCTCCGGTGGGCTCATCGCAAAGGAGCATGCTGGGATTCTTAGCCAGCCCCCGGGCAATGGCAACCCGCTGCTGCTCTCCGCCGGAAAGCTGTGACGGGAAATGGTCCTTCCGGTCTCCAAGGCCCACCTGGTCAAGAAGCAGGTCGACCGATAACGGATCCTTTGCAATCTGCGCAGCCAGCTGCACGTTTTCATAGGTGGTCAGATTGGGCATCAGATTGTAAAACTGAAAAATAAACCCCACCTCATTGCGGCGAAACCGGGTCAGCTGATCCTTGTTGGCCCGGTGGAGCGCCAGATCCCGGTACATCATTTCACCCTCTGTCGCGGTATCCATCCCTCCAATGATGTTCAGAAGGGTGCTTTTCCCGGATCCACTGGGGCCAAGCACCACAACCAGTTCTTTTTCATAGAGGGTCAGGTCCACACCCCGGAGGGCATGAACCGTCACTTCACCCATTTCATAGCGCTTCTGGACATTTCTGGCTTCAATCAGCGGTGTGCTCACGGTTTCACCCCCCTTCGTTGGCTCCATTGTACCACCATCGGAAATGTCCCACAAACATTTTGTAATCATGGGCCATAATGATTACAAAATATCAGCATTTGTGCGACAATGGAACCAACAGCAGGTCAGGGAGGTGGTTCCATGAACGGTTACGAGAAAAGAAGGCAACGCACCCGGCGGAAGATCCGCGAGGCGGCAACCCGCCTTTTTGCCCGAACGGGATACCATGACTCCAGCATTTCCGGCATTGCCCGGGAAGCCGGAACGTCCCCGGCGACCATATACAACCACTTTAACAGCAAGGAATCCCTGCTGGAGTCAGTGGTTCGGGAGACCCTTGATGAGCGCTGGCAGACGTTTTTGGCAATGCATCAGTCGGGACTTTCCTTCCGCCAGAAAATGGAAGCACTCATCTCTGAAAAAATCGCCCAGGAACACCCGGACAGTGATCTTTTAAGGATCATTCCACTGGACGTTCCGGCGGTTCAGACCATCCTTGAAGAATACTATCAGCAGAAAACCATTCCCATGTTCCGGGAAATGGTCCGACAGGGAAAAACCGAAGGAACGCTCAACCCGGATCTGTCAGAAGATGCTGTTCTCTTTTATCTGGAGCTTTTCCGGCGCAGCCAGAGCCATCCTGATTTTCTGGCACCGGCCAACACCGAATTGCGTAAAGGCCTTGTGCACTTGTTCTTCTATGGACTTCTGGGTCAAAAGAAATGAAACCTTCCTCCCCGGTCTCACGTCTATACAGGCAAAGAGAACGAGAGGAGGAACGATGATGAAACAGTTTTGTATCATCTTTATGGTCAGTCTGTTGTTGTTTGCAGCACCAGGATGCCGCAATGGCGACCGCCTGATCAGCAGTGGCCTGGATATGGACGTTGAACTGCTCCGGGATCCCACAGCTCTGCCCGAAGAACAACAGGAGGCTGTGTCTGTGCTGACACAGCAGCGGGGATGGTTCCAGCTGGACAGCCATACGATCGGTGTGTCCCTGGGTGAGCGCCCGACCGGCGGATACGAACTTAAGGTTTTGCATGTGAAACTGAAAGAGGATCTGGTGGAAGTCGTTGTGGAGGAAACCGTTCCCGGAGATGACGAACTGGTCACCCAGGCACTGACGTATCCGTTTGTGCTGATCCGATTTGCGCAATCCCTGGATGACCTGACCCTGCGGGTGTGGGAATACATGGGTGATGATTTTGCCGACATCAGCGCAGAGACGGTCAGCGCCGAGGGAATCTTCGAGGGAGCCCGGCACACAGACACCGGTCGAAGTGCCGAGATCCGTATCGGGGAACAAACCCATTCGTTCATCTATGATTTGGGTCTGGAATCGGCTTTTGCTGAAATGCTGAATGCAGGAGACGAAGTCTCCATCCGCTACATCACCGGAAGTGACGGAACCCGTTATCTGACGTACATCAACCTGCAGGCCAGAGAAGCCATGCACCGCGGCCAGGAGGGGATCTTCATCGGTTTGGCGGACGGGCACACCATGGAAATTGACGTGGACGGTCAGCCTCTCGCTTTTGCCTTTGCTGAACAGATCCTGATCGGGCAGTTCGAGCCCGGGGACCGGGTCCTGTTTGACTGGTATGACGACGGGGACCGCCTGGTGATTACCCGGATGGAACCGGTGAACTGATCGTCACACATAATGGAGGTCTTACGAAATGATGCAATTCGGCTGGTTTTTCTTTCTGTTCCTTTCCCCTCTGTTTTTTGTCTTACCGCTGATCGCTCTCTACTTCGTGATCAAGCTGGCCGTCAAACAGGCACTGAAAGAGGCCCGGGATGAGCAGATTCTGTCCTGAGAACGAATGTGCAAACGCAAAAGAGACCGCTTCCGGAGCGGTCTCTTTTGCGTTTGCTTACTGTTTCCTTTACATCTGCTGGGCCAGCGGATAGAGAAGATCATCCTCCTGATCCAAACGGTGACTCAGCACTCCGATCATCCGCAGGGTCTCCCTGGCAAAACGCTGGGGATCTTCCAGAATCTTTCCCGCCGTGTCATACTGCTCACGGTAAGCGGCGATCTCTCCCCCCAGAACACCCATCTCGGCCTGAAACGAGGACGCCATCCCTCTGATGTCCTCCTGGTCGCTTTCGGCCAGTCTGGGGTAGACAAACCGCTCCTCTGCAACCAGGTGAATCTTGATTCTTCCCGCCAGTGTATCGACCTTCGAGGATAGTTCGGAAGCGCGCACTTCCCACTGTTGTGTTTCCAGCAGATCTCCGATCGCGGCAATCAAAAGCCGCAGTTCTTTATGCTGTCTCCTGTTGTTGTCTATGTTCATGGTCGCTCACTCCTCTTTTTCGTCTGAAATTTCAGACACTTCATCATAGTATACCAGAAGAATGGACCCATTTCTGTCACAATCGCTACAGAACGACACTGCAGTACAAATTTAGCAGACTTACAGGGTCAAGGGTTATGCTTTCGCCTGCAAAACGTCCCGGGCAGTTTCCGCTGCACTGGCCGCGTCAGCGGTGTAATAATCTGCACCGATTTGTTTCCCGAAACTCTCAGAAACCGGAGCGCCTCCGATCATCACCACGTATTTGTCCCGCAGTCCGCGGGCCTGCAGTTCTTTGATCACCACTTCCATCTGAGGCATCGTGGTGGTCAGGAGGGCCGACATGCAGATAATGTCTGCACCTGCCGCTTCTGCCTGCTCAATAAACTTTTCCGCCGGAACATCGATTCCGATGTCGATCACCTCAATCCCAGCACCCTTGAGCATGATCTGGACAAGGTTCTTCCCGATGTCGTGCAGGTCACCCTTAACGGTTCCGATGACGGCTTTTCCCACCGGTTTGGCGCAACAACCCACAAGCGCAGGTTCCAACACTTCCATCCCTGCATTCATGGCCCGGGCCGCGATCAGAACTTCCGGAATGAACACCTCATTGGCCTTGAATTTCCCTCCAATGACATTCATTCCAGCCAGCAGACCGTTGTTCAGGACGTCCTCCGGGCCAACCCCTGCATCAAGAGCTTCTTTCACCATTTCGCTCACGCCCTGGGCATCCCCGGACTGAACGGCTTCAGACAACAATTGCATATCCAATTCAAATTCCTCCTCATCTTTGGACTCCACTAAAGCGAGTATACTACGTTCTGTCATCAGCTTTTGGTAATATCCGCTCATCGTTTGGCACTTTCTTTCACTTTTTCGCAAGAAACAAAAAACGTCATACAAAAACAAAAATAAAACAAGGATTCTTTTGGTTTTCTGATAAGATACCTTCATAAAGGTAATTTCTTTGTTTTTTGAAACAGAAGGAAGGTGTTTTTTTTGGATGTTTCCATTCCCCGTCCCCTGACTGACAGTCAACCCCTTCGGGAAAGCATACAAACCTACAGCCAGTCCACCGGGATACAGGTCATGGTGATTGATACTGCGGGGGTCGTGATCAGCCAGACCACCGATGGGTTTGCCGTCTGCGACACGTTTGAATCGCTGGACAATCATCAGGGGCGGTGCCGGGAACACCACCTTAATGCAAGCCGGCAGGCGTTCGGACTGGGAGACACCTACATTTCAATCTGCCCGTGGGGGCTCGTGCATTTTACTGCCCCGGTGGTCCAGGGCGGCAGTCTGCAGGGCGCCCTGGTGGCCGGACCGGTACTGTTCAGCTCCCTGGATGATTTTCTGGTCACCGACCTGATCCGGAAAAACAATCTGCCGGAAGATTTGCGAAACGGGATCCGGGACCAGCTGACCCGGATTCCGGTGGTCGACCCGGTCCGGGCCCGCTACCTGAGCCGCCTGCTGTTCCAGACCGCACTGTGTCTGATCACCGATGGCAGCGAGCGTCAGCTCTATGAACGAAAAGAGCGGTTCTCCCAACAAAATGAGATCAACGAGTTTATTCAGGAAGCAAAGCAAAACGTTGCCCAGGCTTACCCTTACCATAAGGAAAAAGAGCTGCTGTCAAAGGTCAAAAACGGAGACGTCATCGGCGCCCGAACCATTTTAAACGAAATTTTGGGTTACATGTTTTTCACCGAAGGCGTCAACATTGATATTCTAAAACTCCGGGTGCTGGAACTGTGCACCCTGCTGTCCCGGGCAGCCATTGAGGGGGGCGCCTCCCTGACCAATGTCTTAGGCATCAATTACCGTTTCATCAACTCCATGGACTCCATCAATTCCATGGAAGACCTGACCTACTGGTCCCTGAAAATTCTGGCCCGGTTCACGGAAAACGTGCTGAAAAACCCAGACTCCAAAAACCGAAAACGGATTCAGATGGCCATCAATTACATCAACGAACACTATATGGAAAGCCTTACACTGCAGCAGACCGCCGACTACATTCATCTGAACCCTTCCTATTTTTCCAATTTGTTCAAGCAAGAGGCCGGGGTGAATTTTTCGACCTACCTGAATTCCGTCCGGATTGAAAACAGCAAGCAACTGCTGGCTGACCTTGACCGTTCCATTCTTGACGTGGCCATTGCCGTCGGCTTTGAAGACCAGAGTTACTTCTCGAAAGTCTTCAAGAAATACACCGGTCAGACACCCAAAGCATTCCGAAACGGCCTGTAACCGGAACACGCACCGTCAGAAGGCATCTCACAATGCCTTCCGTCGGTGCGTGTTTTCCTGCGACGACAATCCGTCAATAGAGCAGCCGGTGTCTGGTATACAGAAAGTGGGGACCATGCATACTGACCGACAGCAGGCTGCTGTGGGGGTGGCTGTCATGGCGAAATGGCTGGTACCGACCCGGCGCGATGGATCCTCCGGCAAAAAGCATGGCGTAGTTCAGAAAATATTCATCCAGCATCTGCTCGTTCATCAGGTGGTAGGCCACCGTGGGCGACTCAATTCCCAGGGTCTTGATCCCCAGACGGCGCAGTCCTTTCATCAGAAGTCGGGAGTCCACTTCCCCGCAACGGGCCCCGGCGGTCAGCACTGGCATGACCTGTGGGTTTTTCTCTTCCAGTATCTCTCCCAGCAGGTCCATTTTCTTCAGATCACTCTCTTTCTCCAGTTTGATTTCCCGGACCTGAAGCGGACACTCAGAACGGATCCGTTCTGCGCCTTGGGCCGCCGTGACCACCAAATACCCCAATTCTTCATTCTCCAGATGGCCAAACAGGACGTGTTCATAGGGGATCCCGGTCCCCTGACGGGACAGAACGATCTGCAGGGGATGGGTGGACCTTTTCCCCAGCCACTGCTTGCGTTCACGGATCAGACGCCGGTCACAGATGTGCAGGCTTGCTTCCGGTTCAGCGCGCAGTGTTTTCGCAGCCGTGATGATTCCGTCGGCATGGGCCCTGAGCATGATCAGCGTCCAGAAATCCAGCAGGCCACCCTCCGGATCCGGCTCGTTTTTCCGGGCAATGTACGGTCCGACCGGAACATCCTCGAAGGCCATCCGCCCATCTGCCGACAACACCAGAACGCCATACACATAGGGCCGGTCTTCCGGGGCGTCCGGAAAACGAAGCGTCCCGTATTTTTCCTCCACCTGGGGCAGTGTTCCCCGTTCGGATGTCTGCGCCCCCATTTTGTTCAGTTCTTCATTGTTCGTGTAGATCCGGGTCATCCGGAGCTGATCCGGGAAATCCAACCTGGTCAATGCGCTCATGCGTCCCTCCTGTCCGTTTAATCGTCCTTGCCAACCCAACTGCTGTCATGCCGCGCCAGCAGTTCGTCTGCCTCTTTGGGCCCATCTGTCCACACCGGATAGCGTTTCAGATGCTCTCTGCGCTTTCCTTCGCACTGCCGGGTGATCTGGTCCACAAACCGCCAGGCATGCTCCACCTCATCCCAGCGGGTGAATGAACTGCGCTCACCCCGAAACGCCTCGCCAAGAAGCGTTTCGTAGGCTTCCGGCGTGTTCAGGTCCGGCAAACACTCGGTACAACTGCTCATCCGGGTGGCCGAGTAGATTTCCCCCAGCCCGAAGTTCTCCATGTTCATCCTGAAGGAGACGGCTTCATCCGGCTGGATGCTGATTACCAGAACGTTGGCATGCACCGCAGGATGATCCCCAAACAACCGGTGACGGACGGTGTCCCTGAACGTGACCACGATCTGGGCGTATTTTCTGGCCAGCCGTTTTCCGGTCCGCAGGTACACCGGGACCCCTTCCCACCGGTCATTGTGGACAAACAACCGAAGGGCTGCATAGGTTTCCGTCAGGGAGTCCTCCGCCACATCCTCTTCTTCCTGGTAGGCCGCCACCTCGGGATGGTCCGGGTTGGCATCGTACTGTCCCAGCACCACATTGTCCCAGATGTCCCGTTCCTGGGGAAGACTCAGTCGTTCCAGCACCTGCACCTTTTGGTCCCGCACATGATCTGAGCCAAGACTCTCTGGCGGCTCCATCATGGTGATGGCTGTCAACTGGAGTAAATGACTCTGCACCATGTCCCTAAGAGCCCCAAACCGGTCATAAAACCGCCCCCGGTGAGCCACCCCGGCAGACTCGCTGACAGTAATCTGAATGCTCTCAATGTGCCGGTTGTTCCACAGCGGTTCCAGGATATCGTTGGCAAAGCGCAGTGTCAGAATGTTGCGGGCCATGGGCTTTCCCAAATAATGGTCAATCCGAAATATGGTTTCCTCGGGAAACCGGGTGTTCAACTTGCGGTTCAGCGCCATGGCGGATTTCAGGTCCCGCCCAAACGGTTTTTCGATCAGCAGGCTGAGTTTGCGTTTTTGATGGTCGCAAAGATCCACTTCGTCCAGGTGCTCTGCAATCACCGGAAACAGTTCCGGAGTGACCGCAAAATAGTAGAAAATCCGGTCTCCTTTTGGGCAGGACGCCACCAGATCCTTCAGGAGACGGTACCCCTCCGGCTGGTCCAGCTCCATCTGCAGGTATTCCGCCTTTTCAAGAAACCGCTCCAATGCCTCCGGCTCTGCCGGAGGCGACTCCAGATAGTCAGAAAGGGCGCTTTGCACCTTTTTGCGGTAGCTTTGGCTGTCGTGGGGGTCATTGCTGATGGCAATCAGTCTGAAGTCCTGGTCCAGAACGTCACGGCCGGCCATCCGGTAGAGGGCAGGCAGCAGCTTGCGGTAGCTCAAATCCCCGGTGCCTCCGAAAATCACAAAGATCATGATCTCTCCTTCTTTCCATAAACGGCATGACCGCCGAACCCTCTGCGCAGAGCGGCCACCACTTTCCCGGCAAATGACGGGCTTTTCTGGGATCGAAACCGTGCATACAACGCTTCAGTGATCACCGGCGCCGGCACGTGCTGTTCCAATGCTTCCTGCACAGTCCAGAGGCCTTCCCCGGAAGCATCCACTCTGTCTCCGATTGACTCCAGCCCGGGGTCCTCACGAAACGCCTCTTCCATCAGTTCCATCAGCCAGCCCCGAATCACCGATCCGTTGCTCCATACCCGGGCAACTCCAGCCAGATCGAACTCCCGGCCAGAAGCTTCGATAATCTCAAATCCTTCGGCCATTGCCTGGAGCATCCCGTATTCAATGCCGTTGTGGATCATTTTGATGTAATGTCCGGAGCCGGACGGTCCAAAATAATCCACACCCCCGGGAACACAGATCTTCCGGAAAATATTCTCCAGTGCGTCATAGGCGTCCCGGGGACCGCCGACCATCATGCACGCCCCGTTTCGGGCGCCGTCCATGCCTCCACTGGTTCCGACGTCCAGGTACGGGACGTCCTGACTGGCCAGTAAACGGTGCCGCCGTTCTGTCTCATTGACCCGGGAGTTGCCACCGTCAATCACAATGTCCCCTGGACGGATCTTCTCTCCAAGGTCTTCAAGCACCCTGTCGACTGCCGGTCCGGCAGGAACCATCATCCAGAACACTCTCTTTTCCCCCAATGACTGAAACAGTTCCTCCCAGTTCTCCACCGTCCGGAGTCCTTCACTGCGGGCCTGCTGAACCGCACCGGGTGCCGGGTCATACCCGATCACCCCAACCCCCTGTTCCTGCATATTCAGTGCCAGATTACGCCCCATCTTTCCCAGGCCGATCATTCCGATTGTCCATTGTTCCATCATTTCCCCTCCTCAGTCGGGCCGTTGCACCCGTTCTATTCTATTCATTTCGCACCCGGACCCGGATATCCTTTTTTCTCCCCGAAACAAAAACACACCGTCTGCCGGGCAGACGGTGCAATCCTGTTGACACTCAGGGAACCAGCGTTCCGTAAATCAGGCCGGAGATGGTCGCCATGATCACCACCAGCAACACAAACACCGCCGTTTTTTTGGTGCCAATCACGCTCCGGATGACCAGCATGTTGGGAAGGCTCAATGCCGGCCCGGCCAGCAGAAGACTCAGGGCCGGGCCGTTTCCCATTCCGGAACCAATCAGTCCCTGCAAGATCGGCACTTCGGTCAGGGTTGCAAAATACATGAATGCGCCGACCACCGAGGCCACCAGGTTGGCACGGAGAGAGTTTCCTCCCACCAGGGTTTCAACAATGTGTCCTGGAATCAACCCGGCCTCACTGCCCGGACGTCCCATCAGAAATCCGGCGACAAACACCCCGGCAAACAGAAGCGGGAAAATCTGCTTGGCAAACCCCCAGGTGCACTCCAGCCAGTCCTTTTGCTCCTGGCGCTCAAACCATCGCAACACCAGAAAGATCAACAGGCCGATCTGAGCAGCCACAACGCCCCACCGTACGGTGTACAACCCCATCAGAAGTCCATCCGGATTCCCTGGCTCCTTCATGGTGGCGGTCAGCAGAATCAGGACCATCAACAGGAAGTAGACGATGTTCTGTGCTGCTGTGCGGGGGCTCTGCGTCTCCTCCCAGCGCTTCTCAAACTCCCCGTTTGTCTCCCGGGCGTCTTTGCGAAAGATCAGGGCCATCAACAGCCCGATGACCACCGCAAAGACGATCGCTCCGATCATCCGGGCAATTCCCAGCTGAAACCCCAGAATACGGGCCGTCAGAACAACGGCCAGAACATTAATGGCCGGCCCGGAATACAGAAAGGCAATGGCCGGGCCAATGCCCGCACCACGCTTGTAAATGCTTGAAAACAGCGGCAGAATCGTGCAGGAGCAGACCGCCAGAAACATACCTGAGGTGGCGGACACTGAATAGGAGAGCCACTTCTTGGCCTGCGGCCCAAAATACTTGACCACTGCCCCCTTGGACACGAAATTGGCAATGCCCCCGGCAATAAAAAATGCCGGGATCAGACAGGTAATCACATGTTCCCGGGCATAATACTGCAACAGGAAGAACCCTTCCATGATGGCGCCCTGTATGGCGCCGGAATCAAACGGCGTCAGATACGCCGTCAAAAACACCCCCAGCAGAACCGCGAAAGCCCTGATTTCTTTTCCCACAAGAACCATCCCCCTCCATATACTTATATGCGTATTTCCATATATATAGTAACGCGCCACATTGTTCATGTCAAGCGGCTCTGTCATCAGATTACCGGCAACAAAACGCTCCCTGAGAGACTCAGGGAGCTGGAGTTTTTTCCTGTCAGTCTTTCCACCCGTTCAGACCGGACTGCGCCTCAGAGCAGAACAAAGGCCATCATCAGCCCAAGAATCAGACCACCGTTGGCCAGATGGCTGTGCATCCCGTTGGCCTGGGGAATGAGTTCGTCGTTCACAATGTACACCATGGCCCCGGCAGCAAACGCCAGCGAGCCACCCACCATGACCGGAGACACCGAGAACAGCAATAGACCGATGCCCGTTCCCAGCGGGGTCATCAGGCCGGCCAGCAGAGTAAACAGAAAGATTTTGCCAATCGGAAGGCCACCGGCTTTCAGCGGTCCCGCCATGGCCAGCCCTTCCGGCACGTTGTGAAGCCCGATGGCCACAGCAATGGCCAATCCCAGCTCGGGACTGGCTTCCAGACCTGCTCCAATGGCCAGTCCCTCCGGCAGGTTATGGAGCGCAATCCCAAACAGGATCAGATAGCCCATCCGGAGCATTGGCTTGTTTTCCATACCGATGTTTTCCGGGTTTTCAACCACAATCTCATCCGCCGTTGACAGATGCGAGTGCGGCAGCACGTGGTCAAGACCAAACATCATGCCACAACCCAGTAAAAAGCCAACAACGGCCGTGGTCATGGAGCCCAGTTCCAGTGCTTCGGGCAACAATTCAAACACCGAAATGCCGAGCATGATCCCTCCGGCAAACCCCAGCAGTGCAGACAGCACTTTTTCCCCGGGTGTTCCGAAGAAATAGAGCAGCACCGCCCCCAGAGCCGTGCTGGCTCCGGCCAAAAAACTGTAAATCAATCCGTCCATATCCTGCCTCCCTCTTCGTGCCTGTCATGAGGTGAATCGTTCCATTTCTGTATCATTTTACCATAGTTCCATGATTGACGAAACGGCAATCCCGGGCTGCCCGCCAGGGTCTTTCACAATCTTTCACAACCCGCTCCCACCGTTCCAACCGTAGTTTGTCTCCCAGAGCGGGGAGAATCGCTTCCATGGTCACCACCTCGAAGGGAAAGAGCACACCCCGTCCAGGGTACCTCAGGAGATGCGGAATCAGTCCGACGGCCACCCGCGCCGCTGTTCCATAGTCGGAAGGTGCCCGCAGGGCGAGCCCCCGTTTGGTGACCCTGCCATCCTGTTTTCCGCTGGCCTCCACCATAAGCCAGGTTTCCTCGCCCCGGTCAGGACGGTGTCTGAGCGCCAGCTCCAAAAGATTCCCCCGGCTCCCTGCAAGCCAGGACAGGAGCCCAACCCGGTTCAGCAGACTCAGCATCGCGGAGAACGTCGGTCGGTTCCAACCGGTCCAGGAAGAAAACGTCACTTCCGGCCATTTCTCTTTGAGCATGTGTTCTTCATAATGATCAATCCGGCGGACCGGCAGCCAGGCTTCCCCAGGAATCTTCACCCGTCTTTTTTGAGAAAATCCACGTATGGCACCTGAGCCCCGTAGATCGGGAACAGGACGGGTCAGAATGTGCAGCATATCCCGGATCCCTGTGAGTCCCACCCGGGCATTGGTGTTCTGGATCAGTGACAGATCCACACGGTCCACGTTGTCAAATCCACCGATGACCTCGTTCACCAGGATACCGGAAAGTCCGGGAAAGAAGCCGGCCAACAACAGACTGGGAGACCCTGATGCGATGGACGGCAACGCCCGGACCTTCCTGACGTGCTCACCAAACACAGCCACATCCAATGATGGGATCCCGGCCTCCGTACAAACTTCCTGGATCAGGGGGGCCGGCTGTTTCAGCGTGACCACCACCACATCAACACCTGCGAGTGCATTGCGCAGGCTCTCCCTCTCCCTGGCATTCACCTGCCGGGGTCTGCCTCCAGACTTCCGGGCCAACGTCTCAAGCTTTGGAGGGTCCAGATCTCCCAGAACAATTTGATATTCGTCCGGAGGAAGCTCCATGAAACACTCCACCACCATCTGCCCCAGGCCTCCGCCCGCTCCGATCAACAACACCGTTTTCATTGATCGTTCTCCTATTTCACCTTTCACTTTGTGCACGTCAATCCACGCCACCTTCGGGGGGGCAGTTCGGTCGGCCATCAACCCCCGATCAACCGGAAACCGGATCCAGAGTCATTTCGACCAGCAGCAGATGGGTCTGCGCACCGGCTTCAATCGTGGTGCTTTCCTCTTTAATTTCCAGGGCATCCCGCCCTTCCAGCACCAGATCACCGATCAGCGCCTGTCCTTCAATGACCACCAGATAGGCCTGACGTCCCGGTCTCACCTCCAGATCCAGAGGGTTCCCCTGGACAATCCAGGCTGCTGAAATGTTCACATCCTGATGGACCTTGACGGGAGCACTTCCTCCCTCACCGGACACCAGGTGCAGCCACCGGTTTCTGCGTTCCTCCCAGTCCGGGCGAAGCTCTCCGTAGCGTGGGGGATATCCCTCCCTGTCCGGAAGAATCCACAGCTGCAGCAGG
>SKMO01000177.1 GCA_007121025.1 Bacillota bacterium | reverse complement strand
GTTCTTTTCAATCTTATTGAGTTCCCGGAGCACCGTGTACAGGGTGGTCGTCTTTCCGCTTCCCGTGGGCCCGGTCACCAGAATGATCCCAAAGGGGCTCTGGATCACCGTTTCAAAGGTCTTCATGTTTTCCGGAGTAAAGCCCAGTTCCTGCTTGTCCAGAAGCGTTGCGCTGCGGTCGAGAAGCCGGATGACCACTTTCTCCCCGTACACCGTGGGCATCACGGCGATCCGCATGTCGATCTCCCGGCCGTCGATGACCATCTCCACCCGGCCGTCCTGGGGGACCCGCTTCTCGGCGATGTTCATCTTCCCCATGATTTTGATTCGGGTGACCACCGCCGAATGACTGGTCTTCTGGGGTTTCATGATTTCCTGCAGATCCCCGTCCACCCGGAAGCGGACCCGCAGGATGCCCTCCTGGGGTTCAATGTGAATGTCACTGGCCTTTAATTTAATGGCCTGCCGGATGATCGAATTGAGAAGCTTGACCACCGGGGCCCTTTCCACGTTGGCCAGGGTCTCCTCATCATCCACATCAAAGAGTTCCGTGGTATACGTATCCGCGAACTCTTCCAGCGCCTTTTCGGCGCTTTCCTTTTCATAGTAGAGCCCGATGGCGTTCTGGATGTCCTCGCTGGTCGCAATCACCGGGGACACGTCCAGCCCCGTGGCGATCCGCACGTCGTCCACCGCAAAGATGTTCAGGGGATCGGCCATGGCCACCCGCAGTTCGTTTCCTTCCTGTTTGATGGGGATCAGAACGTGGCGACGGGCCATCTTTTCCGTGATGATCCGGGGAAGCTCCGGGGGAATGTACGTTTTTTCCAGATCCACGTAGGGGATCCCCAGCTGGTATTCAAGGACCTCGGTGATCTGTTTTTCCGCCACGAAGCCCTCGGCCACCATGATTTCCCCGATTTTTTCTCCGGTTTCCTTCTGAATGTCAAGAGCCCTGTCCAGCTGGTCTTTGGTAATGACCCCCGTTTCCAGCAGCAGTTCTCCCAGCCGTCGGTTACTGTATTTCATCCGTCTCCTCCGTCCTGTCCCGCTTCATTTTGTGATGATTCCATATAGCCATAGTTCGCGAAAATCCGGGGTTTTTCCTGCAAAGCACAGACCAAAAACCCCAGGATCCTTGCACATAGGGGAAGACCGGGGCACGAAACGTCCCCCGGTCAATCACAGTCTAGTTGTTCCCGGCCATCCAGTAGAGGAAGTAGGCGGCTTCCCCCCGGGTCATGGCTGCATTCACATCGGTCAGTCCCACCGAAGCATGGCCGGTCTCCGCTTCGATCTCCCCGGCAGCGTCCGGCCAGGCAAAGCCCGGATCGTCCAGGAGGTTTCGGAAAATGAACTCCACTTCCGTGTAGGTGATCGCTGCGTTTGGACGCAACGTATTGTCGTCAAAGCCCACAATAAAGCCGCTCAGGTACCCGCTGTAGATGGCCTTGGCCATGGCCCCTTCAAACCGGCCCAGCTCCTCATAGTCTTCAAACTGGGTCAGGTCGACGGTCTCCGTGGGGGCCGGCCAGTCGTAGAGCCGGTCCAGCATAATGATGAACTCCCCCCGGGAAATAAACTGGTCCGGGCCAAAATTGAGGCTGCCCGATGGTGGAAAGACCCCCATCTCCCCCAGCCCATGAATGGCCTCTTCCGCCCAGTGCCCCCCAACATCCTCAAAGGGCACGTAGGGCTGCTGGGCACTCATGGCGGCGTCCGAGTCCAGGAACACATACCGGATGGCCACCGGCGGGTTGGCACTGGCCTCCGCAAACGGATTGACCTTGAAGGCCCCGGAATCCTGGAACCACATGAACAGGCGGTCCAGCTCTCCGGTGTAGTTGGACAGGTCGTAAAACCGGATGCCCACATTCCCGGTCAGCAGCCCCTCTTCGCCCCGGCTCAGGTTCAGCTGCTCCACCAGGACTTTCCGGTCGAACTGCCAGAAGGAGCGAAGCAGACTGTTGAGGGTCTCAAAGGTGGCCTCAAACGTCAGGTTCACATCCATAAAATAGAGCTCAACCTCGTCTTCTTCCACAATGGCCGGCTGCACAAACCCCAGACTGGAGGTGCGCAGATCGGGGTTCAGTAAAAATTCGTTCATCAGGAGGATGATTTCCTCCTGTTCGTCAATAAGGACAAAATAATCGCGAAGCAATGTTTCCCGGGCCTCGGCCACTTCGGCCAGCAGCAGGTCGACCTGCTGTTCTTCTTCGACCACATTGTCCAGCCGGTCCAGTTCCATTTGGATCCGGTCGGCTTCCAGCTGCTGCAGGGCCAGGGCGTCCAGCTGGTCAATGACCACAAACTGGTAGGCGCCGTAAAAAAGAAGGGCAAACATCAGGAGTCCAAGGAGAATTTTTTCCCGTTTAGTCAGTCTCATCGGTCATCTCTCCTTTCACCGCAAAGAACAGATTGAAAACCCAACCGGCCTCTTCGTCCTCTGTAATGGAGGGCACAAAGATCGATTCAAACTGCCCGGTGTTGCGCAGGTTAAACTCCAGTTCGGCGATGGCCGGCTTGCTTCCGGCCTCTCCCTGCATGCTGATCTCCCGCCCGCTGATGCTCATGTTGTTTAAGGTGGTGTCCGGTGGCATGGCTGAAGTAATGGTAAAGAGAAGCTGTTCGTCGATCACTTCCTTGCCATCAATCATCCGGCCCGCCTCTTCCATCTGGCTCAGCAGCCGCTGTTCGTCGGCAAGCTGGACCAGTTTGCGGTCCACTTCGGCGATCCGCGGATAATCGGGGGATGTCAGCAGGGTCTGTTCCATCTCTTCGATCTGATTGTTCAACAACATCAACTGGACGAAGTTGATGCCCGGCCAGACAAGGACACCCACCAGGATCAGGATGCCGATTTTCGCCCAGCTGACCTGGGAGCGTTCCGGTTTCTTCCGACCCTTTTCAAACGGTTCAAAAAAATTATAATCTTGCACGGTGTCCCCCCCTATCTGCGCATCAGTGTGCCAAACGCGTTGATGTAATCGGTGATCGGTCCTTCACCGGCCTTTCCGAAGTTCACACCGGAAAGGCTTTCGATCTTCTCAACGGGAATATTGAGGGACTCCTGCAGGTATTCCGGGAACCCGTTCATCTCAACCACCCCGCCATACACATAGATTCTTTCCAATACATTCCCTGTACTCCGGGTGGTGTAGTACTTGATGACCCGCTCAATGTCTTCCACCCAGCCGTCCACGGTCCGTCTGGTCAGCTCTAGGGCCTGCTCCCTGGTGGCGTCCCGCTCTTCGGGGGCCACACCCCCGTCATCAAACAAACCGCCTTTCCGAAGGGTCGGAATATTGAGCTTCAGGACTTCCGTTTCTTCCGGTTCGATCCCCGTTCCATGGGAAATGTTTACATTGATGTCCCAGGCCCCGTGATTCAGAAACCGGTTGAACTTGAACTGCCCGTTCTCCAAAACCACCACATTGATGTGCCGGTGTCCCAGATCCAGCACAGCCACCGACTGGCTCCGAAACCCGTTTCCCCCATTAACCTTCTGGTCACAGCAGAACAACTTGTCCACGGCATTCGACTGAATATCCAGGACCGCCGCATCAAGCCCGCAGCTCTCCAGGAGCTCGTAGTACGTGCGGGCCAGTTCCCGGGGCATGGCGGTCACCAGCACCCGGACCTTGTTGACGCCCTCTTCCTCAAACTCCTCAATGGCCTTGTACTGGACCACATATTGACTCAGCTCAATGGGCATGTACTGCTGGATCTCAAACTGCAACAGTTTTTCCAGTTCCTCGGGCTTGGCCTGGGGAACGGCAATCTCCCGGGTAATGATGTCCGCACTTTCCACGGAAGCAAAGGCAGCCTTTGCCTTGACCTTGCGCTCAGACAACTGTTCCTGCAGGGCCTTTTTCAGCTCTTCGAACCCAATGATCTGCCCTTTCTCATAGGCATACCGTGGTGTGGTAAACGAAAACGCCTGAGAGAGCCTCACTCCGTTTCGTTCCTGTTTGCCCACGACGACCTTTGTCCTGTTCTCTCCGATGTCTACAGAAATGACTTCTTTTCCTGCCCATTTATTCTTGCCTGGTTTTGACTTCAATGTCTGTCCCTCCAATCTCAGAGTCACCGTGTCCGTGACGCTTCCCTCAACCCACCAGCAACGCAATCAGAGCGAGGCAGGTGTATGCCAGAATCCATGGAAATTTTTGTTTGCTCTTTAACAGTATTTTAACAGTTATTCGATTGGTTGTCATGCCAAGTATCCCAACAAATAGCACACTTTCCCATCCAAGCCACAACCCCATTGCTACACCCCAATACAAGTACTTTAAATGCCAATGGCCGGTCTCAACCCTACCGACAAAAAGTCCTGAAATAGCTCCAACGAAAAGACTAAGCACACCCCTTATGGTTTCCAACCAAATCAGGTTTGCGATCCCCATGGTCAACGCGGCCAAAAAAGCGAGCACGTAGAGCACACCGGGGACTTCCAAGCCATCGAAAAGGATCATGACAATGACCAGCATCACTGAGGCCCAAAGAAGTGCCGGTATGAGTGTCCAGTCCAGGCCCAGTCTGAGATACAGACTCACATAGATGACGCCTGTCAGAGCT
>SKMO01000168.1 GCA_007121025.1 Bacillota bacterium | reverse complement strand
TTTGACATACACCCTTGATTTTAACAGAAAGAAAGCAAGATGGGGAACCCACCTTGCTTTCCAGCTGCCATCTCTTAAATTTTGAATTCCGTCCAACGGACAATCTGGTCCTTGGCCGCCTTGACTTCATCCGGCCGTCCAATCACCGTCTCAAGCGGTGCGTTTTTGACCAGATCAGGGTTTTCTTCACATTCCTTGGCGATCTGCCCCATGATTTCGGCAAACCGTTCCAGGGTTCCTTTGGACTCGGTTTCCGTCGGCTCAAACATCATGGCTTCTGGGACGTTGAGCGGGAAATAGATGGTGGGCGGGTGGTATCCGTAGTCCAGCATCCGCTTGGCGATGTCCGTGGTGTGAATCCCATACTGAAGCTGACGCTTCGGCGTCGCAACAAACTCGTGTTTGCACAGTCTGTCGTGCGCAATCTCATAATGCTCGGAAATCAGCTTTTTCAGGTAGTTCGCATTCAGTACTGCCATCTGTGAGGCTTCCTTTAATCCTTCCCGTCCCAGGGCACGGATGTACGTGTACGCCTTCACCAGAACCGCGAAGTTCCCATAGTAAGCCTTCATCCGGCCAATCGAATCCGGTCTGTCATAATTCAGGAAGTAAAAATCTTCCGCCTTATCGTAAGCCACCGTCGGCATGGGCAGAAACGGAGCCAAAAACTCCTTCACTCCTACCGGACCGGCACCCGGGCCACCGCCCCCATGCGGGGTGCTCATGGTTTTGTGCAGGTTCAAGTGCACCACATCAAAACCCATGTCTCCAGGACGGGTAATCCCCATAATGGCATTGGCGTTTGCCCCATCATAATACAGCAAGCCCCCTGCATCATGCACAATTTGAGCGATCTCTGAGATCTGGCTTTCAAACAGTCCCAGGGTGTTGGGGTTCGTCAGCATCAATGCTGCTGTCTGGTCGTTCACCGCAGCCCTGAGGGCCTCCACATCGACTTCACCGTTGGTATTGGACTTGATTTCCACCACGTTGTAACCGGCCATTCGTGCCGTTGCCGGATTGGTCCCATGGGCGGAGTCCGGTACGATCACCGTGTCCCGTTTGAAGTCGCCCTTCTTTTCATGGTAGGCTTTAATGATTTTGATGCCACACAGTTCTCCGTGGGCACCAGCAGCAGGCTGAAGTGTCATTTTGTCCATGCCCGTGATTTCTGCCAGAAAGACTTCCAGTTCGTACATCAGCTGCAACGCACCCTGTACGGTTTCCTCGGGCTGGTAAGGATGCAACCAGGAAAAACCTGGCAGCCGCACCAGGGCCTCATTCACCTTGGGATTGTACTTCATGGTGCAGGAACCCAGGGGGTAGAATCCGGTATCCACGCCAAAATTGAGATTGGACAACCGGGTAAAGTGTCTGGCCACGTCGATTTCGCTGACCTGGGGAAGATGGGGATCCTTTTTCCGAAGCATGCCTTCGGGAACCAGCTCGGTCAACGGCTTGGCCGGTACATCACTCTTGGGCAGAAAATACCCTCTGTGACCGGGAGAGCTCAGTTCAAAAATCAAGGGCTCGTACTTACTTAAACTTCTGCTCATTGAAAATCACCTCCATGCACTCTGCAGTATAGTCGATCTCTTTTTTCGTTCTGAATTCTGACGTGAAGAAAATGCCCATGTTGGGATACTCCGGATAGAACCGCTCTGCATCCACACACCCCATGATGCCTTTCTTCAGAAGCCGTTTGTTCAACAGGCTGGCCGGAATCGGCAGCTTCAGGGTGAACTCATTGAAGAAGTTCCCGGTGCTGGCCTGCTCAACGCCTTCGATCGCCGTAAACCGCTCCAGCGCGTAGGCGGCATTGTTCATGCTGTTAATGGAAATGTCCCGCAGTCCGCTGGTCCCCAGCGTACTCAGAGTCATGTTGGTGGCCACGGCATACAACGCCTGATTGGAACAGATGTTGGACAGAGCTTTTTCCCGGCGGATGTGCTGTTCTCTGGCTTGAAGCGTTAAAACAAACGCTCTGTTCCCTTCTGAGTCAGTCGTCAAGCCGGCAATTCGTCCCGGCATTTTTCTGATCAGATCTTTCTTGGCAGCGATCATCCCGATGCTTGGTCCGCTGAATGAAATGGGACCGGCAAAGCACATCCCATCGCCGACCACAATGTCTGCCCCAAGATTTCCGGGTGCTTCAAACAGACCCATGGACACGATGTCTCCAACCACAACGATCACTTTCGACCCGTTTTCGTGGGCCAGTTCTGCAATCCCCCGAACATCTTCAATGTTTCCGAAGAAATTGGGGTACTGAACCACCACGGCCCCCGTTTTTTTTGTCAGATGTTTTTTGTAGTTTTCCACAGGGGTCAACAAATTATCCAGCTCAACAACCTTGACTTCCACATCCAACCCGTTGGTGTAGGTGTCCAGTGTTTGGCGGTACTCCGGGTTCACGGCTTTCGAGACCACGATTTCCGGTTTTCGGTCGCATGTCATCAGCATGGCTTCCGAAAGGGCCGTCGCGCCATCATAGACAGATGCGTTGGAGATGTCCATCGCGAACAGTTCACAGACAAGTGTCTGGAACTCAAAAATGTTCTGCAGGGTTCCCTGGGAGATCTCCGGCTGGTAGGGCGTATACGCGGTATACCATTCGGAACGTTGCAGTATCTGGTCGACAATCATGGGCATGTAATGGTCGTATACCCCGCCGCCCATAAAACTGATGAAATTGTCCAGGTTTTTGTTTTGGTTGCTCAGATCCAGAAGGATCCGTTTGAGTTCATACTCGGACACCCCTTCAGGAATTTTCAGCTCGCCCTTAAAGCGAATCTCCTCAGGAATATCAGCGAACAGCTCTTCGATGTCACTGACACCAATCTTCTCCAGCATAAGTTTCTTGTCTTGCTCTGTTGCCGGTAAATAATTCATACCCTCACCTCCATAGTTTTCTTCTACCCTCTGCGATAGAAGGGGGTTTTCACAACTTTGGCTTCCACTTCCTTGTTGCGGATCACAACGTGAACGGTGTCATCCACTGCTGCCTGCTTGGTACCGACAATGGCCAGAGCCAGGTTTTTGTCAAACGTAGGGGAATAGGAACCGGTCGTAATCGTCCCAATTTCTTCTCCGTCCTTAATCACCGGATAACCGGCCCGTGCAATACCCCGGCCGACCATTTCAAGCCCCACAACCTTGCGGGGCCGACCTTCTTCTTTCTGCCTGGCCAGCACATCCCGGCCAATAAAATCGCCCTTCTCCAGAGCCACAAACCGCCCCAGACCGGTCTCCAGCGGCGTAATCTCCTCGGTCATCTCGTGTCCATACAGCGGCATTTTGGCTTCGAAACGCAGGGTGTCCCGGGCGCCAAGTCCGCAGGGCATCACGTCGTCTCCGCCCGCTTCAAAAATTGCATCCCAGACGGCCGGCACATCGTTGGCCGAACAGTAGAACTCAAAACCGTCCTCCCCGGTATAGCCTGTCCGGGAAATGATGCCCTCCACACCGGCAACCTGTCCAGTTACAAAATGATAATAATCGACGGACTCCAAGTCGGTGTCGGTCAGTTTCTGCAGGATCCCAAGTGCCAACGGGCCCTGAAGGGCAACCTGACCGTAGCTGTCCGATTCATTGATGACTTCGGCTTTTTCATCTCCATGATTTTCTTTGATCCAAGCATAATCTTTCTCGATGTTCGATGCGTTCACCACCAGCAGGTAGTCGTTTTCCTCCAGCTTGTAAACCAGAAGATCATCCACCACGCCACCGTTGGGCAGACACAGCACACCGTACTTGATCTGTCCCGGCACCAGTGTACTGATATCACTGGTCACGACTTTTTGAAGCAAAGCAAGGGCTCCTTCACCACGGACCCGAAGCTCACCCATGTGGCTGACATCAAAGAGACCGGCCTTTGTCCGGACCGCCTGATGTTCATCCTTGATTCCGCTGTATTGGACCGGCATATCCCAGCCCCCGAAATCCACCATTTTTGCTCCACGTTTGCGATGGGACTCATTTAACGGAGTCTTTTTCAGTTCTGCCATTTGAACCTCCTCGTATTTGTCTTACCGATGTGAAAAAAAGGACATGGGAAAACGGCAACATCATCCCGTGCCCTTTTCCCCTGTCCTTTTACCTGAGAGATTACCTTGCGGCTTTCCCCTTTGGTGTCTTGCAATAATGCAATCCTCTCCAGAGGGTGTGTCCGATAGTGGTTCTTTTGCCTGAAAGTTTCCCTGCTGCTGCACAACAACAGGTTGCTTCTTCGGCGCCCCGAAGGATCTCTCCCACTACCGTTCATTCACAATTCGGTTTGTAATTACTTCTATTATGCTAAGAACCAGACATGATTTCAATGACTGAGCCGCCTAAAGAAAGTTCTTTCTTTCACGAAAACAACGTCAAAGGGTTTCCGTTGTCCGGAAACCCTTTGACGCCATGCTAGATCATTTCGCCTTTTTCAATGTATATAATCCATTCGCTGATGTTTGTGGCATGGTCTGCAATCCTCTCCAGGTACTTGGCCACAAAAATAAAATAGGTGGCCTGGGTAATGTTGCGGGGGTCCTGCATCATGTAGGTCAGCAGTTCCCGAAACACCTGATCATTCAGGTCGTCAACCGCCTG
>SKMO01000043.1 GCA_007121025.1 Bacillota bacterium | reverse complement strand
TTTATTACCAGATGGCCGGTTATGACAATGTGTCTGCCACTGTCCTGAGCCTGACTCTGATTGTCCTGACACTGGCGATTCTGATGCTGGAGGCATCCACACGGAAGAGGCGCAGAGTGTATCAGACCGGAAACAGTTTCCGGCCCGCCGAAAGATTTTCCCTTGGACGGTGGCGTGTGCCCGCGCTGGTGTTCGTGGCAACGGTGTTTGGTCTTTCTGTTGTGGTTCCGGTGGGCACCCTGTTTTACTGGCTGAGCCACGCGTTGGCACAGGGGGTGTTTGATTCCCGCTTCTGGGGCTACGCCTGGAACAGTGTGCGGGTCTCCGGGCTGGCCGGTCTGCTGTCCATGGGCCTGGCGCTTCCGGTGGTTTACCTTAAGTCGAGATACCCCTCCCAGTGGAGCCGGGGGTTTGACCGCCTCAGTTATGCCGGCTACGTATTGCCGGGGGTCATCGTGGCACTGGGGTTGATTTTCGTGTTCAACCGGTATATCCCATGGTTATACAACACCTTCTATCTGGTGGCGGTCGCCTATGTGATCCGGTTTCTGCCTCTGGCCATGGGCTCCCAGGAATCGACGCTGGGTTTGATTTCTCCGCGGATCGACGAGGCTGCCCGCTCCCTGGGACTCCCGGGGTGGAAAGTCATGCTCAAGGTGATTCTGCCCCTGATCCGTCCGGGAATTCTGGCCGGAGGAGCCATGGTGTTTGTCAGCGCCATGAAAGAATTGCCGGCCACGCTGCTGCTGAGACCCCCGGGGTTTGACACGCTGTCTGTGCGGGTCTGGGTGGAAACCAGCGAAGCGTTGTATGCACTGGCAGCACCGTCTGCACTGACCATTGTTCTGGTGTCCATCCTGCCGCTGCGCTGGATGCTCAACCGGTATTAGGGGGAGAATAGTATGTCAGCCATTGAATTAAGTCAACTGCGAAAAACATTTCCGGGATGTACAGGGCCGGCCGTCTACGATTTGGACCTGTCTATTCGCGACGGTGAGATTATCACGCTGCTCGGACCGAGCGGATGTGGAAAGACCACCACATTGCGTATGATTGCAGGATTTGAAAAAGCCGACAGGGGCCGGATTGCGATTGGTGGACAACCGGTCAGCGACGGGGGCATCTGGATTCCTCCGGAGAAACGGGATGTGGGTATGGTGTTTCAGGACTATGCTCTTTTTCCGCATCTGACGG
The DNA here is from genome assembly GCA_007121025.1 of Bacillota bacterium. Taxonomy (GTDB): domain Bacteria; phylum Bacillota; class TC1; order TC1; family UBA5767; genus SKMO01. The sequence goes on along the minus strand of SKMO01000043.1, from coordinate 14,271 downwards.
TCGAAGAGAACGTTGGGTTCGGGTACCGTGAGCAGGATCGAACGGTGCGGATCGATGACGTTTTGCGCCTGGTGAACATGGCAGACTTGAAGAAGAGGTACCCTCACGAGCTGTCCGGTGGTCAGCAGCAGCGGGTTGCCCTGGCCCGAGCCCTGGCCAGAAGACCGGCGGTGGTTCTTCTCGATGAGCCGTTTAGCAATCTGGATGCGGATCTGCGGGAACAGATGCGGGTTGAGGTCAAACGGATACTCAAGGAAGCACACACAACAGCCATTCTTGTCTCTCATGACCAGAAGGATGCCCTGTCCATTTCTGACCGGATCGTGGTCATGGAAGCAGGGACTGTGGTGCAGGTGGGGACACCAAGGGAAATCTACCAGTATCCTGAAAACCGGTTTGTAGCCACCTTCGTAGGCCGGACAAATCTCCTGCAGGGCGTCATTGGCCGTGATGGCTTTTCGGTTGAAACCATGTTGGGAACGATTCCCTGTCGACACACCCACAACAAGAGTCCGGGCGAAGCTGTGGAGATCTCCGTACGACCGGACAGTCTGGAATTGGATCCGGAAGGTGAGATTGAAGGCGTGGTGCGAAGAGCGACCTACGTTGGCGATGCCATTGATGGCGTTGTGCAGGTGTCCTGCGGGGAGGACTGCATCCGTGACATCTTGGTCCACATTCATCCGGAAGAAGACGTCCAGGAAGGCCAGAGAATTCGCTTCCGGGTGCTCTCCGATTTCATTGCCGTGTTGCAGTCAGACGCAGAAAAGCCGGATGCATGAGCATCCGGCTTTTCGGTGTCTCCACGGGGAACGTTGTTCAACGGGAGATATCGCGCCAGCTGCGGCGCAGTTGACGCCGTGTGCGGTCCAGATCTTTACGCAACTTGCGAAGTGAACGGTTTGCGTCTCGGCGGGTGGACTTGATTTTCCGGTCCGCTTTCTTCAGGTCTTTTCGGATGTCGTCTGCCTTCTTTTCGTAAGTGAGTTTCAGGGAAGCAGACTGACGGGCCCTCTGTGCTTTTCGGCGGTTTCGCTCAGCCCGCCACAGGTTCAATCTGGAGAGCCATTTTTTTCGTTTAGACTCGATGGTCATACGGCGTTCCCTCCCTTTTTCTCATTATCTGTTTTTTTTCCATTTATTTCAAGTTCCTTTACGTAAAGCAGGATTTGCCCGGTCGATGGTGAATATTTATACTTGGAACTTAACAGTGACTGGCAAACAAAGCGGGAACCGCTTGAATGGCCTGAAGGAAGCGGTTGGTGTTCAGAGCAGATGGGGCCATGTGTAAAGAACGAACAACGGACACGGTTGCCACGACAGGAAGCGGGAGGAGACCCATTGGATTACATCGTATACCTGGACAGCCGGGCGAATGAAATGCATAGAATACAAAATGGCAGCAAATCCATGCTTATGGCCGATATCACACGAATGCCCCAGCTGCCGGAGGAACTCACGACCGGTGACTGGTTGTATTTGACAGGAGACGGGCCCCAGGGTAAAGTTGAGCTCCGGTGCTCAGTGCAGCGGACTGAATTGTCGACGGGAACGGATCGGCGGGAATCCTGGCTCAGCACCCATCAGGATAAACTTCAACTGACCGGCAGACAATGGAAACGTTGCCTGAAGAAAAAGAAGCTCCTACTTGTGGAAATCCGGGACGTCCAGCCGATTGAGCCCATTGGTTTCAACCGGATGCTGTTTGGACATTCCGAAGATTGGGTACCCATAGGCGATATTGAACGTGCTATCACACTGACAAAAAGAAAGTAGGGATAGTCGTGATTGAACTGATCAAACTGAGTGGCAGTATTGTGATCATTGTACTGGTGCTGGAACTTTTGGATTTTCCCCAGTGGATTGGTGAAAGAATCAAGGGGGACCGCTTCAGACAGGACACGGGCCAGAGGATCGAAGAGCTGGAACAGCGCATTCTGGAACTGGAGAAAGAAAAAGAAAATGGCTGAGCCATGGGGCTGGCCGTTTTTTTTATGGGAACGGTTGACAGGGACAATTGAAAGTGATATATTTACCTCGTAAAGATAGAAATAAATAATATTTTGTTACAATTAACAAACAGGAGGGAACGAAATGAAAACGAATTGGTTGCGCTTTTTGGGTCTGTTGGGGTTGCTTGGGGTTGTCGGCCTGTTCACGGGTAATGCAGGCTTTTTTGGGTTCTTCGGGTTTTTTGCCTTTTTGGTCATGGCCGGCCAACGGGGGGACGAACTGTTGGAGAGCAATCTGGGGCGGGCTGGTCTGCGTGCGTACATCTTATCGACTGCGGGTCTGGCCTTGACCATTGCGGCGGTGGCTTGGACAGGACGATTTGACGTCGCAGCACTGGGCCTGGGACTGACTTTTTTTGCACAGACGGTTGGCTTTGCGGCCTTTTTGTCTTTTTACGAACGGAAGGGTGATTGACATGGATGATGTGGTGATCCGATCAAGGATTAAAGAATTCCGGGCACGGAAGGATCTGACGCAGGCAGAACTTGCGGATCTGGTGAATGTGCGCAGGGAAACCATTGGACATATCGAGAAGAACCGCTACAATCTGTCACTGAAGCTGGCGTACCGGATTGCAAGGGCTTTGGACAGCAGCATTGAGGAAACGTTCCTCTTTGACGAGACTGAACAGAAATAGAACGCTGTTCAGTATTATGTTCAATAGTGGGAATCTGTTGTATTGTGGTTATCCGTTGGATTCCTGAAACCCGGGCAGTGCAGATATGGATTTGTCATTGGATATCCGGGTGATCTATGGCATTGTGAGGGTGCGTGGGGATCCGGGAAACGATGTTAATGAGGGAAATGAGGAATGAGCCGAAAAAAATCAGCCAGCCGGCTGATTTTTTGTGTTCAATCGGACCAAGAAATGTTAATATATGAATATATAATCATATATTGAGGTGATCACATGAATGAAATCGAACAGTGTGCCGTAAGGCATGTCCACGAGGATGTTGTTGAAGACGTACTGGCCCATGTGCCGGGTCCGGAAGTGCTGGAACGCCTGGCGGAGCTCTATAAAATATTGGGGGATCCCACCAGGATCCGGATGCTGCACGCTCTGTCAGTGGCCGAGCTTTGTGTCTGTGATCTGACCGCCATTCTTCAGCTGAATCAATCGGCTGTGTCCCATCAGCTGCGGCTTCTCAAAGGCGCTCGTCTGGTCCGTACCCGCAGGCAGGGGCGGACGGTGTTCTATCATCTGGACGATGATCACGTCAAAGAGTTGTATGAGCTGGGGATGGAGCATGTTTTGGAAGAAGCCCATGGATAAACAGTACCGGGTGGAGAACATGCGGTGTGCTTCCTGTGCGGATCAACTGGAACGGAAAATCCGGCAACTCCCCTATGTGGAAGAAGCAACGCTGAGTGTTACCCGTAAACGGCTCGTGGTGCGCTATTTGGAACAGTACCCTGAGAATCATCTTCGGATTCTGCAGCGTCTGGCCCGTGATGTTGAAGAAGGGGTGGTGTTGTCCCATGGGATGACAGGCCCCCTGCAAAGCAAACAGACTGCTGGACTGGTCCGGATTGGGGCTGCTTTTGTGCTGCTGTTATCCGGGCTTATCATTCCGGGGTACGGCCCGGTACCGCTACTGATTTTTGTATTGGCCTATCTGCTGGCGGGAGGGGATATTGTTTGGAAAGCAGTCAAGAACCTGTCGAAGGGAAAGGTTTTTGATGAAAACTTTTTGATGACTGTGGCCACACTGGGTGCCTTTGGCATCCGGGAATATCCGGAAGCCGTGGCTGTGATGCTCTTCTACAAAGTGGGTGAATGGTTCCAGGATCGGGCGGTGGATCACTCCCGTCAATCCATCGAAGCCCTGATGGACATTCGGCCGGAGAGCGCTTTATGGATTCGAAACGGGGAGGACAGCGCTGTCAGCGTCCATCCCACTGAAGTGCCCGTCGGCGGGCGGATCCTGGTTCGTCCCGGTGACCGCATTCCTCTGGACGGGGTGGTCCTTCGCGGGACGGCGTTTCTGGACACGATGGCCCTGACCGGGGAGGCGGTTCCCCGCCGGTTCAGGGTGGGAGAGGAGGTTCTCAGCGGTTCGATTGTCGTGGACCGGGTGTTGGAAATCGAAGTCATTCGCCCCTTCGGAGAGTCTGCTGTGTCCAGAATACTGGAGCTGGTTGAAAACGCCTCCGCATCAAAAGCCCCGACTGAACAGTTTATTACCCGGTTTTCCCGTGTGTACACACCGATTGTTGTTGGTTTGGCGCTGTTGATTATGGTTTTTCCTCCCCTTTTTGGGGGCCCCGTCGAAACATGGATCTACAATGGGCTGGTCTTTCTGGTGATTTCCTGTCCCTGTGCTCTGGTGATTTCGGTACCCCTGGGCTTTTTCGGCGGTCTGGGCCGGACATCACGTCTGGGCGTTCTGGTCAAAGGGGGCAACGCTCTGGAAGCATTGGGCACTGCAGATACATTGGTGTTCGACAAAACAGGAACCCTGACCCGGGGGGTGTTTCGGGTCAGCCATGTTCGTTCCTACGGGAACCTTTCATCGGAAGAAGTCCTCCATCTGGCCGCTGAACTGGAGTCAGGTTCGAACCATCCGATCGCCCGGTCCATTCTGGAGGCGGCTGGACTGGACCCATCCGTGGCAAAAGCACCGGAGGACATGGAAGAGCGCCCGGGACGGGGGCTGGTGGGCAGAAAAGACGGCGCCCGTTATCTGGTGGGCAACAGCCGCCTGCTTGAGGAAGAAGGGCTGTCGGTCCCTCCGGTTGAATCCATCGGCACAGTGGTCTATGTGGCCCGGGACAATGAGGTGCTGGGGGCCATCCTGATTGAGGATGAAATTCGAGAGGAAGCCCTTGAGTCCATTCAGGAACTGCGGGATCTGGGGATCCGGCATATGGTGATGCTCACGGGCGACAGCCTTGAGGTGGCGGCAGCGGTGGCGGGGAAACTGGCGCTGGAAACTTTTCATGCAGAGCTTCTGCCAGAGGATAAGGTGCGGTTGCTGGAAGATCTGATCCGGGAAGGGCACCGGACCCTGTTTATCGGAGATGGGATCAATGATGCTCCGGTGCTGGCCCTGGCCGATGTGGGGATTGCCATGGGGGATATTGGTTCTGACGTGGCTATAGAGGCTGCGGATGTGGTGATCATGACCGATGATCTGTCGGCACTGCCCCGGGCCGTGTCGACGGCCCGAAGGACCCGCCGGATTGTGACGGCCAACATTGTCATGGCTCTGGGGATCAAGGCGCTTGTGATGGTCCTTGGTGTACAGGGGTTTGCCACTTTGTGGATGGCCGTATTTGCTGATGTGGGGGTCGCCCTGTTGGCGGTTGCCAACGCACTGCGTATCCTGCGCGATTGATGACATTTAGACAGGCGCCTTCCCTGAGGAGTACTGTACCGCCACCGATACACACAAAGCCATGGCACCATCCCGGCCGGGATGGTGCCATGGCTTTGTGTGTGGAAACACTGATTGCGGTTCATCAGATTTGCTGGATCTCACGGGTGATGACACTGAAGTACTGTTTGAACTTTGCAGTGTATTCCTCTGAAAGCCCGGGAGTTACAGGGCTTTTGGCCTCACACAGGTTGAACAGCATGGCTTTATGAATCAGAATATTCATCTCGCTGATGCGGTGCAAGACAGAAGGCTCAACCTGCGGGAAGCTGGTTCTTAGAAAAGCGAGGTCCCGGGAATATTGATTTAGTTCCTGCGACATTTCCTGGAATGCCCTTGGGAGTTTTTCAAACGTTCCCGGATGGTCACGAAAGTATTCGTTGTAAACTTCTGAAAGGTTGATATCCGGGTGTCTGTAGAAAAGATAGTAATACTCCTTCGGCAAGTGAAAGGATTTTTCCGCATACACGGTCCAGTCGATCTGGTAGAGCTGAAAGGGGGTTTCGTTTCCGTTCAAGGTGGCCAGGACAGTGTCCACGTAATCGCCCATGTGGTCATGAAGGGCGATGGAAATGACATGATCCACATTGCGGAAATAGTTGTACAGGGTGGCGCTGTTGTAACCAGCGCCTTTGGCGACTTTCCGCAGCGTAACGCCGTCGATGCCTTCTTCTTCGATGATCGTTTTTGCGGCATCAACGAAGTATCGGCGAACCCGTTGTTGCCGGATTGTTTTGTTGTCCATGGTGTCCTCCGCAGGGCTCAGGCCCAATTGTGATCAATGTTCGTATTATTGTCCATGATACACCATTGCATGGGTTAAGACAACGAAGCCGTGCACGAAGATAAGTCGCCCGCAGCCCTGGACCCAAGGGCAATCCCGGAGGGGAAACGGTACGATGCGGCAAAAAAAATGCAAAAACATTGAACAGAAGGGAGGAGATTCTCATTATACAGCGAAAATATAATCATGATTATAAAATAACAGCGATTAGAAAATGACGGGATGTGATGATGTGGAAAGAACAAGAGGTGTGGTTCCGGAAGCTGTTTCAGAGTTTGAAAGATTCCGGGATGACCTTATTGAATTTGCCAGCGCGCTGGTCCGGATTCAGAGTGTGACCGGGGAGGAAGGAAACGCTGCCCGGTTCGTCCGGGATCGTATGGTCGCTCTGGGCTATGATCAGGTCTCCATTGATGACTGGGGAAATGTGATCGGGACTGTGGGCAATGGGCCTGTGACCGTGCTTTTTGACTCTCATCTTGACACGGTCCAGGCTGACCGGGGTGCGGGGTGGACACGGGATCCATTCGGAGGGGAGATACAGGACGGGGTTCTGTACGGCCGCGGATCTGTGGACATGAAGGGTGCGGTTGCAGCGACGGTTTACGCTGGACATGCCATGAAACGCCTGGGAACGCACAGCGACAAAACAGTTGTAATCTCTGTGTCTGTTATGGAAGAAAGTTTGGATGGTGAAGCGCTGGCCCGCGCTTGCACAGACAATGACATTCGGCCGGATTACGCGGTGATTTGTGAACCCAGCAGAATGCAACTGGCCCTGGGTCATAACGGACGTGCCATGCTGACGGTAACCACGCATGGCATCCCGGCACACGGGAGTTGCCCTGGCGAAGGAGTCAATGCTGTCTATAAAATGGCCGGCATCATTCAGGCGGTGGAAGCCCTGCAGGAGGAATTCCAAAAGAAACCGCAACGGTCAGGTTCTGTCGCGCTGACCAGAATTGAGAGCGTTTCCGATTCCCTCAATGCGGTCCCCGGAAAATGCCGCGTCTATTTGGACCGACGAACAGTATTGGGGGAAACCGAAGAAACGATCAGCCGGGAAATGTCGGTGCTGACAGCAGACACCCAAGCGCAATGGGCCATCGATGAGGTGCAGAGCCTGACATGGACCGGACGGGAGATCCGGGGCCGCTCGTATTATCCCGCCTGGGAAATCGCGGAGGACCACCCGCTGGTCAGAGCCTGCGAGCAAACGCTGATGAAGCTGACCGGTGTGCAGCCGGAGAAAATGCTGTGGGATTTCTGCACAAACGGGGTGACCACCGCGGGGCAAATGAACATCCCAACCATCGGCATTGGTCCAGGGGATCCCCGGATGGCCCATATGAATGACGAGTGTTGTTCGATTGAGGAGATATTCACTGCATTTGTTTTTTATGCATTGCTACCGGAATGCTTGCCATAAGGAGACGGCTGTGACGGAAAAGGGGGAATACGCCACAAGAAATGCGACGACAGGAATTGACGTGTGCTGTACATGGGTTATTCTCAAAGTGAGTTGAGAAGGAGGAGCTTTATGTCCAATGAAAGCAATGGGAACAAAAAGCTGGGCTATTCATCACAACTGGCATTGGCGGTATCACTGATTGCCGGTGCGGTGGGGACGGGGAACATCTGGCGGTTTCCGCGGGTAACCGCAGCCAATGGGGGAGGGGCCTTCATTGTCGCATGGTCCATCATGCTGCTGTTGATCTGCTTTACCATCATGCTGGGTGAGCATGTCATGGGTCGGGCCACGAGGCATGGTGCACCTGGAGCATTCCGGGATTTCATCGGGAAAAAGTTTACCTGGATGGGCACGGTGGTGGTGATTGTGATGGCACTGATCGCTGCATATTACTCAGCGGTGATCGCCTGGGTGGCCTATTACCTGGGGTTGTCAGTCACCCGTGGCTATTACGGAGCAGACCGGGTGGCGCTGTTTGACTCCGTGGCGTATGGCAATCCGATCACAGTATTGTTGTTCGTTGCGGTGCTGGCATTTTCGGCATGGGTTGCCTACACCGGGGTCAAGGGCATTGAAAAGGCGAACAAGTTTTTTCTCCCCGCTCTCATCATCTGTATTGTCATTGCCGCGGTTCGTTCCCTGACATTGCCAGGAGCCGCTACGGGACTCAATTATTTGTTTAGTTTCGAATTTTCCGATCTTCTCCATTACAAGGTCTGGCTGGAGGGATTGACACAAGCCGTCTGGTCGGCAGGACCTGGATGGGGGCTGGTGATTACGCTGGCGGTCTTTTCAAAAGCGAAATCAGATGTCAGCCTGACAACCATGACCCAGGTTTTTGGTGATGCGGCCATCGCACTGATTGCTGCCCTGGCCGTGATTCCGGCGATCTTTGCCCTGTCACCCAGTGTCACCGCGGCAATGGACATCGTCGGAATGGGAAACAACGGACTGACATTTATCGCCATGACGCAGCTGTTTGAGACCATGCCAGGGGGTTATCTGATCGGGATTATCTTCTTCCTGAGTCTGTTGTTCGCAGCCATTTCATCGAACATTGTGCATTTCATCATCGTCTCCCTTCCGGTCCAGGAAATGGGGATCACGAAAAAGCAGTCGGTTCTCGGTGCCTTTTTTGTTCTGCTGATTCTTGGACTGCCATCTGCGTGGAATGTCAACTTTCTGTCCAACCAGGACTGGGTGGCCGGGCAGATGATGCTGGTGGGTGCATTGTTCTCATGTTTCGCCATTTACAAGTTTGGGGCCAAAAGAGTACGGGAACAGTACCTGAACAATGAGTACTCCGGTCTGCGGATCGGCAAATGGTGGGAATTTTCCATTAAGTATTTGGCTCCCCTCACGATTCTGATCATGTTTACCTGGTGGTCCTGGCAGTCCATCAGTTGGGATCCCCAGTGGTGGAATCCATTTGCCGTGTTTAGTCTGGCCACGTTTGTCATCCAGGGGGCACTGATCATTTTGCTCGCCATCCTGTTCAATAATCGTGTCAACAAGGGGATTCGACAGAAGTATTATGAGCCTGGAGAGGAATTCCCGGAAGTGCCGGACAACGAATACAGCAGCTGATGAACGTTACTCAGGGTTGAACATGAAGGAGGTTGTAAGATGACGACAGGAGCCATCATTATGATGATCATTGTGTTGACGGTGTTTATTGGTGGGTTTGCCTATCTGATACTCAGAATGAAGAAACTTTCCGATGACAGTCTTGCGTACTGGAAGGACAGAGAGTAGAAACATGGACAGAATCGAATTTACAGATGAAGAGATCATCAAACGGATCAGAACGTGCCAGAAAAACTTGTCTCAGACAGGTCTGAATGGCATGGTACTGACAGCGGAGAGCAATCTCAATTATTTTGCGGATTTTCGCACCCATGCACCATGGACAACGTATACGCGGCCAAGCTTTCTGTTCATTCCCCGTGAGGGGACGCCAACGCTGCTGGTTCAGACGTTTCTGAGACCGGAAGCAAAGACCATCTCCAAAGGCTGCACTGTGGAGGGGTTCGACAGTCTGCTGGGGCCGACGGCTCAGGAACTGAACGACACCATGGAACACCTGGGGATGGCCACAGGGCGAATTGGGTTTGAGCTTGGGCATGAACAGCGGTTGGGGTTCCAGGTGAATGTCTACGACGAACTGAAGACCATGTGCCGGGACGCGGAATTCGTGGACGGCTCCCCTCTGATCTGGAAGCAGCGAATCATCAAATCGGGCAAGGAGATCGAATGCATACGAAGGGCTTGCCAGGCAACCAGCTATGCCCATGATCGGATTTTCGATCAGATTCATGAAGGCGTATCGGAATTTGAAATCGCTCAACGGGTCCAGCAGCTGATGTTGGAGGGAGGAGCTGAATACCCGGGTTTTGTGATCATCACTTCCGGTGATGGAAACTATGGCCGGATCAGCAAAACGAATACCAATCGGAGGCTGCAAAAGGGCGATTATCTCTGGCTTGATCTGGGGGCCAGGTACAACGGCTACTGGTCCGACTTCTGTCGGTCCGGGGAAGTGGGTGCCATCAGTGAAGACCGCCGCCGGTTGCAGGACATCATCCGGGAATTGACTGCACGCTCTGCAAGCGTCATGGCACCGGGGGTGCCCGTAGCTGAGGTGGCAAGAGCCTGTGCCCGCGAACTGGAACGAGCCGGTTATGAGGCGTCGTTTGACTGTGGACGGATGGGTCATGGCATGGGGCTGATGAGTACGGAACCACCATCCGTGACCATTCATGATGACACGATTCTTCAGGAAGGAATGATCATCAATCTGGAGCCGGGTATTGTGACGGAAAGAGGCGTCTTTGATCTGGAGGAGAATTATGTGATCACGAAGGACGGATTCGAGACGCTTTCCGGAGGAAGCCGTAAGCTTCATCTGATCCGTTAAAAAACAGTCGTTGCCTGTACACTGGAATAAGTGACATCAAGACAATTGGGGCGCTTGCCCGCTACTGCAGCAGTGGCGGGCAAGCGCACTTTTCATGGCTAATCCTTAGAGCGTTCGATCTCATACCGGCGTTCCGCCCGGACTACCGGCCGCAGGCTGGAAAAATCGCGGGCCTCAGATGCGATCATCCAGGCAGCTAACAGACGATTCCCGTCGTTCAGTATACACGGTGCCCCGGATTTGGGGGTCGTCCCCCGGGATACAGAGCAGTCTGTCACCGGAATGCACAAATGCACGCAACCCCCCCCCCGGATGTTTCCGGGGCCACCAGATAGTCGGCGGTCGTTTCAAATAACCGGTCCAGAACGCTCAGATCATCGATGGTAGGCCTGCTGCAACCGGTCTCCCAGTTTGGCGACAGTTGAGCGTGTCAGAGATGAAGGGCTTGTGCCAGATCTGTCTGGGTCAGGTCCTGCTGTTTGTGCAGCTCTTTGGTTTTTGGGGCCAATGTGCTCATCTGTCACCCTCCCCCTGTTCCAAAGTCTCCTTTGAAACAGGGGTGACAATCAGCTGCGGAAAAGGTGTAAATGCATGACTGAAGGCAGGAAAGTGGACCAATGCGAGTAAACAGAGCACGAAAATGGGAGGGGGGAGGCAATCAGATGAGAATGGAAATGCGCAGGTTGCGTCGAAAACGGGGGTTGACCAAGGACGCTCGGGCGCTGACCGTTGGTTTGCACCGGGCTGCCTATACCCGGATCGAACAGGGGCACAGGACGCCGAATGTTCTCATGGGGATAAGGCTGGCCTGAGCTCTGGGAACGACGGTGGAAGACCTGTTCGGCGCCGAACAGGACGCCGGGGCAGGGGAGAGTGAAAAAAATCTGACCAATATTGACCAACGAAACCGAAGCGTCTATAATGGGAGAAGAAGGGAGGGTTTGCCATGAACCTGAATAAACTGACACAAAAAGCTCTGGAGGCCATGGAAAAGGCACAGAGTTCCGCCATGAGCTATGGCCATGCGGAAACCGCTCCGGAACACCTGCTGCTCGCCATGCTCGAGCAGGAAGAGGGTCTTCTGGGACGCTTTTTTGTCAAAATGAACAAAGATGTCGAGGGGTTTCGGCGGGAACTGGTGAAGCTCCTTGAACGCAGGCCCAGAGTCTCAGGTCCGGGCGTGGAAGCCGGGAAGATTTATGTGAGCAGAGAACTGAACAGGGCACTGATGCAGGCGGAAACAGAAGCCCAGGCCCTGAAAGATGAATACGTATCGATTGAGCACCTGTTTCTGGGGATCCTGAAGGAAGCTGAGGGCGAACTCAAAAAGCTGATGGGTGCGTTTTCGGTTGACCGGACAGAATTCCTGCGCGCCATGGCCCTGATTCGGGGCAATCAGAGGGTGGTGTCGGACAATCCGGAGGCCACCTACGAGGCGCTCCAGAAATATGGGCATGATCTGGTCCGCGAAGCCCGGGAAAACAAGTTGGATCCGGTCATCGGGCGCGATGAAGAAATCCGTCGGGTGATCAGGATTCTATCCAGAAAAACCAAAAACAACCCGGTCCTGATCGGTGAGCCCGGTGTTGGGAAAACGGCCATCGCTGAAGGATTGGCCCACAGGATCGTTCGGGGAGACGTGCCGGATGGCCTGCAGAACAAACGGATCTTTTCGCTTGACATGGGCGCTCTGCTGGCCGGCGCGAAATTCCGGGGTGAATTTGAGGAACGGCTGAAGGCTGTCCTGAAAGAAGTGAAAGAGTCGGATGGGGAGATCATTCTGTTCATCGACGAACTGCACACCATTGTCGGAGCCGGAAAAGCAGAGGGGAGCATGGACGCAGGCAACATGTTAAAGCCCATGCTGGCACGGGGAGAACTGCATTGCATTGGTGCGACCACATTGGAGGAATACCGCAAGCACATCGAAAAGGACAAGGCGCTTGAGCGACGTTTCCAGCCCGTCCTGGTGGAAGAACCGGATGTGGAGGACACCATTTCCATCCTGCGGGGATTGAAGGACCGCTTTGAAGTTTTTCATGGCGTGAAGATTCAGGACAACGCTCTGGTCAGTGCGGCTGTCCTCAGCCACCGGTACATCACGGACCGGTTTCTGCCGGACAAGGCCATTGATCTGGTGGATGAAGCCTGTGCTCTGATCAAGACAGAACTCAATTCCATGCCGGCAGAGATCGATGGAATCAACCGGCGGATCATGCAACTGGAAATCGAAGAAGCTGCACTCAAAAAGGAGAAGGACGAAGCCAGCCGTCGAAGACTTGAAGAACTTCAGCGGGAACTGGCAGACATCCGGGAGGGATACCAGTCCCTGGTGGCCCAGTGGGAAAATGAAAAACAGGCCATCGACGGGGTCAAGGAAGTCCGCCGACAGATGGAGGCAGTGAGCCAGGAGATCGAACGGGCCCAGAGAGAGTACGATTTGGAACGGGCAGCCGAACTGCGGTATGGCCGTCTGCCGGAACTGGAGCGCAAACTGAAGGAGGCCGAAGAGGCGGAGAAAAAAGGGACTGAGATTCTCAAGGAGGAAGTGGACGAAGAGGAGATCGCACAGATCATTTCCCGATGGACTGGGATTCCGCTCAGCCGCCTGATGGAAGGAGAACGGGAAAAACTGTTGAAGCTTCCGGAGATTCTGCATGAACGGATCGTCGGACAGGATGAAGCCGTGGACCTGGTGGCTGACGCCATCCTGCGGGCCCGGGCGGGCATCAAGGATCCGGGCAAGCCCATCGGTTCCTTTATCTTTCTCGGACCGACCGGTGTGGGAAAAACCGAGTTGGCCAAAACCCTGGCCCTCAACCTCTTCGATTCGGTGGACAATATGGTCCGGATCGACATGTCAGAGTACATGGAAAAGCACTCGGTGTCCCGGCTGGTGGGGGCTCCTCCGGGGTACGTGGGTTATGAAGAAGGAGGGCAGTTGACAGAAGCTGTCCGTCGCAAACCCTATTCAGTGCTTCTGTTTGACGAAATTGAAAAGGCCCATCCGGATGTGTTTAACATCCTTCTGCAGATTCTTGATGATGGCAGGCTGACGGACAACCAGGGCCGGACTGTGGATTTCAAGAATACCATCATCATCATGACTTCGAACATCGGGTCCCGGTATCTGTTGGAAGACAGTACCGGTGATGACATCCCTCAACAGGTGAAAGACCGCATCTTTCTGGACATGCGGGAGCAGTTTCGTCCGGAGTTTCTGAACCGGCTGGACGAAATCATCTTCTTCAAACCGCTGCTGCAGTCTGAGATCAACCGGATCGTCCGGCTGATGCTGACAGAACTGGAAACCAGACTGGCGGACCGGCGCATTCGCCTGGAGGTCCCCGAGGAGACGGTGACCTTTATCGGAGCAAAAGGGTACGACCGGGTTTTCGGTGCCCGGCCCCTTCGGCGCTATATCCAGCGGTATCTCGAAACAGCATTGGCCCGTGCATTGATCAGCGGGCAGGTGACCGAAGACTCCACGGTGACCATCGCGGTGGAAAACGACCAGTTGGTCATACGCCCGCAGGCATGAATAATTGGACGGTCATAAGAAAGGCAGACTGGCGTCTGTCTTTCTTTTGTTGTGTGCCCGGCATGGGCGCATGCTAGTCGGTGAAAGTCCGATACGGGGGTTGGTCGTGCCAACCGTTAGCTTAAGGCAAGGGTGTCCATCGTGAGGTGGAATCTGAAGGAAGCC
>SKMO01000183.1 GCA_007121025.1 Bacillota bacterium | reverse complement strand
CAGAAAGGCTGTGAAGCCATCGGGATCAAGGATCAGTTGATTGAAGTCTACACTGGAGAGAGCGGCCTGCAGTTCGGTTTGCGATGGCAGCCGGTCGCGCTCCCGGGATGCTTCCCAGAGATCTACCAGTGGACCGATGGTTGGATCAAAAGCACCACCGGTGAAACGGGCAACCTGGAGGGACGTTTCAAGAACCGACAGCGTGTCACCGGTAATCTCAACCGGGTCCAGCCCGGCCTGACTGTTGATCCGGGAGACTTCGCTGACCTGTGGATCAAGATAGCGGTCCAGAGTGTTTGAGACGGTTTGCATTTGGGCCAGCGTCACACGGATTGCATCCCCAGCGACATTTTCACTGCGATGAAACGCGCGTATATTGACGATGGTGTCCATCATGAAAGCTTCCCGGGTGGCTTCCCGTTCATGGAAAAAGGCCACGACGGACAAAGCGATGATCAGACCTGTGGCCACAATGTACTTGATCTTACCCACAGGCGTTGCAACCTGCGCATCCGGGAAGGGACTCCGGCTCGTTGATCCTGACAACCGGGCTGTCAAAGGCAGAATCCAGCGGCTCAATTATTTGAATGCAATGGGTCGGACAGACGTCAGCACAGGCACCACAGTTGGTGCAGATCGCATCATCAATCCGGGCAATGGTTCCCGTTCCCCAGGGTTGGACTTTGATGCAGTCAAAAGGACAGGCTTTTTCACAGCGCTTGCATTTGATGCAGGCCACAGAGCAGACGCTTTTGGCCTCTTTGGCTTTGTCGGGGTTCGAACAGCTGACGAACACCCGTTGATAGGCTTTGCTCAGACGGATGATGCTCTGGGGGCAGTTGCGTACACAGATGCCACAGCCTGTACACTTGGCAATGTCAACGTCCGGATAGCCATCCGCGGTCATTGTGATGGCATCAAACGGACAGACCTGTGAGCAGGTGCCCAGGCCAAAGCAGCCATAGGAGCATTTTTTTGTTCCCCCAAAAATATTGGCGGCCACTTTGCAGTTGGGAATGCCATCGTACTGGTACTGTCTAAGAGCCGTTTTGTCGGTGCCCTGACAGACGATCCGGGCAATCATGGGTTCGCTGCCACCGGAGTCATCAACGCCCATAATGGATGCCACCTGAGCGGATACAGCAGCACCACCGGGGATACAGGCGGATACTTCAGCCTTTCCGTCTGCGATGGCTTCAGCACAGCCGGCACAACCGGCATAGCCACAGGCACCGCAGTTCGTACCGGGCAGTGCTTCCAGAATCTCATCGACTTTCGGATCATTCTCCACATGGAGTTTTTTGTTGGCAATTCCCAGGACGACACCGAACAACAGGCCCAGCCCCGCCAGGGAATAAATCGATTCTAACATGGTTCGTCCTCCTTACACCAGTCCGCCAAAGCCCAGAAAAGCGATGCTCATCATGCTGGCAATGATCAGGGAGATCGGGGTTCCTTCAAGGGCCTTGGGGACATCCATTTCATCAACGCGTTCCCGCAGGCCGGCAAAGAGCACCAGTGCCAGCATAAAGCCGACGGCGTTGGCCACACCGCTTAGCACGGTTTCCAGAAAATTGTACTGGTTTTGGACATTGAGCAGGGCGACACCGAGGACGGCACAATTGGTGGTGATCAGGGGTAGATAAACCCCCAGGGCCTTGTACAGTTTGGGACTGAACTTTCGCACAACCATTTCAACAAACTGAACGAGAGAAGCGATCACCAGAATGAATGCGATGGTGTTCAGGTATTCCAGTCCTCTGGGAAGGAGCACCAGGTGATAGACCAGCCAGCTGATGATTGAGGCCAGAGTCATAACGAAAAGCACTGCCATGCCCATTCCAACAGCAGAGGAGATTTTCTTTGACACACCCAGAAACGGACAGATGCCCAGAAACTGTGCCAGCACGATGTTTTGCACCAGCATGGCACCGACGATCAGACTAAAGTAATCCACCAGCATTTATCTCGCCTCCTTTAACGCTCTGTTTTGCTTGATGTAGTTGACGATTCCCAGGATGATGCCCAAAGCGAGGAACGCTCCGGGAGGCAGGATCATGACCAGCATGGGCTGGAAGTTGGCGCCGAACAGGGAAATGCCCAGAAACGAACCGGAACCCAGGACTTCCCGGACAGTGGCCAGCAACAGAAGCGAGAGGGTGAAGCCCACACCCATACCCAGTGCGTCCAGAATGGATCGTCCAACTGAGTTGCGGTTGGCAAAGGACTCTGCCCGGCCAAGAATGATGCAGTTGACCACAATCAGGGGGAGGTATATGCCAAGGGCCCGGAAGATGTCCGGGAAAAAGGCGTGCATGGCCATCTCGATCATGGTCACGAACGTCGCGATGATCACAATGTAGCTTGGGATCCTGATGGCAGACGGGATGATCCGCCGCAGCAGGGAAACCACAATATTTGATGCAGTCAATACAGCGATCACCGAAAGGCCCATTCCCAGGGCGTTTTCAACAGCGGTGGTCACAGCCAGCATCGGACACATTCCCAGCAGAAGAACCAGGATGGGGTTTTCGCGCAGGATGCCTTTGGTGAATTCTTGTCGGTTGTTCATCAGTCCACCTCCGTCAAATAATTCCCGATGAAATGCTCCCGGGCGGTGTTGACACCGTTGGCGACGGCGTTCGAAGAAACAGTGGCTGCAGTGACAGCCTGAATCTGAGAATCCTCACTGGCAGGAGTCTTGACCACTTCCAGCGATGTGTCGGCAGGGGCCCCCTCAAAACGCTCCAGGAAGGACTCCTGTGTGATGTTGGCGCCCAGTCCGGGGGTCTCGGTATGGCTCAGGATCCGTACGCCTGTCACCACTTGGGTCTCCATGTCAAAACCGGCCAACAAGGTGATTTTCCCGTCATAACCGTACAGGGAGACCGTATAGACAGCGCCGACCGCTGTGTCACCTCTCAGGGCCAGTTGAATCTCCTGGATGTCTCCGCTGTCAAATGTCGCGTCGAGCTCAAAGCTGTCCGCATCCGGGTAGACTTCCTGCATACGCAACTGGGCTTCCCGGGCCTGGTTCTGTGCAATGATGGGTTGAGTCAGTGCATTCAGGTTGGACAACAGCAGGGCGGCCAGTCCGGCCACCAGCATGAGAAACAATCCGAGCTTGATGATGTTTTTATCCATTTTTCTTCACCGCCCCGAATACACGACCTTTGGTGTAACGGTCGATCATTGGCGTGATCATGTTCATGATCAGAATCGAGTAGAGGACCCCTTCCGGGAAGCCCCAACCCCGGCGGATCAGAAAGGTGAACAACCCCAGTCCCAGAGCGTAGATGATTCGGCCATGCTTTGTAATGGGGCTGCTGACCCAGTCGGTGGCCATGTAGAAGGCGCCAAGCATCAGCCCTCCAGCCAGCACGTGGTAGGTGGCATGCCACAGGGGATCTGTGCCCCGGTTAAAGATGAACATCAGGACAAACACAGTGCCGATGTAAAGCACGGGGATCTTCCAGTCGATGTGATTTTTGTAGATCAGGTAGATGCCTCCAAGCAGCAGGGCTGCAGCGCTGGTCTCACCCAGGGAGCCGGCGATGTTTCCAAGAAACAGTGCCGACAGGGGAGGCACATTGGCCATCAGGGTGCTGAGCCAGTCGCCCGCCATGGGGGATGCCGCGGTGGGGAACATTCCACCACCTGCATACTCGGTCAGCAACGCCAGGGGAGTGGCCGAGGAGACCCCGTCAAAGGGGCGGACCCAGCCGGACATGGCCACAGGCCAGGAGGCTCCGATCACAGCCCGGCCGATCAGGGCCGGATTAAACAGATTGTTCCCCAGCCCTCCGAACAGTTGTTTTCCAATGACAATGGCTGAAGCCGATCCGATGGCCACCACCCACAGCGGAACAGTCGGCGGACACAGCAGGGCAACAAACAGCCCGGTCAGTGCGGCACTCCAGTCATCAATTGTGATGTCGGTTTTGCGAACGCGCTGACAAACATACTCTGAAACGACAGCCGTCACAACAGCGGTCAGAACGATGGCCACTGCATAGAATCCAAAATACACGATGCTCAGTATGGTGGCTGGCATCAGTGCCAGTGCAACATCTCTCATGGCGGTGGTGATATTGTTCCCACTGTGGATATGAGGAGAGGAAGACACTGTGAGCAGTTTTTCATTTTCCATGGTTTCTTCCTTCCTTTCTAGATGGTCTCCTTGGTGACGACGCCTTGTTTGCCCCGGCGGATCCACTCCAGAAGAGGAATGTTGGACGGACAGACGTAGGAGCAAGAGCCACATTCAATACACAGCATGATGTGCTCTTCGTGCTCCAAGGCAGAAAAATCATTGCGTTTGGCCAAAGTCGCCAGCCGGGTGGGATGAATGAACACCGGGCAGGTGTCAATACATTTGGCGCACCGGACACACTTTCGTTCGGTCCGGTTTCGCGCAATGTTTTTAAGGGCCAAAACAGCAGAGGTGCCTTTGATGACCGGGACTTCATCTGTGAACAGGGCTTTCCCGGTCATGGGGCCGCCGCCGATCAGGCGGAAATCCTCTTCGCTGTAACCGCCGGCCTGTTCAACCAGATCACGGAACAGGGTGCCAATGCGGACGATAAAATTGGCCGGATT